>JAEYOL010000095.1 GCA_023411775.1 Bacteroidota bacterium | reverse complement strand
CTACTAACTATGAACTTGGAACTACGAACTATTCCCGACTCCCGACTACTCCCGCACGTCAGACGAGGACGTCAGACGTTGCCGGAAACTCTGACTACTAACTTCGAACTACGAACTATTCCCGACTCCTCCTTATCCTACCATCGCCTCATATCCCTTCGCATCCATCAAACCTTCCACATCTGCAGGATTGTCGACTGTCATTTTGATCATCCATCCTTCACCATAGGGATCGTTATTCACCAGTTCAGGTGCATTGGCCAGGGCAGGATTTAACTCGTTGATGGTCCCGCTAACCGGCAAAAACAGGTCAGATACCGTTTTAACGGCCTCAACCGTTCCAAATACCGCGGCTGCACCGAGCGCCTGTCCAACAGTCTCAACTTTAACATACACGATATCACCCAGTTCGCGCTGCGCGAAATCGGTGATACCAATAGTTGCCTGGTTGCCTTCAAGCCGGACCCATTCATGGTCCTTTGTGTAGCGGAGATTATCGGGATAATTCATAATGAATGATTTAAAGCGCAAATATGAGTAAAAGCATTTAGAAAATGCCCGGCGCCATAATTATTTTTCGCAATTCGCCGGAATATTATCGCCGTTCATGCCAGTTTTTGCACCACTGGTCGGCAATGACTTTACACTTCTATGACACGCCGGTATCTTTGTGCACCTTATCTAAAAGTGGGAACATTATGAGAAAACTAACTACAATGCTGGCTTTGGCCATTTTATTCAGTTCGGCCGTGGCAGCACAAACCTATCCAACAATTACAGGCACAGTAAAAGACGACCAGGGAAAAGCAGTAGATAAAACAACTGTTTCATTACTGAACGCAAAAGACTCGTCCGTAATAAAATTATCTGTTACTGACAGCGAGGGCAAGTTCAAATTCGAAACAGAGCAGGGAACTTACCTGCTCAGCGTTTCACATGTGGCCTACCTTCCTGTAATTTCCAAAGCAATTGAAGTCTCAGGCGCCGGCGAAATATCAGCTGGTGAATTGAGCATGGTGAAAAAAGAAGGTGCATTGCAGGGTGTGACGGTCAGCTCTCAAAAGCCGATGATCGAAGTGAAGGCCGACAAGATGATCGTAAATGTAGAAGGCACCATGAACTCGGTAGGAAATGACGCCCTCGAACTGCTGCGCAAATCGCCCGGCGTTACTGTCGACAAGGATGATAATATCAGCCTGGCTGGTAAAAATGGAGTGCAGGTCTACATCGATGGCAAGCCCAGTCCGCTGGGTGGTACCGATCTGGCCAATTACCTGAAAAGTATGCAGTCGGCACAAATCGAGTCGATAGAGATCATTTCTAATCCTTCAGCCAAATATGAAGCTGCAGGTAATGCAGGTATTATCAATATCAGGCTGAAAAAGAACAAAGCATTCGGTACAAATGGTTCTGTTAACCTGGGATATGTACAGGGACATTATCCTAAATACAATGGTGGTGTGAACCTCAATCACCGCAATGGAAAAATAAATGTGTTTGGGAATTACAACTATAATAACGGGAAATACCGGATGAATATGAATATGCGGAAGGAACAGTTTGATACACTGTTCACTCAAAATAACCGCATGATATTTAAGAATAATTCACATGGTTTTAAAGCAGGTATCGACTATTTCATGGATAAGAAAAATATCCTTGGCCTGGTTGTAAACGGTAATATCGCCGATAATAATTTCAATACTTCAGGCCCGATGTATTTCGATTATCTGCCGACCAACGAGTTGGTACGTATCCTGAAAGCCACCAACGACAACAACATGGGTCGCGATAATGTGAATGCGAACCTCAATTTCAAACATACTGAAGCTGATGGAAGAGATCTGAACATTGATGCCGATTATGGTTTCTTTAAAATACGTTCAATTCAATACCAGCCCAACCGTTATTATGAGGGCGATGGCACTACAGAGATAAGTCATAGCATCTCAGATATCGTAGCGCCTACAAATATTGACCTGTATTCTGTCAAAGCTGACTACGAGCAGAATTTCAAGGGAGGCAAACTCGGCATTGGCGGTAAGATCGGATTCGTGAATACCGATAATCATTTTATGCGTCATGATCTTGCCAATTCACAAATTACTGATATCAATAATCTTTTTGAGTACAAGGAAAATATCAATGCGCTATACCTGAACTACAACAAACAGTTCAAGGGCGTGATGGTACAACTGGGTGTACGTGCAGAGAACACACATGCAAAAGGTGTTTCATCCGGCTTTGAAAAGAGCAACGGGACTACAAAGGATATCGACTCTACCTTTGATCGCGATTATACTGATTTCTTCCCCAGCGCTTCAGTTTCATTCAATAAGAACCCGATGAACCAGTTCACCTTTTCTTATAGCCGCAGGATCGATCGCCCGGCTTACCAGGATCTCAACCCATTTGAGTTTAAGCTGAACGAGTACACTTATATGAAGGGTAATACGGAATTGAAACCGCAATACACCAATAGCGTGGGTCTTACCCATATCTATAAATACAAACTGACAACGGTGTTAAACTATAGTCATGTACAGGATGTATTTGCTCAATTGCCCGATACAATTGATAAAACAAAGGGTTTCCTGATGAAGAAAAACCTGGCAACACAGGATGTGGTCAGCATAAACATCAGCTACCCGTTCCAGTACAAGAAGTATAGCTTCTTTGCTACTACCAACGGAGCGTATTCTCACTATAAAGCCAATTTTGGTGAGGGTGACAGGAAAGTAAACCAGGAAGTATTTTCGATGACATTCTTTATGCAAAACAGCTATGACTTTGGTAAGGGATGGAAAGGTGAGCTGAGCGGTCTGTATATTTCTCCTTCGGTTTGGCAGGGTGTTGTGAAGTCTAAAGCTATGGGTTATGTAGACATTGGTTTTATGAAGACAGTATTGAAAGGAAAGGGCACCTTCCGCGCCGTTTGGAGCGATATATTCAAGACCATGAAGTGGGGTGGATCTACCAATTTCGCAGGTACCAACAGCGTGTTTAGCGGAAACGGTGAAATGCAACAGGTGAAACTCAACTTCAGTTATCGTTTTGGAAGCAATACCGTGAAAGCTGCAAGACAAAGGAAAACTGGTATTGAAGACGAGAATAAAAGAGCCAACACAAGTGGTGGCCAGCAGGGAATAGGGCAGTAGTCTTTGCAGGAATCGGGGATTAGTAATTTGGAATTAGTCTCAACATAGTCTAAAAAACCCTGGGTTAATCCCGGGGTTTTTTGTCACCAGCATCCAGCATCCAGCATCCAGTATCCAGCATCCAGCATCCAGTATCTAGCGCTTCTTTTTTCGTTTCACCAAACTCATCTTACTAATCACCACATCCTCCAGAGGACGGTCACGATCAGCAGCTTTGCTGGTGGGAACGGCAGCGATCTTATCGACTGTCTCAAGTCCGCTCACCACCTCTCCAAACACCGTATAACCCTGGTCGAGGTGTGGTGTGCCGCCCAAATTTTTATAAACTTCTCTTTGTTCGGCAGGGATCTTTCGGTTGAGCCGGTATGTTTCAACTGAATCGAGCCCGGCATCAGAAAATTTTCTTCCCTGTGTAATATAAAACTGGCTGCCACTGCTGGCTTTTAGCGGGTTTACCTGGTCGCCTTCACGGGCTGCGGCGATCACTCCTTTTTTATGAAAAAGGGTTTGCCTGAATTCGGCCGGGATGGTGTAACCCGGTCCGCCATTACCGAGAGCCTTCCCCGCCGGGGCGTTTTTGCTGTTTGGGTCACCGGCCTGTATCATAAAATTGTTGATCACCCGGTGAAAGAGTATCCCGTCGTAATATTTTTGTTTTACCAGTTTTAGGAAATTGTCGCGGTGCAGTGGCGTGGAGTCGGATAGCCTCACTATCATGTCACCCATACTGGTTTGTATCAGCACGTCTCTTTTGCGGTCTTTCTTTTTTACAACGACTTCTTTTTGCGCAAGACCAGCCTGAAGCATCAACAGGCCGGCCAGGAAGAAAAATATCCTTTTCATTGGCATATTTATTTTGGAAAAATTTACAGGACCGGAAGATTGGTTAGAAGCTATTTTCTTCAAAATACAATAAAACATGATCCTTCAAAAAGCTTTCCTGTTCGATAGGATTCATATCGGGCATAGGTTTTAGCTGCCTGAAATGCGGCCAGCCTTCCTCATCTTTTCTTTCAAGTTCATAATAACCGCTTGGCATCAAAACTGTGCAAACCGCCACATGCATCAGGTCCTGCTTTTGTTCCTTCGTCACTTTTTGCCTGATGATACCCGTTTCCTGCATGCCGATCAGGAATAATATTGTTTCCAGGTCCGGTTTTTTATCGAATCGCTCCACCAATTTAGCCTCGAGTGACCACCAGCGCGTTTGAAGATCATCTTTTGTAAACATGATGCAAAGATAGTCGATCATTTTCTGCGGTTCGAAGCTCCTGAGGCAATTAACAGCACATTCTAAAATTCTCAATTGAATTCCCAATTTGAATCATTCGGGATCACAGCCCCATCGGTGCGGCGCTTTGTTAGCACAAATGTTCCCCAGGTAAATTGAGTGCCGTAGGTA
>JAEYOL010000046.1 GCA_023411775.1 Bacteroidota bacterium | reverse complement strand
AGCATGATCATTCCGCTAAGGCAAATAATTATTGATTTCATTGAATTTCAGTTTAGAGATATTGATTCTAATAGTTAATATTCTGAAAAAGATCCAGGTAGCTGATATTTAAATACAAGAAATTGAAGGCAGGGCCTTCAACAGGCCCGTATAATGTACCTGTATCTAAATTTACAATAAATGTTATTTATACACTTAAAAATTTGGCCGTATTGAGCCTTCCATAAGGATCTTTTATTTTATAGCTACTGATCGGTTCTGAATGGTGATGCAGGTAGTCCATCCCGGTTATATAAATTTGGATTTACAGGGTTATCAGCCCAGGCGTAGCGGACATATTTTGGATCCTTTATATCTTCGTGCCATACGATCACCTGGTCGTTTTCAATCTTTGCTTTGGCCCACACAAATTTTTTGTCTGCTCCCGCGATGGCGAATTCGGCAAGTTCTTCCCCATCATTTGTCACCAGGCCACTGCCGGTATGATCAAAGCTGAGGATGATTTTATTTCCTTCGATGCTGTAAGATTTATATAACGGACCGGAATAAACTATATCCTCCCCGTACACAAGCTTTCGTGCGGCAAGAGCAAGTCTCAGGCCGACATCTTTTTTATTGTCGGGATGTATATCATTCCATTCTCCAAGGTCGATAGCCACCGCCATAGCCGTATTGGGAACAGATAGAGACTTCAATTGCGATTCTCTAAGCATGGCCCACTGGCTTTCGGAAGGAAGGTAGTTCGCATCCATGAAGTTTGGAAGTTGCACATAGAAGAAAGGAAGCTCTCCTTGTCTCCATTTTTTTCTCCAGTCCTGTATCAGGGCGGGCTGCAATTTTGCATATTCTTCAGCCCTTGTTGTATTGGCCTCACCCTGGTACCACAGAAATCCCTTAATCGTATAATCGATCATCGGCGCTATCATCGCATTGTACAAGGCTGTGGGCTGGTATTGCACAGTGAACCCTGTCCAGCTGCCACCAGGCACAAAAACCTCACCGACTTTGTATTGCCAATATCCTTTGAGATCAATGGTATCACTGCCGGTAAAAAGATAATATGGTTTGTCGGAGACGAATCCTCCTTTACCAGCCTGGTTGGTTACTCGCACAACGAATAAATTTTTGCCAGCTTTTAATAAGCCTGCCGGAACATTGTACCTTCTTTGGGGGTATTGATATGTTGTCTGGCCCACCTGCTGACCATTCACATATAATATATCGGCATCGATAATTCTCCCGAGGAATACCCGGGCAGCTTTACCTTCCATAGAGGGGGGTACCTCGATTTCCCGCCTGTACCATACCACGCCGTTAAGATCTTTTACCCCCTGGTCTTCCCAGTACCCGGGAATGTTGATCGTTCGCCAGCCTCTTGGCTCGTAGGCGGGATCATACCATTTTATTTTACCTGTCATTCCCAGGTCCCTTGATTTGGGGGCATTGGCAATTCTTGCAGCCGTCATCCGATACTGCTCATTGACGTATGATGTGTCTTTGTTTTTTTGTATCGTATTGACAATGTTTTGAAAATCTTTCAGGCCTTCTTCACTTGTCCATGCTTCAATAGGTGTACCACCAACACTGGCATTGATAAGTCCGATGGGTACCTGGTATTTTTGATAAATGGACAGGGCAAAAAAGTATGCAACGACTGAAAACCTTTTGATATCCTCTTTTGTGGCCGATTTCCAATAACCGGTCGGCAGGTCTTTCGAGGGTCCCTGTAGATTACTCACAGTCGGAATAAAAAAATGCCTTATCTCTGGGTTGTTGGCCCTGGCGATATCCTCGGCATACAGGATGCTATGCAATTCCATTTGGTGCACCATATTTGATTGCCCCGCGCATACCCAGACATCGCCGATAAGTATGTCTTTTAGTTTTATTTTGTTTTTGCCCGAAATCTCCATGGTATAGGGGCCGCCGGCTTTCATCGCTGGCAGGGATATCAACCATTTGCCATCTGCCGGGGTTTTGGTACGGAAAGTTTTATTGTTGAATCGTACAATTATTTTTTCACCTTTTGATGCCCAACCCCAGATATTTATTTTGGTATCTCTTTGCAGGATCATACTATCACGAACCAAACTGGGCAATACAACCTGGCTCCGGGCAGGGACCATGACTGCCAGTAAGATGAGTGATAGTAAGTTTGAAATCTTAAACATTATTCGAATTATTTTAACTGGGTATTACTGATAAATGCGATCTTCTTGCTGTCGGGCGACCAGGATGGCACATTGATAGTGCCCTGTCCGCCGTATACATAGGCGATTGTTTTAGGCACGCCACCACTCGCCGGCATAAGTCGTAAATAAACCTGTTGGTACCAGGGATGATCTGTCGGATTGATGTCTTTGGGATAAGAAAGATACACGATCCATTTTCCGTCGGGCGAAATATGTGGGAACCAATCGTTGTATTCATCAAATGTGACCTGTTCCTGGCCGCTGCCATCCGGCCTCATTCGCCAAAGCTTCATCGTCCCGGTTCGCACCGAATTGAACCATATCCATTTTCCATCCGGGCTATATTCAGGTGAATCATCCAGGCTGGGTGTATTGGTCAGTTGCGTTTCCTTTTTTGTGTCGATATCTACCGTCCAGATATCGTACTGTCTATTCCGCAGTCCGGTGAAAACAAGCTTTTTCCCATCGGGCGACCAGCTATGCAGATAGGAGTGGCCTGCGTCGGGTGAAGTAATTTGAACAGGTTTGTCAGAACCCGATACGGGTAGTGTATACAAAGTGGATATCCTTTTATCACCCGTATGATGACTGATCGCCATTTGCTTTCCATCAAATGAAAGTACGTGATCATTATTATTCTGATTGGCGAAACCTGTATTTAATTTTTCAATACTGCCAGTGGCCAGGTCATATTTATACAATAATCCCTCGGAATTGTAAATAAGGTGTTTTCCATCTTTTGTCCAGTTGGGAGCCTGTAGCGAATTCGGTGCGCTGTGAAGGATCTTTCTCTTGCCCGTCTGCACATCCATCACTTCCAGGTGACTACCATAATAGTCGCGGTATGGTTGAAAATTGGCCGGGGCAGGGATGATGATGCGTACGTTGCTGAATACTGCTTTTTCCATCACACTGTCCTCGTGTGAACAAATGAAAAGCCCCGCATATACTTCATCGGCAAGCTGTAATTCTTTTGAAACAGATTTATAATTTTCGCCGAAAGTTGCGGCAGAGAATTTAAAAAGGTTTCCTTTACGTTCCAATTGAATGTCTGTTGGATAATGGGAGGAAATGACCACCTGTTCGGTCTGGGCACCGTCCGATGCCCGGTATTGAAGAGATGTGAGATCGTCACCGTGCACACATGCATCGGCATACCGGGAACTGGCACTAAGCTGGTCTCTCGCGATGATGCCGATCTTCCTGTGATTGTTGACTCCCTTACCAATAAATCGTATGGTGGCACTTATAATAAAATCACCTTTGATCTTTTTATATAGAAAATGAAACTGGTCGTTGCCGGCCCACATATTTGCACCGGCTCCTGATACAGTATATTCCTGTGTATTGGGATCATAAATGGCAGAGCCTTTTAACAGCGGATCTCCTA
>JAEYOL010000014.1 GCA_023411775.1 Bacteroidota bacterium | reverse complement strand
TGTTGATCTTTTCCAATTGTGATGCTGCACCGTACTCTGGCGTCATCACATACATGCTCACATTGCAATAGTCAAGAATGGCTGTATCACTTTGCCCCACTCCTGCTGATTCAAGGATGATAAAATCGAAACGGGCTTCCCTGCAGATATTGAGTGCATCCTGAACATAATTACTGAGCGCCGTATTATCATCCCTTGTTGCCAGGCTGCGCATATACGCCCTGGGATGGTTGATGGCATTCATCCGGATCCGGTCGCCCAGCAAAGCACCTCCGGTTTTTTTCTTGGAGGGGTCGACAGATATTACGGCAATGGTTTTGTCGGGAAAGTTGACAAGGAATCGCCGCACAATCTCATCGGTCACGGATGATTTTCCTGCACCACCGGTGCCGGTGATGCCAAGGATTGGAGAAGCCTCCCCCAAACCCCCTCCCAGGGAGGGGGCTTTAGCCCCCGACCGATCATAGGACTCGCCATTTTCAGCAAGTGTAATTGCCCGTGCTATCTTTTTCACATCCTTCCATTCCCCCAAGACAAAATTTCCATTCAAACCCGCAGACTCTTTATAAGTCTCCTCCTTTGGGGGAGATTTAGAGGGGGCCGGGGTTTCACACGCCCTGATCACTTCCTCGATCATTCCTTCCAGTCCCAGCTTCCTTCCATCATCGGGACTATATATCCGGGTGATACCATACTGATGCAATTCCTCTATCTCATTGGGAAGGATAGTGCCGCCACCACCGCCGAATATTTTAATATGACTGCAACCATTTTCATCGAGCAGGTCTTTCATGTATTTAAAAAACTCTACATGACCGCCCTGGTAACTGGTAATCGCAATCCCCTGCACATCTTCTTCAATAGCCGTCTCTACAATTTCTTTCACACTGCGGTTATGTCCCAGGTGGATAATTTCGGCTCCCTTGCTTTGCAGGATCCGGCGCATAATATTTATAGCTGCATCGTGCCCATCAAATAAGGAAGCTGCGGTTACGATTCGAACTTTTGGAGTATAGCTCATAAATGCCAGGCATTAAAACGATGCAAATTTAGTCGTAAAAAGCTAATGGGTGTTAGTATTGCTCATCGGGCATCATTTCCCTACATTTGAGCCCATGCAAAATCTTACTGAAGCCATCCGGAAACTCTACCAGGAATGGAAAGGCATAGAACCCGCCTCCCTCGATGTATTGCCTCAGTCGGGTAGCGAGCGGCGCTATTTTCGCCTCTACGATAAGGATGGCCAGTCCGTGATTGGAACCTACGGAGCTAATATCAAGGAAAATGATACTTTCTTCTATTTCTCCGGGCATTTTGGGAAAAAAAACCTGGCAACTCCCCAGATCCTGGCTGTCAGCGACGATAAAGAATTCTACCTGCAGGAAGATTTTGGAAATGTTTCCTTACTGAATAAACTGGAATCGGGTGGATTTGTCCCGGAGGTATATGACCTTTTTAAAAAAAGCCTGCAGGAACTAGCCCGTCTACAGGTAAAAGGTGATGAAGGCCTGGATTACGATCAGTGTCTTACGAATAAAGAATTCGGCAAACAGGCGATCATGGCCGACCTGCTGTATTTTAAATATTATTTTCTCGACGCTTTACGTAAACCTTACGACAAGCAAAAACTGATCGACGATTTTGAAGCCCTGAGTAACTATCTCACGCATACGGAATACAAATATTTTATGTTCCGTGATTTCCAAAGTCGCAATATCATGGTAAAAGATGATGGCAGTGTCCATTTTATCGATTACCAGGGAGGCATGAAGGGCGCGCCGCAATATGATGTGGCCAGTATGATCTGGCAGGCCCGCGCTAACCTTCCCGATGAGTGGAAATACAACCTGCTGGAAGACTATATCGACGCATTTGAAAACACGATAGGTCAGAGTGTGAACAGGAATATTTTTCAAAGCCAGTACAATGGTTACGTGCTGATCAGGCTGCTGCAGGTACTCGGTGCTTATGGTTTCAGGGGTTTATTTGAGAGAAAAGCCCAGTTTCTTACCAGCATACCACTGGCGCTGAGAAACCTGGGTGCATTTTTTCAACATCAAAGCCTGGGTATCGTGTTGCCCGAATTCAGTAAAGTACTTGATCTCTGCGTTGCAGATGAGATCATACAACAGTTTACCCCGGTACAGGCAACGGATGAAACACCCCTGGTCGTAAAGATCAAAAGCTTTTCTTATCGTAACGGCATTCCGCCCGACGATAGCAAGAATGGCGGAGGATTTGTTTTTGACTGCCGCGGACTACTCAACCCCGGTCGCATCGAACACATGAAAGTGCTAACGGGAAGAGATAAAGCAGTAAAAGATTATATCGAACAGCAGACAAAAATGCAGGAGTTCCTCAACAGTGTATTTGATGTGGTCGATATCTCAGTAGAAGACTATATCAAACGAAATTTCGAAAGCCTCAGCATTTGTTTTGGCTGCACTGGTGGTCAGCACCGTAGCGTATATGCCGCCGACGCGCTCGCCAGGCATTTAAGAAATAAGTTCAAAGTAAAGATCGAATTGCAGCACCTGGTACAGGACGCAAAAAATTGGATCAATACATTACCAGAAAAAGAACAGAAATAAATCCTGGGTCAAAGATCAAATAAGATGAAAGCCATGATATTCAGTGCCGGGCTCGGCACGCGTTTCAAACCCTGGACCGACAGTCATCCCAAAGCCCTGGCACCGGTGAATGGGAAGCCGCTGCTGCAGCATAATATCGAATACCTCGCCAGGTACGGGATCACCGATGTGATCGTTAACGTGCATCATTTCGCCGGTCAGATCATTGATGCTGTTAAAAAAAATAATGGCTGGGGCAGTAAAATAATTATCAGTGATGAAAGAGATGAAGTGTTGGAAACAGGAGGTGGCCTGCTAAAGGCAAAAGATCATTTTACACCCGGTGAAAAATTCATCACCTGCAATGCCGATATCCTCACCGATCTGAACCTTCACAACCTGGTAGCCTTTCACGAAAAACAACAGCCACTGATCTCGTTTGGCGTTACCAACAGGAAGAC
>JAEYOL010000219.1 GCA_023411775.1 Bacteroidota bacterium | reverse complement strand
CGTGTCATTCGTGCCATTCGTGGCCACCCCCTGCCGCAGGCAGTCATAATCCGTGTGATCTGTAAAATCCGTGGCTATCGTTCGTGTCATTCGTGCCATTCGTGGCCACCCCCCGCCGCAGGCATTCATAATCCGTGTGATCTGTGAAATCCGTGGCTATCATTCGTGTGATTCGTGCAATTCGTGGCCACCTCCTGCCGCAGGCAGTCATAATCCGTGCACTCTGTGAAATCCGTGGCTATCATTCGTGTCATTCGTGCCATTCGTGGCCACCCCCTGCCGTAGGCAGTCATAATCCGTGTGATCTGTGAAATCCGTGGCTATCTTCGTGGCAAAAAAAAGGGGCCAGGATAGAAATCCAGCCCCGCTTTAAAATCCAATATCCTATGAAAAACCGAGACAATATTAGTCTGAATATTTCATAGCTGCAATACCCCATAACGGGTATTTTTCCACGTTTTTGAAATAACTGCGATTTTAGGTGGCCGGGGAGGCGGCAAGACGGGAAGGGTATGACTGGCGATCTATTTTTTCTTCCCGCCTTCCTATCTTCCCGGCAGAAATGCCCCTGGCCCAAGAAAAATTTTGCAATCCCGAAAAGCTGGCTATTTTTGCACGGCAATACAACAATGAACATAAACCTGCATATACATCATCATCATCATTTTACCCACGGGGTAAGCAATGGTGTTATTGTATAGCAGACCAGGCAATAACTTATCAGGGGCTTACCATACGGTAGGCCCTTTTTATTTTTAAACCATAAACATTCCCATTTGGGAAGCTCAGATGAAACTAAAGATCGCAATTCAGAAATCTGGCAGGCTCCATGAAGATTCTATTCGCCTCCTGAAAGAATGTGGTATCGATATTTCCAATGGTGGAAACAAACTGAAGTCAACCGCCTCGAATTTTCCCCTGGAGGTTTATTTCCTACGTGACGATGATATTCCCCAATACGTAGAGGATGCGGTAGCCGATATCGGCATCGTGGGGGAGAACGTGGTGTATGAAAAGAAAAAGGAAGTGGACGTGATGGAAAAACTGGGCTTTGGAAAATGCAGGCTCTCCATCGCCGTAGATAAAAGCGAAACCTATAACAAACAAAGTTTACAGGGAAAAAAGATCGCCACCAGTTACCCGGTGATACTGAAAGAGTTTCTTGATAAAAATAATATCAGCGCCGAAATACATGAGATCAGCGGGAGTGTAGAGATTGCCCCGGGTATCGGTCTGGCTGATGCGATTTGCGACCTGGTAAGCAGTGGTTCCACATTACTCACCAATGGGCTGAAGGAAGCGGAGACGATCCTGGAATCACAGTCAGTGTTGATCAGGAATAAAAACCTGGGTGACGAGCAGCAGCAGTTGCTCGATAAACTATTGTTTCGTTTGCGCGCGGTGAGAAAAGCGAAGAATAATAAATATATTTTGCTCAACGCCCCCAATGAAAAGCTTAACGATATCATTTCACTTTTACCCGGTATGAAAAGCCCGACAGTATTACCGCTGGCCCAGTCAGGCTGGAGCAGTGTACATAGTGTGGTGGATGAAAATGATTTCTGGGGTATCATCGAGCAATTAAAAGCTGCCGGTGCGCAGGGAATTTTGGTGGTGCCGATCGAGAAGATGATAGTGTGATTGTGAGTCGTGAGTGGTGAGTGGTGAGTAGTCAAAAGTGAATTAGGGAAAAAAGTTTAAAAATTATTCTGTGTTAATCCGTGTAATCCGTGGCTAAAATCATTCGTGTAATTCGTGCAATTCGTGGCTAATAATATGAAATTGATAAAGTATCCAGACAGATCCCAGTGGCCGGCGCTGCTCCAGAGACCAGCGATGGACCCATCAGCGCTTGAGAAGAAAGTGGGAAAGCTATTGGCCCGTGTGAAGTCGGGCGGGGATAAGGCATTGAAAAAATTCACGCGGGAATTCGATGGCGTAAGGCTGAAGAAATTATTAGTGGGGGAGAAACAGATCGCCGAGGCTGCCGCTAATGTGCCCGTGGAATTGAAACAAGCCATCGATACCGCGCGACAAAATATCACCCGTTTTCATGCTGCTCAGTTGCAGGAAGAAATGGTTGTTGAAACTATGCCGGGCGTAAGATGCTGGCGCCGATCGGTTGGTATAGAAAAAGTAGGCTTATATATTCCCGGCGGGACGGCTCCTTTGTTTTCTACCGTTTTGATGTTGGGTATCCCTGCGAAGCTCGCCGGTTGCAAAGAAATCATCCTCTGCACACCACCGCAGGAAGATGGGTTGGTAAACCCCGTGGTACTTTACGCAGCCGGCCAGGCGGGAATAACAAAAATTTTTAAAGTGGGCGGCGCGCAGGCAATTGCCGCGATGGCGTATGGTACGGAAAGCATTCCTAAAGTGCACAAGATCTTCGGCCCGGGCAACCAGTATGTGACCTGCGCTAAGCAAATCGTGCAAACGCAGGGAGTCGCCATCGACATGCCCGCAGGACCCAGCGAGGTTTGTGTGCTGGCGGATGAATCGGGTAATGCAAGTTTCATCGCAGCCGATCTTTTATCGCAGGCGGAGCATGGCTCAGATAGCCAGGTGGTACTTGTTACTACTTCGGAGCGGATCATTAAAGAGGTTAAGACTGAGATTGAGATTCAGCTGGCTTCATTGCCACGAAAAGATGTTGCTAAACAGGCCCTGGAAAATAGCAAAATGATATTGACAGAAAATATAGATATAGCCATTGACCTGGTGAATGAGTATGCTGCAGAGCACCTGATCATTGCCTGCCAGGATGATGAAGGCATTGCAGGCCGGGTCATCAATGCCGGGTCGGTATTTCTCGGCAATTATTCACCGGAAAGCGTGGGCGATTATGCCAGTGGTACCAATCATACTTTGCCTACCAATGGTTATGCAAAAGCATATAGTGGCGTAAGTGTTGATAGTTTTGTAAAAAAGATCACTTACCAGAAGCTGACGCAAGAGGGACTGAACAATATCGCCCAAGCCGTAGAAACGATGGCCCGTGCGGAAGGACTTGAAGCGCATGCGAGGG
>JAEYOL010000152.1 GCA_023411775.1 Bacteroidota bacterium | reverse complement strand
ACCGAGTAGATCTTTCCCGCAGGCGGGCATTTTATATCCGGGTGACTAAGTGTAAACTCTCCTATGGATGGATCCAGCGTAAAGCCATTCACCCCTCTTCGGGTGGCATATACCAGCATGGTCGAAGACCCATAGACGATATATCCCGCGGCCACCTGTTGGGTGCCTTTTTGTAAAAAATCTTCCAAGGTGGCTGGCGATCCCTGTTTGGATACCCTTCGGTAAATGCCAAATATCGTCCCGATCGAAACATTCACATCAATATTTCCACTCCCATCCAGGGGGTCAAACATGCAGACGTATTTTGAGTTTCTGCTAACGGGGTCATCAAAAACCACGTGATCATCTAATTCCTCGCTTCCAATACCGGCGCAACTGATACCATGCTGCAATACGCCGGTGAACTGGTCATTGGCATACACATCAAGTTTCTTAACGTCTTCACCCTGGACATTGATACTTCCTGCATCCCCTAAAATATCAACTAGCCCGGCTTTGTTTACCTCCACATTTACCCGCTTGGCTGCCAGCCCCAGGTCTCTAAGCAGGCTACTGAGTTCACCAGTGGCATTGGGTATATGACGGAGTTGCTGAATCGTAAATTCATCGAGCGTAAGTATCTTGCGGTTGATATTCATCATGGCTGTTTGAAATGCTAACAAATGTAAGGTGTAATGTGGAAAGCAGGAAGGCAACGTGTGGCGGACACACCGGGGGAAGCAGTTTTTAACGACATTTGCAGCCTTACTAAACCTGGTTAAGAGAAAGAATGAAAGTCTTCAAATTTGGCGGAGCCTCTGTAAATAGTGTCGAGAGGATCAAGGCAGTGGGTGAAATATTAAAACAATATCCTGGCGAAAAATTGCTGGTGGTTATTTCTGCCATGGGTAAAACCACCAATGCCCTGGAAAAGGTAGTGCATGCATTTTTTGATGGGAAAAAGGAAGAAGCCCTTCAGTTATTTGACCAGGTGAAACGGCAACACCTGGCTACCGCGAATTATTTACTGGTCACGCAGGCGCGTACCTGTGAGCAGCAATTACTTCATTTTTTTACAGAAGTTGAATGGCTCTTACACGATCATCCCGTTAGAGGTTTCGACTATTATTACGACCAGGTGGTTTGCATTGGTGAATTGTTATCCACTGCCATCATCAGTCACTATTTGGAAGAAGTGGGTATCAGCAACAAGTGGCTGGATGTGCGGGATATTTTCCGTACGGATGATAATTTCAGAGATGCAGGGATAGACTGGGATTTTACAAGTAGTAAGGTGCAGTCTGTTGTGAAACCCCTGTTTTCTCAAACTGATATTGTGCTGACGCAGGGCTTCATCGGCGCGACAGATGAAAATGAAAGTACCACCCTGGGTCGTGAAGGCAGTGATTATTCAGGTTCTGTTTTTGCCAGTATGCTGGGAGCTGAAAGTCTGACCATCTGGAAAGACGTAGAAAGTGTGATGAATGCTGATCCGAAACAATTTAACGATGCACAATCCATACCTGAGTTAAACTATGCGGAGGTAATCGAAATGGCCTATTATGGAGCGCAGGTTATTCACCCCAAAACCATCAAACCGCTGCAGAATAAAAGCATCCCTTTGTATGTAAAATGTTTCCTCGACCCGGCCCTGCCCGGTACGGTTATTCATACCCAAAAGCTCAGGCATCTTCCTCCTATTATTGTACTAAAGGAAAACCAGGTCTTAATAGAACTGCTGTCAAAAGATTTTTCTTTTGTCGGCGACCATCATACCACCCAATTATTTCGACTATTTGGGGAATTAAAATTAAAGCCAAACCTTACCCAAAACGGTGCCATTAGCCTGCTATGTGTATTTGATGATCATGCTGAAAAGATTGAATCGCTGGCGCTCGGTGCTGCTGCTATTTTTGATGTGCAGGTTGCAAGAAATCTTTCGCTTCTCACCATCAGGCATTATACGGACGATGATTTGGATAAATTAATTAACGGGAAGAAGATTCTGCTTAAACAACAGACACGTGACACCGTCCAGGTAGTCTATATAGAATCGTAACCGTAAACCTAAGTAAATCCTAAAAAGTATTTAATCCGTGTCCGCAACAACGGTAACCGTTTGTACCATCTTTTTCGGTACAGGCTTATCGTGCAGGAGTGCAGGTTTCCATTCTGGCATTTTTTCAAGTCGATTGATGAGTATGTCGTTAAACTCATCATCTTTCATGCCTTTTAAAACTTTAAAATTAGTGGGAGTTCCGTCTTTGTCGATGATAAACTCGACCTGTACGTATGCCTTGGTGATATCCTCAGGGAGAAACTCTACCATTTCTTTACCGAGTTTATCAAGATAAGCCATGAATTCTTTTCCGCCGCCTGGGTATTCCGGCCAGGAGTGTACGGCTTCTGTGAGACCGGTAATATTTCTGGTACGATGCACCATGGGTGGTTTCTTAACCTTTTTTGGCGCGGCGTCTTTATTGCCTGGTGCACCGCTTATCGTGTACTCACCTTTATCGTTGATCAATACTATCGGCAATTGCTTGTACTTTTCAAAATAGTTGAAAGCGCCTTCCAGTCTTGACGCGAACTTTATCAACTCATCATCGCCTTTGGCAAAATTTTCAAAATAACGAACACTGCGGGTGACATTATAACGAATCGGGAATATATGTACCGGTATATAATCCTGGCCCTGGTTCTTGGCATGAGCAGCCAGGATATAAACTTCATCAATTTGTTTGTCGGTAAGCGGAATGCACCCCACAGTTACACAACTTCCATGTATATAAATGGCACCGCCTGGACGGAGGGAATCACTGAGAATACGATCAGAAAGATTGGGGTAGTTCAAACCCAGCGATAAATAATACTGGCTGCGCGGGTTGAATTCGTTGATATAATAAAAACCTTCGGGTACCTGGTAATCCCCCTCCAGCCTTTTAGGTCCCAAAGTACCAGCGAGTGCGCAAACCTTATAAGTCTTGAAAAGTTTAAACTGTTCTTTTATATCATTTTTTACCCATATTTCCAGCTGGCTGTCATATTTAAAAGAACGGATATAAATGTATTTCGCGGGCCATTCCAGGTTTTTAGCTTCAAATTGCTTTTGCAGCGTGTCCTCCTTCCGGCGGAACGATTCATCAGGCCGGGAAAATGTTTTCTGATAATCAATAAATGAAGTGTGAGTTGACCCTCCTCTGTAGGAAAGCTGTGCCAATGCTGCAACACCAAAGCCTAATACGCATGCCAGGGATGTAATGAGGTTTTTCATACTGCAGACCTAATGACTTTAACGATTGATAATCTGATTTATTTCCTTCGAAAATGATATATGTAAAGATAAGGCCATCACCCCGAAGTCCGAACCGATATCCACATGGTCTGGATAAAATTTAACATCCACCGGTAATCCCTGGGTTCCGGGCCCGGGATCGTACTTTGTAATGGCAACAATTGCGCCGGTATTAATACCAGGTATTTATAAGTTACCCCTTGCTTCCTGTTCTCTTTCAATGGCTTCAAATAGCGCTTTAAAATTTCCCTTTCCAAAGCTTTTGGCGCCTTTACGCTGGATGATTTCAAAGAACAACGTAGGCCGGTCCTGAACCGGTTTAGAGAACAATTGTAGCAGGTACCCCTCGTTATCACGATCGACAAGAATACCCAGTTCTTTGAGAGGCTCTATGTCTTCGTCGATTTTCCCTACCCTGTTGACCAGGTCATCGTAATAAGTCGTTGGCACCTGGAGGAATTCCACACCGCGACTCATCAGGTCTTTAACCGTTGTCACGATATCATTTGTAGCCAGGGCAACATGTTGTACCCCTTCCCCCTTGTAAAACTCCAGAAACTCCTCTACCTGGGATTTCTTCTTTCCTTCGGCCGGTTCGTTGATCGGGAATTTCACAAAACCATTCCCGCTGCTCATCACTTTACTCATCAATGCAGAATATTCTGTTGAAATATCCTCATCATCGAAGCTGAGAATATTTTTAAAACCCATCACATCTTCATAAAATTTCACCCAGGGATTCATACCATTCCAGTCTACGTTCCCAACGCAATGGTCGACATATAATAAACCGGTATCGTTGGTTTTGAAATGTGGAAGATCCCAGGGCTTGTAACCGGGCATAAATGCACCTTTGTAGTTTTTACGCTCTATAAACAGGTGCACGGTATCTCCGTAAGTATGAATGCCGCTCATCACCACTTCACCTTCATCATCAGTGAGCTGTTGTGGTTCTAAATAACTTTTTGCCCCGCGCTTTGTCGTTTCCTCCCAGGCTTTTTTCGAGTCGCTTACGCGGAGCGAAAGGGCTTTCACTCCATCGCCATGTTTATAGATATGGTCGGCAAGAGGATTATCGGGTCTTAGCGGTGTTGTTAGCACAAAAGTCAGCTTATGCTGGCGTACAGCATAGCTTGCCCGGTCGCGCACTCCTGTTTCAGGACCTGCATAAGCGAGGGGCTGAAATCCAAATGCCGACAAATAATAATGAGCGGCCTGTTTGGCGTTGCCAACATAGAACTCTACATAATCGGTGCCTTCGAGTGGCAGAAAATCAGTTGTCGTATCAGGTTTTGTATTTGTTGCTAGAGTCGATGACATGGTATAAAGCTTTCGTTGTAATTAAAAGTAAAATAGTATGTGGGAAACTGAGTGGATATGACTATTAATTGCACATGGAGTCCATGGCAAGGGTTTCCATCAGCAGGTTGAAATTGCTGCGCTGATCCGGGAAGCGTTTATATGGAAAGTCGGGCCGCATATAAAATACAAAGATAGAAAAAGGGTTGGAAACTGATTTACTGTCATCAGCATGGGAAACAGGTGTTTGTATGCTTGTCAAATATGCACGCTGGATGTAAGTAGGTGTCTTGTTTTAAGGTTAGGAATCCTGTCACGAAAAAAACGTTTAAGGTCCGTGTTTTACCCATGGCTTCCTCAGGATTTTGAGCTACTAGATGTCAGAAGCTTTAAGTGTCGGACAAGTCATAAAAGTGGGTCTTTATGAAAAAACGTTTCTGGTCCGTGTTTTACCCATGGCTTTCTCAGGATTTTGAGCTACTAGATGTCAGAAGCTTTAAGTGTCTGACATGTTACAAAAGTCGGTCTTTATGAAAAAAACGTTTCTGGTTCGTGTTTTACCCATGGTTTTATCAGGATTTTGAGCTACTAGATGTCAGAAGCTTTAAGTGTCTGACAAGGCTTGCAAAACGGGCTCGGAAAAAAAAGCGTTTCAGCCTGGTATTTTTCTCATGGCTTTCTCCGGGAATTGTGTTACTAGATGTCAGAAGCTTTAAGTGTCTGACCTCAAATTTTACCCCCGGGCGCCACCTCCCGTTTTTTAAAAACGCCTACTCCATGCAAGCCCCCCGCTCCCTATCTTTGCGCCATGCAAAAAATCGGTATTCTGGGTGGCGGTCAATTGGGCCGGATGTTATTGCAGGCAGCCGCAAACTACCCGGTCGAAACCTATCTCATGGAGAATGACCCGGAATGCCCGGCCGCTCATCTTTGCCATCATTTTACAACCGGGGATATACGCAACTTCGACCAGGTTTACGCTTTTGGTAAAGACCTTGACGCCATTACTATCGAAATCGAAAACGTCAATACCGAAGCGCTCGAAAAATTGGAATCGGAGGGAAAAAAAATCTATCCCAGGCCTTCCGTTCTCAAAACAATTAAGAATAAGATCCATCAAAAAGAATATTATCGCCAGCATGATATCCCTTCGCCTGCTTTTAGGGTCACACAAAACAAAGCCGAATTGAACCAGGCCCAGGATTTCCTGCCGGCCGTACATAAACTGGGTGAAGGAGGTTATGATGGTCGTGGTGTTCAGCCGATCCGTTCCGTGGCTGATATGGAAAAGGGTTTTGATGGCGCTGCTGTGTTAGAAAAAATGGTAGACATCAAAAAAGAAATTGCCATCATGGTGGCGATCAATGAAAAAAACGAAACAGCACTCTACCCTCCCGTGGAAATGCTTTTTGATAAGGACCTAAACCTCCTTGACTACCAGCTTTGCCCGGCAGAGATTGACGAACGGACACTGTGGACCGTTGAAGCTGTTGCCCTTTCTGTAGTACGTAATTTTAAGTCACCGGGACTTTTCGCAATAGAATTATTTATTGATATAAATGGGGATGTGCTGGTCAACGAAACCGCACCACGCGTTCACAACAGCGGTCATCATACTATCGAAGCACATTACTGCTCCCAGTACGATATGCTTTGGCGCATCATGCTGGGATATCCCCTGGGAAATACCGACGCCATCCTTCCATCTATTATGGTCAATATAATTGGATCCGAAGGTTACAGCGGCCCTGTGAGATATGAAGGACTGGAGGAAACGCTGAGGGTCGACAACGCCTTTGTACACCTTTATGGGAAAAAGCAGACCAAGCCGGGGCGAAAGATGGGACATGTTACCATACTAAGCCGGGAAAAACAGGATCTTCTGTATCAGTCCAACAAAGTAAAACGAACTTTGTTATCAAAAGCCGAATAGCCGGTCATCCGTTATAAAAACCGTTCATCAAGGCGGCATTTGATACCGCAGGATAGGCAAAGCTTTGACGTCCAATAGCAAATCCAATTGAATAACCTGGATTTTATTCATTTTGATTTATATCCATTAATTGCTCGTTACAAGCAATGGAGCCACAACATATTAAATAATTTCAAGTGAGACGACCAACAGCATTCTGGACATATTCATTAGTGGTAAGTATAATTTTAGGACTGGCAGCCTGCGGATCGAAGGAAAAGAAGATCAAAGCTCCAACCGGTGGCTCAGCCCGCCAGGAGGTCGTAACGGGAGTGGATGCATATATTGTAAAAACCGAAGCCTTCGGTGAGAATATCGAAGTTCCGGGTTCTATCATTGCCAATGAGACCACCGAGATACATCCGGAAGTATCGGGCCGCATTACCCATCTCAACATCGCGGAAGGACGATATGTACAGAAGGGAGCATTGCTGGCGAAACTTTACGATGCCGATCTGCAGGCACAATTAAAAAAACTCCAGGTACAGTTGGATATTGCAAAAACCAACGAAGAGCGTTCCGGGCAGCTATTAAAAATTCAGGGTATCAGCCAGGCCGACTATGACGCCAGCCTGCTCAATGTAAATAATATCAAGGCGGATATCGATATTGTCAGGACAGATATTTCCAGAACTGAGATCCGTGCCCCTTTCAGTGGCCGGGTGGGATTGAAAAATATAAGCCCTGGCGCTTATGTTACACCATCCACAGTGATTGCTACCATTAATCAAACCGATCAACTCAAGCTCGATTTCACCGTACCTGAAAAATATACGGGTAATATTAAACCGGGTCAGACCGTGATTTTCACGTTTGAAGGATCTACAAAGAAATACACAGCAAAAATTGCGGCCACCGAGTCTTCGGTTGCTGAAAATACAAGGAGCCTGAAAGTGCGATCCATAATCCAGACCAAGGATGAAAAGCTGCTTCCGGGTGCTTTTGCAAAAGTACAGCTGAGCTTTGCACCCGACCCCAATACTATCCTGATCCCCTCGCAAGCAGTCATACCACAGGCCAGGGAAAAAAAGGTGATCACCTATCACAACGGAACGGCTTTGTTTAAAGTCGTAACAACGGGTGTTCGTGATTCCGCCCGGATACAGGTAACCTCGGGGCTCGTACCCGGCGATACGGTTGTATTGACAGGTCTTCTTAGCATCAGGCCTGAAGGAAAACTGAAAATTAACAGGATTGTCAACTAGGACCTAATTATGGTTTAAGGTTTGTGGTTTGGAAAGGGAACCCGGTGAAACTGTGTTCTATACAGCAACTAAACGGTAAGCCTCAAAAAAAGATTTATAATGAACATCTCCGAGCTTAGCTTACGAAGGCCAGTACTGGCAGTAGTAATGAACGTTATTATCGTGGTGTTTGGGATCATCGGGTTCAGGTTCCTGGGTATCCGCGATTACCCCGCCATTGACCCCCCAAATATCAGCGTCAGCACTTCCTACGCCGGTGCCAATGCGGATATTATTGAAACGCAGATCACCGAACCCCTTGAAGAAGCCATCAATGGTATTGCCGGTATTAAAAACATCACCTCCAGTAGTAGTAATGGTACCAGCCGGATCAACGTCGAGTTTGAATTGGGTGTTGACCTGGAAGCAGCTGCCAATGATGTAAGAGACAAAGTTTCCCGCGCCCAAAGAAACCTGCCACCCGACCTTGAAGCCCCACCTGTAGTATCAAAAGCAGATGCCAGTTCTGATGCGATCCTTTCGATGACGGTGCAAAGTCATACCCGTAACCAGTTACAGATTACCGAATATGCCAACAACGTGTTGCTGGAAAGACTTCAAACCATTCCGGGTGTAAGTGGTATCCAGATTTGGGGTGAGAAGCGTTACGCTATGCGTATATGGATCGATCCTGCCAAACTGAGCGGCTTCGGCATTACGGCAGGAGACGTACAGGATGCATTGAGACGTGAAAACGTAGAGTTGCCTTCCGGTAAATTATCGGGTAATGCAACGGAACTTACGGTACGCACATTTGGACGTTTAAATACAGAAGAGGATTTTGAAAATGTGATCATCCGCAATGTAAACGGGGCGGATGTAAAGATCAAGGATATTGGGGATGTTGTACTTGGACCGGAGAATGAAGAAACCATTTTGAAAGAAAGTGGTATTCCCATGATTGCACTCGCTATCGTGCCGCAGCCTGGTTCAAATTATGTAGAGATATCTGACGAGTTTTACAGGCGGCTCGACCAGATCAAAAAAGATGTGCCGGAAGATATAAAGATCAATATCGCGCTGGACCAGACACGGTTTATTAAAAAATCAATCGCGGAAGTGGAAGAAACCCTGATCATCGCAATTGTATTGGTGATCCTGATCATTTACCTGTTCTTCCGCGACTGGCTGATCGCGCTTCGACCATTGATCGATATCCCCGTTTCCCTGATCGGTGCTTTCTTTATCATGTACCTGATGGGCTATACCATCAATGTGCTTTCTTTGCTGGCGATCGTACTGGCAACGGGCCTTGTCGTTGATGATGGGATCGTGGTCACGGAAAACATCTATAAAAAGATGGAACGTGGTATGGGCAAATGGCAGGCCGCAAGAGAAGGATCTAAAGAAATCTATTTTGCCGTAATAGCAACCTCCATCACCCTGGCGGTTGTATTCCTTCCGATCATCTTTCTGCAGGGTTTTGTAGGTAGTCTTTTCCGCGAATTTGGTATCGTGGTAGCCGGGGCGGTATTGATTTCAGCATTTGTGTCACTTACGCTGACTCCCGTACTTAACGTAAAGCTTACCCGCAAGAATATTCATAAACATTCCTGGTTTTATAATAAGACAGAGCCGTTTTTCCGGGGTATGGAAAATGGTTACCAGAAATTGTTATCGAAATTCATGAAAGTACGCTGGCTCGCCTTCGTTATTATTGCGGTCTGTGGTCTTGTGATTTTCTTTATTGGCGGAAAACTGCAATCTGAACTAGCACCCATGGAAGACAGAAGCCAGTTCCGGCTTTCGCTTACAGCGCCTGAGGGTACATCTTTTGACGCGATGGACGCCTATGTAACCAAAGTAACCAACCTGATGCTGGATTCTATTCCTGAGAAAATAACCGTGCTGAGTGTGACGGCACCTGGTTTCTCTGGTTCAGGTAATGCTAATACTGGATTCGTACGCGTAACACTGGTGGATCCTCATGAGCGTGAACGTTCACAGAAAGAAATTGTGAACATGGTTAATCGCAACCTGCCAAAATACAACGAAGGACGGGCATTCGCGATCGAAGAACAAACCATTGCCGTAAACCGTCGTGGTGGTCAGCCTGTGTCTTTCGTTTTGCAGAACAATAACTTCAGCAAGCTAACAGAAATATTGCCTAAATTTTTAGAAGAAGCTAATAAAAGTAATGTCTTGCAACAGGTAGATGCGGACCTGAAATTCAACAAACCCGAACTGCGTGTTCAGATTGACCGGCTGAAAGCCAGTGAACTTGGCGTAAGTGTGAGTGATATTTCTGAAACATTACAACTTGCGTATAGTAACCGACGCCTTGGTTATTTTACAAAAGACGGAAAACAATACCAGGTGATGGGCCAGGTAGCGAGAGCAAACCGTGATGATCCGGATGATCTGAAAGCGTTGTTTGTTCGTAATAACCGAAATGAACTGATCAGTATGGACAACCTGGTCAGGATCGAGGAGTCCAACACACCCCCTACCATCTATCACTTCAACCGTTATAAATCCGCTACTGTTTCTGCCGGGGTCGTTCCGGGTAAAACGATTGGAGATGGTATCGAAGAAATGGAAAGGATTGCGGATAGGTTACTGGATGAATCTTTTTCCACTTCTCTATCAGGTGCATCAAGGGATTTTGCTGAGAGTAGCAGCAATACCAGTTTTGCATTCCTGCTGGCATTGGGACTTATATTCCTTATTCTTGCCGCACAGTTTGAAAGTTTTGTAGACCCGATCATCATTATGGTCACTGTGCCATTGGCGATTGCGGGTGCGGTATTAACCTTATGGCTTTTGGGACATACTCTCAATATCTTCTCACAGATCGGTATGATCATGCTGATCGGCCTGGTAACTAAAAATGGTATCCTGATTGTTGAATTCGCTAATCAAAACCGGATGAAAGGAATGGCAAAAACAGAAGCTGCAGTATTTTCCGCAGTACAGCGCCTTCGTCCGATCCTGATGACGAGCCTGGCGATGTCACTGGGTGCCCTGCCCCTGGCATTGTCACTTGGCGCAGCAGCCACCAGCCGTATCCCGCTGGGTGTGGTGATCGTAGGAGGTATCATGTTTTCACTAGTACTTACCCTGTTTGTGTTGCCGGCGATGTATACCTATATGTCCAGTCAGAAAAAAATCAGTGAGATGGAGAAATTGTATCCTACCGAAGAAAGCACGGTGCGACTTCAGCAGGCGGAAAAAGAAACCGAAACAGTTTGATCAATTTATAAAGCGGATGGCGCGACTGAAGCGAAAAATAAAAAGAAGTAAAATTATTCAATGAAAAAGGGTTTTAAACTGTTGGCATTGGCGTTGATTATTGGATCCGGACCATCCTGGGCTCAAAGAATGCTGACATTGGAAGAAGCGATAGCAACAGCTTTACAAAACAATTACGATATACAACTATCAAAGAATGATTCAATGGTGGCCGCGCTGGATTATTCGTACCGCAACGCTGCATTTCTACCCACTTTGAACGGCCTTGCGTCAACCACCTGGAATGACAACAACCAGCGCCAGACCCTTGCCGATGGTTCTAAACGTGAACAAAAAAGTATAAAGTCTCATAACTCCGCCGCCTCGGCGCAACTTAACTGGACTTTGTTTGACGGGCTAAAAATGTTTGCGATACGTGATAAGGCCGCAGAGTATATCCAGCTTGGGTCACTGGGGATCAAAAACCAGGTTGTAAATAGTGTAGCATCCGTTATCAGCACCTATTATAATATCGTTCGCCAAAAACAACAACTGAAAGCTGTTGAGGAACAAATAGCGCTCAACGAGGAGCGGGTAAGGCTTTCACAATACAAACTGGATATTGGAACCGGCGCCAAGCCCGATCTTTTGCAGAGTAAAGTAGATCTCAACGAACAAAAGGCATTAAAACTGGAACAACTCACATTGATCGATCAATTAAAGGAACAACTGATTCAGGTAATGAATGTGGCGCCCGGTTTATCATTTGAAGTAAGCGATTCTATTCCGTTGAATACGACAATTGGCCTGGGTGAGATCCAGGAAGACCTGGAGCGAAGTAACCCGCTTTTACTGATCGCGCAAAAAAATGTTGATATCGCCAGGTTAACGCTCAAGGAGCGAAAAGCGGATCGTTTTCCAATATTGTCATTCAACTCAGCATATAACTACAGCAAGACAGACAACAAAAAAGTGATCAATCCTTTCTCCCCTCTTTTCAACCAGTCCAACGGATTGAACTATGGCTTTTCGGCAACCATCCCGATCTTCAACCGGTTTAATGTGAAGCGCCAGATCAAACAGGCCGAACTGGATATTCAATACCAGCAGTTGATTTTCGAGAACCAGCGCTCGGTAATAAACCTGGATATTATTACTGCATATAAGAACTACGAGTTGCAGAAGAAAGCGCTCACCCTGGAAGAAGAGAATATTTTGCTGGCCAGGGAAAATGTCGACATCGTATTTCAAACTTATAAACTGGGCGCGGCCACACTGGTGCAACTGAGGGAGGCACAAAACAGCCTCGAAACCGCTAACAACCGACTTATAGCAGCCCGCTATGCTATGAAACTTGCGGAAACGGAGTTGCTGAGGTTGAAAGGTGTATTACAGTAGGTTTGCAGTTTGTTGTTTGCGGTTCAGGGTTGTAGCTTTGGCAAATTCTGAAATGCCTGTCATAGGGAGCCAGACCAGCTAATACGAAAAATTTCATCTTTTATTAGCTATTTGAATAAATCATCAATAAAGGGACAGAAATTCAAAGACAGAAAAAAATGACTAAACGGCAAACCACGAACCGCACATCACACACCGCAAACCGCAAACAGGAAACTCCCCTCGTCGGCATCATCATGGGCAGTGACAGTGATCTTCCCGTCATGCAGGCTGCGGGCGAAATACTAAAACAATTTGGTATTTCATTCGAGCTAACTGTTGTTTCGGCGCATCGCACACCGTTGCGTATGGTTGAATATGCAGAGAAAGCTAAAGATCGTGGTTTGAAAGTGATCATCGCTGGTGCAGGCGGCGCTGCACATCTACCAGGTATGGTGGCTTCGATAACTTCATTGCCGGTGATTGGAGTGCCCATTAAATCATCCAACTCCATCGACGGCTGGGATTCCGTTTTATCAATTCTGCAAATGCCAAATGGCGTGCCTGTTGCCACAGTGGCTTTGAATGCTGCGAAGAATGCTGGTATCCTGGCAGCGCAGATCATAGGTACAGGTGATGAAAATATTTGTCAAAAAATCTGTGAATATAAAACCTCACTTAACAAAGAAGTCATTGGTAAAGTTGCTAAGCTAAAAAAAGACGGATGGGAAAACCGTTTTGACTGATCATTCCAATTTTCATCGGGTGAGCGCGGGATTACTATCATCCGATTTATCAACAATTCCCAACAGAATAAATCGAAAAAATTTTGGCACATAAGCTGTGAGACTGTATTTTTGCACCCCCATTCAGGAGACTATCCCTGATGGACGGCTGATTCCGTAGCTCAGTTGGTAGAGCAATACACTTTTAATGTATGGGCCCTGGGTTCGAGTCCCAGCGGGATCACAAAGACTCTGATTATTCAGGGTCTTTTTTTATGTCCCGATTTTTGCGCCGTTCCCTTATTACCAAGTGGTAAATGAAAAAAATTAAAGTAGGTTTGCTCAAACAATCAGGAACATGTCATCATACTTCAGGGATAAAGTAGTTATTGTGACCGGCGGTACCGATGGGATTGGCAAAGCATTGGTTGACGAGCTTTTACAGGCCGGCGCCAAAGTGGCCACCTGTGGGCGAGACCACGATAAGTTATACCGCCTCCAATCCACTTATCCATCTTCTTTTCTTCATACTATGGTAGCTGACGTGAGCAGCGAGAACGATTGCCGTCGCTTTATTGAAACAACTTTGAAAGTATTTGGTGCGATCGATATCCTGATCAATAATGCCGGCATTTCAATGAGAGCGCTGCTAAAAGATGTTTCTACTGAAGTGATGCGAAAAGTGATGGACATTAACTTCTTCGGCGCTGTATACTGCACCAAATATGCCCTGCCTGCCATTGTTGAAAGAAAAGGAACAATTGTGGGCATTACTTCCATTGCTGGTTACCGGGGACTGCCAGGACGCAGCGCCTACTCCGCCAGCAAATACGCACTGCAGGGTTGGCTTGAATCGGTGAGAACCGAACTCCTGAATGACGATGTACATGTAATGTGGGTGAGCCCCGGGTATACCTCCAGTAATATCAGGAATGCCGCGCTCAATAAAGATGCTGAGTCGCATGGCGAAACACCTTTTGATGAAAGTAAACTGATGAGCGCAGAAGAATGCGCACGCAGGATACTGAAAGCTGTTCAGAAAAAACGCCGGACACTGGTGATGACTTTTATGGGCAAACAAACTGTGTTTGTCAACAAGTTTTTCCCCCGGCTGGCCGATAGGCTTACCTATAAATTTTTCTTTAAAAACGGAGAACTGGTAAAATGAGTCGGTAGTCATTAGCCTGGAGTCATTAGTCGTTTCCTTTTGCCCTGACTCCCGACTCCCGACTACAGACTCCTGACTACATAAACATGCCATTAATCACGCTTACTTCCGATATTGGCCACCAGGATTACCTCGTCGCTGCAATAAAAGCACAGTTATTGCAGATCGACCCTTCGTTTAATATTATAGACGTTTCTCATTCTATCGCACCTTTCAATTATCCCCAGGCCGCCTATATCTGCCGCAGCGCTTTTAAAAATTTCCCGGATTATACCTATCACATGGTTTTGGTAAATCTTTTTGAGAAAAAGCCGGAATACCTGTTACTGGCGTTTCATCACAACCAGTATTTTCTTTGTGCCGACAACGGACTGCTGACAATGATCCTGGAAGAAAAGCCAGAGATGGTAATGGGTATACCGCTTGATAAGCGGGCCAATAAAAATACTACCTATTGCGTTGGAGTAATGGGCAGGGTGGTCACCCAGTTGGCACAGGGCGAGCCGATCAGCAGTATCGGCGTTCCTGATATCGATTATATCGAAAAAAATCACCTCCGCCCCCTCCAGGATAATAACTGGATAGAGGGCCAGATCATCTTCATTGACAATTTTGAGAACGTGGTTGTCAATATTACCCGGGAGCAGTTTGAAGAACAGCGAAAAGGCAGGAGTTTCCGGATCGTATTTAAGCGGGATGAAGTGATCGACCGGATCTCGGAAACCTATGCAGATGTGCACCCGGGCGAAAAGCTGGCCCTGTTCAATAGTGCAGGCTATCTCGAGATTGCCATTAATAAAGGCAATGCGGCCGGTCTGTTCGGACTGAAAGGGTTTTCGGAAAAAGCCGGGAAAGCCGAAAGCATCATTCAAAATCAATTATTTTACCAGACGGTTCGGGTGTTTTTTGAGTAGGCGTATTGCACCTTTTTTAACCTTTAAACCCCTATTTTTGCTAGCCTCATTTCAGGCTTAGCCTGGATGAAGCCGAATAAAACTCAACTCTTTATGAATTTTAAGAAAGTCAACAACCTCACCGGGTGGGCGGTATTCCTGGCCGCTCTTGCTACTTATGTTTTAACCCGCGAGGCAAGAGGTAGTCTTTGGGATACCGGCGAATTTATCGCCAGCGCGCAAAAATTGCAGCTTCCGCACCCTCCCGGAGCTCCCTTTTTCGTATTGCTGGGCCGCTTTTTTATAATTCTGTTTGGTGATGATGGTATGACGGCAGCGAGCGCTGTCAACTTCATGTCGGCCCTGGCGAGTGCGGCAACTATCTTATTTCTTTTCTGGAGCATCACACACTTCGCACGTAAAATGTTTGTGGGTGTGGGTGAGACATTGAACAGCCATCAATTATTTACTACCATGGCCGCCGGTGTCGTAGGTGCCCTGGCTTATACATTCAGCGACTCATTCTGGTATAGCGCCGTGGAAGGTGAAGTTTATGCACTTTCTTCATTCTTTACTGCCCTGGTATTCTGGGCTATGTTGAAATGGGAACATGCCGATGAACATGCTGAGAACGATCCTTTCGCACGGGCACGTTCTGACCGGTGGATCGTCTTTCTTTTCTTTATGATGGGTTTGTCAATTGGTGTGCACTTGCTTAACCTGTTGACTATCCCTGCAATCGTTCTGATCTATTACTATCGCCG
>JAEYOL010000119.1 GCA_023411775.1 Bacteroidota bacterium | reverse complement strand
GAAATAGTATTCGTGTGATTCGTACTATTCGTGGCCACCTCAACCCAACCGTGTAATCCGTGGCAAGCTTTTTTGGACACGGAGAACACGGAGGATGGCACGAAGGACACAGAGAAATAGTATTCGTGTAATTCGTGCTATTCGTGGCCACCTCAACCCAACCGTGTAATCCGTGGCAAGCTTTTTTGGACACGGAGAACACGGAGGATGTCACGAAGGACACAGATAAATAGTATTCGTGTAATTCGTGCTATTCGTGGCCACTCATCCGTACAATCTGTGGCCTCAATCCTATACTTTTGCAAAACCCCACCCCAAATCAGCTATTATGATCAGGATTGGACTTATTAAAGAAGGGAAGATACCCGCCGACAATCGTGTTGCGCTTACCCCGGCCCAGTGTAAATGGATACATAAAAATGCTTCTCACGTAAAAATCGTAGCGCAGTCATCACAGGGACGATGTTTTACCGACAAGGAATATATTTCCGCAGGTGTAGATATTGTAGAAGATGTCAGTGACTGCGACATACTCCTCGGTATAAAAGAGGTGCCGGTAGACCAGTTGGTGCCGGGCAAGACCTACCTTTTTTTCTCCCATACCAAAAAAAAGCAGCCCTATAACCAAAAGCTGCTGCGGGCTATCCTCGATAAAAAGATCCGGCTTATCGACTATGAATGCCTTGAACACGAAGATGGTCAGCGGATCATCGGCTTTGGCTTTTTTGCGGGCGTTGTGGGAGCTCACAACGGGATCATGGCATATGGTAATCGTACCGGTCTCTATTCGCTTGAACGCGTTTACAAACAAAGAAGTTTTCGGGAGTTGATCCACAATTATTTTGGTCTCCGCCTGCCTAATGTAAAGATCGTAGTGGCCGGCTCGGGTCGCGTGGCGCATGGATTGCTCGAGATCATGAACCTGATGGGTATTCATGAAGTGGAGCCTGACGATTATCTTGTACGCCGGTTTTCCTATCCCGTCTATACGCAATTGAAGGGGGCGGATTTGTATGTAAACAAGACAACCGGAAAATATAATCGCGCAGAATTTCATGAACATCCCGGTGAGTACAGTTGTAAATTTTTACCTTATGCCTCCCAAACCGATATATTACTCAATGGGGTTTATTGGGATAAAGATGTGCCGCGTTTATTTGAGAAGGAGAATGTAAAAGCTGAGGATTTCATCATTCAGACAATTGCTGATGTTACAGATGATGTAAATGGTTCGGTGCCGATCAATCTTGGTGATCAAACAATAGAGGAACCGGTATATGGTGTGGACAGGAATACCCTGGAAAAAACAGAGCCCTATCTGCCCAATTCGATCGACATTATGGCCGTAGGTAACCTCCCTAATGAATTGCCCCGTGATGCGTCGAGGTATTTCGGCGAGCAACTTATCAAGTTTGTTTTTGATGACCTGCTAAAAGGCGGCTCACCAATTATTGACCGTGCTACCATGACCAAAGACGGGGAACTTACCGAACCATTCAGGTACCTCGATGACTATGCAAATAACCGGTTGTAGCACCAGTCTTAAAGATGTAAATAATAATCTTTTAATAGTTCAGTGAATGCTGTCGTATAACGGTTGTGCTCATCTTTGATAAGGATTTCCCCGGTGCTGGCATCTTCATTTATTTCTCCTGCATGTATTCCTTCTATCATGATACGGAAGGGCTCGTGGCGGGTGGTAGGACGGACCAATACTTTTGATTTCAGGTGAAGTGCTGATTGTTGGAAAACCTCTTCGATCTCTTTATTTCTCCGGTGGGGGAGCAATAAAAAAAAATTCCCGGATGGATGGAGGTTTTTTTTGATCACATGGAGTAGTTCAGTCAATAAAAGGCTTTCATCATGATGAGCTTTGTTTTTGCGATCGCTTGGTGATCTCAGGTCATTTTCATAGAAGGGGGGATTGCTAATAATAATATCGTAAAGTTTTTCAAATGCCATTTGTCTTACGTCACCCAATATTTGCTGAATATTATTTTTCCAGGGTGATGCATCAAAATTTTGTTTCGCCTGCACAAATGCTTCATGATCGATCTCCACGGCATCAATATTTGATTCTATTTTTTGGCAAAACATAAGCGATAATAGACCCGTGCCGGTACCTATATCCAGCACCAAAGGTTTACCTACTATTTCCCGGCATTGATACGTTATCCAGGTGCCAAATAAACAGGCATCGGTAGTTACCTTCATGGCGCAGCGATCCTGGTGAATGATAAACTGTTTGAATTGGAAATAGGTATTGGACATGCAGGATGTTTCTGAAGTTTACCATTCAGCCCTCGCAGATGCGCTGACGGAAAGATCCGCAAACTCACCAGCCAGGTATTTGTAGTAGCCGGTGATCGCGATCATTCCGGCATTATCAGTACAATATTCAAACGCGGGAATAAAGGTTCGGAGTTTGTATTTTTTACCCATTACTTCGAATGCCTGTCGCAGGCCGCTATTGGCCGATACGCCACCCGCCAGGCAAATGTCCCGAATGCCGGTCTCTGCTACCGCCTTTTTCAGTTTGTTTAGTAATATGGAGACGATCCGATGCTGGATCGAAGCACAAATATCCTCCAGGTTCTCTTGGATAAAGTTTTGTTTCTCGTTTTCTGTTGCCCTGAATTCTTCTTTGTAAACCAGGCTGCTGCCTGCATTTTGTAAAAAATAAAGGATTGAGGTTTTCAAACCACTGAAACTAAAATTCAGGCCCGGGACCTGGGGTTCTGGAAATTTGAATCGACTGGTATTTCCTTTAGAGGCATGTTTATCAATCAGGGGACCGCCAGGGTAGGGAAGACCCAATAGCTTCGCTGATTTGTCAAATGCTTCGCCGGCCGCATCATCGATCGTCTCCCCGATCACGCGCATTCTGGTTGGTGATTCGCAAACCACGATTTGCGTATGTCCGCCACTTACCGTGAGACACAAAAAAGGGAAAGATGGTTTCGGATCATCGATAAGATTGGCGATCACATGCGCCTGCATATGATGCACAGCGATCAGGGGTTTATTTAATGAAAGACAAAGCGATTTTGCAAACTGTGCGCCTACGAGCAGGGAGCCGATCAACCCCGGCGATTGGGTGAAGGCGATCGCATCAATATCACCCAATTCACAGCCCGCTTTTTTCAGTGCTGCATCCACCACCGGCACTATGTTTTGCATATGTGCGCGACTAGCCAGCTCGGGTACCACACCACCATATTGCTCATGTACTTTTTGCGTGGCAATGATATTTGAGAGTATTCTCCCATCACGACAAACGGCAGCAGATGTTTCATCACAGGATGATTCGATTGCCAACACATTTGTATTATCTGTAATTGACATGTGGGCAAAATTAGGGATTAGGAATTAGGGATTTGGAATTAGATGGCTCCCGGCTAACGACTGCTTACTTGCTTCGGATCGCAACTACAGGATCCATACGTGCAGCCTGGGAGGCAGGAATGAACCCGGCAAGGATGCCTACAATAACACAGATCACGATGGCCATGATCATATTATTAGTTGAGATAAAAACAGGGAAGTCGAGAAATCCGCTTAATATCTGCGTCAATAAGAAAACGAGGAGTAAGCCGATCAACCCACCTATGATGCAAAGGAATGCCGATTCAAGTAAGAATTCGGTTAATATGATATGCTTTTTTGCTCCAATAGCCTTTTTAAGGCCAATCTGGCTGGTTCTTTCCCGCACAGACACAAACATGATATTCGCCACGCCAAACATTCCTACAATAAGTGATAATGCTGCGATTGCCCAGCCACCGATATTGAGACTTACAAATGCGACGCTTATGGATTCCGTGAGATCATTAATATCGTTCAATGCGAAATCATCTTCCTGCGTGGGACTTAGTTTGTGGATCGCCCGCATGGTTCCTATCAGGTCATCCTTAAGGGCTTTGCTGCTGAGATTATCCTGGCCCTGTACCAGGATCACCGGGTCAGACCGCAACTCATTCATGATGGTGCGCGCAAACTTGTATGGTAATAAAACGCTTTGGTCAAAATCCCATCCGCCGATCATCTGCTTGCCCTGTTTCTTTATTACGCCTACGATCAACACTTTCTTGCCGCGAATCGTAACGTTTTTATCAACAGCCAGCTCAGGTGAGCCAAACAACTTTTCCGCGATCTCATTCCCCACAACGATGGTGTTGTTGCCCCGGTCAAATTCTGATTCGGTTAAAAATCGTCCATAGGAAATATCCAGGGGTTGTATCTGGATGAAATCAGGTGTCACGCCGTACAACTTCACATTTGACAATACACTGCCGCGGTATTCCACGTTGTCGGTAACATTAATATTGAATGCGGCGAACTTTGCACTAGCCGTGCGGTCTTTGATTTGTTTGACCTCATCATATTTAGGAACCGGCCTGTTTACATATTTCCACCAGGGATAGTCGTGTCCGCCGGCTGTATAATCCCATTTATCAATGTAAATCGTGTTGTTGCCCAGAGAATTGACCTCGTTTTTGATATTATGTTCGAGGCTGTTGACCACGGCAAGTACGCCAATAATGCAGAAGATACCGATAGTGATCCCAAACAGGGAGAGAAAGGTGCGAAGCTTATTCTTCCAAAGCTCCAGCATTGCCATTTTAAAACTGCTGCCAATGATTTCTAGCGTTCTCCGGATCATAATCCAAATTTACAGTTTCAAAAGTTTCGGTTTGTAAATTTATTTGTACCGGCAATTCTAATGGCAGCCTGATGCGTTTTACTGTATTTTTAACCTTAATTCAACTGCTTTATGACTATGCAATGGATAAGAATTCTGGTTTACTCAATTTTCCTGATCGTTTTTTTCTCCTGTTCTTCTTCGAAAAGGGTTGCTAACAACACGCTTCCTGGCACTCCTAAAGCTGCCAGGGAGTTTCGCGCGGCCTGGGTGGCCACCGTGGCCAATATAAACTGGCCCAGCAAGAGAGGGTTGTCGCCCGAGGAACAGAAAAAGGAAGCCATTGAAATGTTGGATTTTTTGAAAGCTCATCATTTTAACGCCGTGATATTCCAGGTACGTCCACAAGCGGATGCACTTTATAATAGTTCTCTCGAGCCCTGGTCATACTATCTGAGCGGTGTGCAGGGCCGTGCGCCTGAACCTTATTATGATCCGCTGGAATTTTGGGTAGAAGCAGCCCATGAGCGCGGCCTCGAGCTGCATGTGTGGCTGAACCCTTATCGCGCACATCATGTTGCGGGGGGAGAAGTAAGTGAAAGCTCGGTGGTAAAAACAAAGCCCGAACTCGTGGTAAAATTGAAAGAAGGCTACTGGTGGTTTGATCCTTCATTGAAGGGGACGCAGGATCATGGCGTACAGGTGGTGATGGATATTGTCAAAAGATATGATATCGATGGCGTGCACTTCGACGATTATTTTTATCCTTATCCTTCTTACAATGGCAATGAAGATTTTCCCGATAGTACCAGTTGGAAGAGCTATAAAGCAGGGGGTGGCAAATTAACCCGTGGTGACTGGCGCAGGGTAAGTGTCAATACATTTATAAAACGACTCTACAAGGAAATCAAATCAGAGAAAAAGCATGTAAAATTTGGTTTAAGTCCATTTGGCATCTGGAGGCCGGGATATCCGGAATCGGTCGGCGGCTTTGATCAATATGAAGTGTTGTATGCGGATGCAAAGCTCTGGCTTAACAAGGGCTGGATAGATTATTTTTCACCGCAACTATACTGGCCGATCAATCGTATCGCACAAAGCTACCCCGTATTGCTTGGCTGGTGGTCAAAAGAAAATACCAAAAATCGTCACCTGTGGCCCGGCATCAGTGTAGGCCGCGATACCAGCGCCGTGAACGTGAATGAGACGCTTAGCCAGATCATGATCTCGCGAGGGATGTTGCCAGCCAGTAGTGGTGTGGTGCATTGGAATGTAGGCTCGGTTGCCAAAAATCCGAATATGGCTAAAGCACTCGTTGAAGGACCTTACCGGTCTGATGCGCTGGTTCCGCCAAGCGGCTGGCTTGATAATGTTGCTCCTGCAGCGCCCACGGTAGACGTAAACCAGTCAAACGATAAGGTTGATATCAAATGGCATCATAGCAGTGAGTCGGATGTTTTTCGCTGGGTTGTATATTACCAATATGGCAGGAACTGGAGTTACCGAATTTTGAATCGGGGAGAGCGTACGCTTCAGATGGAGCCACATGACGGCAGAAGTAAGCTGAATGCCGTTGCCGTAACTGCGGTCGATCGTACGGGTAATGAAAGCATGCGGGCCGAAGTGCGTCCCAATATCCTTGCTATTATCCCTCGGTCTGGCTGGCAGGCGGCTGACGCCAGGCCTTACAAGCAACATACACCAACTCGTATCACGGTGCATCATGAAGGTGGGCGCCTGCTCACCGCGGCAGATGATGGAGGCGGGAGATTGAAAAATATACAAACCTGGAGTATGGGTCCCGATCGCAACTGGACTGATGTGCCTTATCATTATCTTATTTCTCCCGACGGGACGGTGTATGAAGGGAGAAATGTCAATACTGTGGGTGAAACCAACACGGAGTACGATCCGACTGGTCATTTACTGATCTGTTTTCTTGGCAATTATGAGCAACAGGAACTCAATCAAAACTTATTGGATGTGTTGACAAAGCTTATTGCTCATTTTTGCACGAAACATAATATTTCACCCGAGACCATTGCCACCCATCGTGACCATAGCAGGCAAACCACCTGTCCGGGAAAGAACATTTATCCTTATTTTGAGAATGGGTATGTGAAAGAGCGGGTGAAAGCTTTGTTGCAAGCGGTTTCCGATAAAAAGAATTGAACATGATACCATGAAACGATACATTTTTTTTGTAGGCTTATCCGTGATGATCTTTCACTCCTGCCGTAAGGACGATACAGGTGTTGTGCTATCTCTTCCAGCAAGAACACAAACAGGGGAAAATACTTTTGGTTTCCTTTTAAATGAATCGGTTTGGACAAACTATGGACAGGTTTGTTTCCCTTTTACTGGAGGTTGCAGGGAAAACCTTTCAGGCTTCTATTATTCCAGTGATGGAGATATCCGGCTGGATGCGGATAAGGTTTTTTACAAAAACGGTTCATGGAGTACTTCCGAAAATATTTCGATCGATCTGGCAACGAATTTTCGGGGCATAGGTACATTTAATACGCTTAGCCAGGACACGATCAAAGTCGGATATTGGCTTTCTGTACAGGGTCAGCCGCAACTGTCATATTTGCTGTCGGATACTAATCCCGGCTTTACCGTTAACGTGTCTAAAATTGACACAGTTCTTGGAATCATGTCAGGTGAATTTTCAGGGACGTTGTTCAGACGCTTAAGTGATACCTCGTTTGTAACTTCCCTCACGGATTCGATAGTGATCCGTGAAGGCAGGTTTGACATTAAATGGAAGTAACCTGCTTTCGCAGACCCCGGAACTTTGGAAAAATATTTCGGCTTTTTAACTTTACTAACTGATCAAAAACAAAATGCATGAAAACAACACCCGAGCACGATGCCCGCATTGCAAAAATGTCATTTGCATCGGTATATCCTCACTATGTTACAAAAGTGGAAAGCAAAGGCCGGACTAAAAAGGAATTACACCAGGTGATCGAGTGGCTGACGGGGTTTGATGAGAAGAGGCTAAAAGAGCTCATCGAAGAGAAAGTGAGCTTCGAAACATTTTTTAAAAGGGCGAAGCTGAATCCCAATGCCAAACTGATCACGGGTGTGATCTGTGGTTATCGTGTTGAAGAAATAGAAAATCCCCTTACTAAAAAAGCGAGGTACCTGGATAAACTGATCGACGAACTGGCCAAGGGAAGAAAGATGGAAAAGATTTTGAGGGCAGGGTAGGGCGACGCGTGTTTGATTGGAAAGTTTTGATATAACATTTTTGCCAACCAACTCTGATAAATGCGATTTTTATATGTTTTGACTTTTTGGTTCCTATCCTGCAAAGCGTATTGCCAGTTTGAAAAGCCATTTAACCTGGTGGCTTCGGTCAATGCAGATTTCGGCCTGAAAGGGCTGGCTAATAATGAAGTCGGGATGGGTGCAGGCGTTGAAGCGTTTTTGTTTGCAAAAAATAAACTACAACTCCTGGTCGAAGGAGGCGCGGAAAGATTTATCGGCGATAAGCTTTATGTAGAGGACGGCCGGGGCAGGGAAAATAAAACTGCAGCTATTTATTCCTTAAAAGCGGGCCCCCAATTTTTTGTTTCAGATAGGATCGCATTGTCTGCTACGATGGGACCAGCATGGCATTCTATACGGGAAGTTGGATTTACAACGGATATTGGTTTTAAGTATGCGCTTGCTGCTTACCTGGGCTATCAGCGACGTATAGTTACAAAAATATTTATGGCAAATATTCGCGATAATAATCTGCAGATCCGGTACTTTGGTTTACAATTTGGGTATAGGTTTCTTTAAATCTTAACTATGGCACAAAGTAAAGTAGCCAGGATGGATAATGTTGGCATCGTCGTGGAGTCTCTCGATGAGGCGATCAGTTTTTTTAATGAACTGGGTCTTCGTTTAGAAGGCCGGGCGACAGTGGCAGGTGAATGGGCCGGGCGAGTCACAGGACTCGGAAACCAGGAAGTTGAGATTGCCATGATGGTGACACCGGATGGGCATAGTCGCCTTGAATTATCGAGATTTATTACGCCTCCTGTTGTGGCCGACCACCGTGAGGCACCGGTCAACTCGCTCGGGTATTTGCGGGTAATGTTCACGGTTGAAAATCTCGATCAAACACTTACAAAGCTTGAAAAAACCGGTGCACGGCTCGTAGGAGAAGTGGTCCGATACCGGGATCTGTATCGGCTATGTTATGTACGCGGACCCGAAGGCATACTGGTTGGGCTTGCAGAACAACTTACACAAGAGAGGTCACCGCTATAACTAATTACTTTTTGAGCATTAGGAAATGCATCGTTGATGACCTTTATGTACAGGCATCGATATGACGTTAACCAGTCCAATCATGTGCACTGGTTACATATCCCAGTCATCAACGAATAATCTAATTATGAGACTTCTTTCCCTGGCTATTATATCGACCACTGTTTTTTTGAGTTGTAAAGGGCAATCTAATTCAACAATTAAAACCCGCGAGGTGGGGTATCCACAAGTGGGTTGGAAGATCGATATTCCCTCCGATTTTACCATACTTGATTCTGCCGAGATCAACGACAACAACAGCAGGGGTGCAACCGCTGTTGAGAATACCTTTAATGACAAACTTGATTTAAGTGAAATGCAGACCCTGGTCAGTTTGAAAAAAGGAGAAACAAATACGCTTACTGCTACGATCACTCCTTTTGATCCAGACGTGGATGGTGACTGGGAAGAGGAAGATTTGAAAGTCAAATCAATCATTGTCGAGACACTGGAAAGCCAGGCACCCGGGACTAGCGTAGATACATCATCCCATGTTGAAAAGATCGGCGGCCTGGAATTCCGAAAGTTCCGGGTTATAGCCACCCTGCCCAACAAAATGGTAATTAATATGGCTATTTACAGCAGGCTTCATATGGGTTACGATTTTGGCATTACGGTAACATATTCCGACGAGGGAATAGGGAAGGAACTGGCTGCGATACTGGCATCGTCAAAGTTTGATGATTAGCTTCACAACAGGCGTTGGGGTGTTTTTCCTATGATTTCTGCAATCGTGTAAATCCCAGGTCGGTTAGATGAGTTCCGTCGATTGTCGCTTCATGATCATACCCGGTAAGATGTGTAGCCGGGATATAATATAAGTCCTTATACTTTTCATTTATCAGTTTTTCAAAGGCTTTTCGGAATTCGGAGTTTTGCGGATCTAAAGGATCAGGATGTAGTGAATATTTAGCAGGACAAAATTCAACCTCGTTTTTTTATTTAAAGCTTCTCCCTTCAGGAAAAACTTTCTCCTGTTCATTAGGTTCTGATGTTAGCCTGCTCAGCATATTGGAGAAATCATGGCATGTGCTGACGATAACGTGTATTACTTCACCCTCGCGTTGCAACCTGCCTTCTGCCATGATAAGCCTGGATTGCAAAACCGCTTTTTGAAATTTTTCAAAAATACCCTGGAAGATTACCAGGTTAGCAACACCAGTTTCATCCTCTATTGTCATAAAGCAAACACCGCTGGCTGTTCCAGGTCTTTGTTTTACTAAAACCAATCCCGCTACTCTTATCATATCCCCATCTGCTTTATTAAGTAAGTCATTTGTGGAGATAATATGCAGCAATTGTAATTTTTCCCGGATAAAACTAACCGGGTGTGCTTTAAGGGATAAAGAAACCGAAGCATAGTCGTGTACCACGTGTTCAGGCAGGCTCATTATGGGCAACGAAATATTTTTTTCTATAGCTGTCATGGATGAATTTCCTGAGAACAAGGCGATCGGATGGTCTTTTGCAGAAAGTTCCCATAATGCCTGGCGCCGGTCAAGGCCGATTGATCGGAATGCGTCGGCATCTGCGAGTCTTTCGATCGCCGATTCCGGCACACCCACATCGCGAAGGGAATTGATATTCGGGTAGGAGTGTTTCCTATTTTCTATCAACAAGTTCATATCGTCTTCTCGTAATCCCTTTACCTGTCTGAATCCAAGGCGTAAAGATTTATATTTTTCATTCCCTGGTTCGAGTTTATTATCCCATAAAGAATGATTGATATCGACCGGGTTTACTGTTACACCATGTTTCTTTGCATCGATCACGATCTGTGCTGGTTGATAAAAACCCATGGGCATACTATTGAGCAGGGCACAGGCAAAAATATCAGGGTAATAAAATTTTATCCATGATGAAACATATACAAGAGATGCAAAACTGGCTGCATGACTTTCTGGGAATCCATAACTACCAAATCCTTCGAGTTGTTTAAAGATCCTTTCGGCATATTCCCTGGTATACCCTCTTTCCAACATTCCGTTTATCAGTTTTTCATTAAAGCCCGAGACCATGCCTTTTGCTTTGAAGGTAGCCATGCTGCGCCTGAGTTCGTCGGCTTCAGCAGCTGTAAAGCCTGCTGCGACGATGGCGATCTTCATGGCTTGTTCCTGGAATAATGGGACCCCTAATGTTCTTTTTAATATCTCTTCCAGTTCTTTGGATGGATAGTCAACAGGTTCTTCTTTATTGCGCCTGCGCAGGTAAGGATGAACCATATCTCCCTGGATGGGTCCTGGCCTTACGATTGCCACTTCAATGACGAGATCATAAAAGGTCCGGGGCTTCAAACGGGGCAACATGGATTGTTGGGCACGGCTTTCAATCTGGAACACACCGATCGTATCAGCCTGGCAGATCATTTCATAAACATCCGGATCATCCTGGGGAATATTGGCGAGTGTAAGTTCAAGCCCATAGTGAAGTTTGGCAAGATCAAAAGCTTTTCGAATACAGGTAAGCATACCCAGGGCCAGGACATCAATTTTCATAAAACCCAGCGCATCGATATCGTCTTTATTCCATTCAATACAGGTACGATCTTCCATTCGTGCATTTAGTATCGGACATAGGTCGGAAAGTTTACCCCTTGTTATCACAAAACCACCGGTATGTTGTCCCAATTGTCTTGGAAAACCCATAAATTGTTGTGTGAGTTGAATTACTTTTTGTAAATGCTGATCCTGTGGATTAAATCCCTGCTCGCGGATACGTTCCTGTTTTAATTCATCATTCATAAACTGGCCTGCGGCCCTGGAAAGCCGGTTGATCGTATCCACCGAAAGCCCCATGGCTTTGGCTACATCGCGAACGGCGCCTTTAAAATGTTGCTGGGTAACAGTTGCGACGATAGCAGCACGGTCGCGACCATATTTTTTAAAAATATATTGCATCACTTCTTCACGTCGCTCATGTTCGAAATCAACATCAATATCGGGTGGCTCATTACGGGCTGCAGAAATAAACCGCTCAAAAAGCAGGTCGAATTTTGTGGGATTCACAGAAGTAATGCCAAGCAGGTAGCAAATTGTTGAATTCGCTGCAGATCCACGTCCCTGGCAAAGTATTCCCTGTTGCCGGGCAAAACGAACGATATCATACACCGTAAGAAAATAAGGCGCATAATCCATTTGTTTGATAAACTTCAGTTCATACCTGATCGCCTCGCTGATCTTTGCTGGTATATTTTTACCAAATTCATTACGGGCTCCCTGCCAGGCGAGAAATTCAAGTTCTTCAATCGGAGTACGACCATCTGTGGTGATCTCTTCAGGATATTCGTATTTCAGCATATCCAACGAAAATTTACAGGCTGATGCAATTTCCTGGCTGCGGTTTATCGCATCCGGGTATTGACGAAAAAGTCTTTCCATTTCCTGCGCAGGTTTCAGGTATCGTTCTGCATTGGCATGCAGTTTAAATCCTGCTGTATAGATGGTGCATTTTTCCCGAATACAGGTCATCACATCCTGCAATTCCCTCCGGTCAGGATGATGATAATGCACATCATTGGTTGCGACCAAGGGTATTTTCATTTGTGTCGACAACTCAAAAAGCCGGTGCAGATATTTGGCATCATTACCCAGGTAATAACGCTGTGATCCGATATACAGATTATCGCCTAAAGCAAAATGATATTCCTGCAGAGCGTTTGTAAATGTCTCCTCAAAGTCAAAAGCCTCATTCAATGTCTCAGGTGGTATGACGATAAATTTCAACCCTTCCGCGTATTCAAATACATCTGCCCTGTATAAATGACATTCGCCTTTTTCTGCACGAAGGTTTCCTTTTGTCAGCAAATTGCTTAGCCGGGAATAGGCAGCCAGGCTGGTGGGGTAGGCAAGCAGGCTGGGTCCGTCGAGCAGATCAATACGGCAGGCTGGGATAACGCGGATACCTGATTTTTTTGCTGCAGCATGTGCCCGCACAATTCCGGCAAGCGTATTTCGATCAGTGATTGCTATTTCTTTATAACCCAAAAATGCTGCCTGCTCAACGAGTTCTTCGGGATGAGATGCCCCCCTTAAAAAGCTAAAGTTTGTTGTAGACTGAAGTTCTGTATAATTCATGCTCACTATTCAATTATGCAAAAATTCCATGCAGGAACCATTGATTGGTTTTATCACCTGTGTAATGTCCGAGACGAAATATCCAGAACCGGCAACCTGTCTCGTCTTCTACAACATAATAGTCGCGATGTTCACCCTGCCTGATCCACCATTCCTGTTCAATCCTTTCGGGGCCATCTGCTTTCATCACTTTATGTAGTGTGCCTTTATACCGGAAAAGCATGGGTGGATAATCGGGGATGGGAGCTGTGACTGTAATGGCGTCAGGTATAGATAATAAATGAATAGGTCTGGGTTTATCAGTCCTCCAGGATATGGTTGGTTTTTCTTCAATAGATGTGGCTGCTTTTATAGATCGTTCAGGCCAATGATGTTCAGCGGGTAAAAAACGATGGATTTTACTGTTCCCAAATTTGCCTTCGATACGATCGAGTAATTCATATATAGCAGGGTCAGCGCTTTGGTTCCAAATTTTTTCCTGGGCAGCCAAAACTTCTTCAGTCTGCAAAGCTTCGATCGTAAAAACTTCAATTCCCTCACCGGGCTCAATATTATCCAGTTTGTTTGAAAATAGTTTAAGCAGATGAGCTTTATTATGTGTAGCCCGATTGGTACCGATCTCTATAGTATTTATTTTGTCATCAACCCGATAGCTCTTAAATATTACCTTACGAAGACCTTTTGACTCTTTTGAAAGACGTTCACAAAGCATTTGCAGCAATTGCTCCAGTGCAATCTCTATCCCTGTTCTGGTTGCAATTGGTTCAAGGCAGGCTAGTCGCTCCTGGTAGGGAACATAAGGGTGGATGGATTGTACCAGTTCCTGTTCATGGCCTAAAGCCTGGTTCAGTCTTTTTATAAGAGCCGAACCAAAACGCCTGCGAAGGGCGGGTCGGGGCATGCCAATAAAATCACTGATCTTTCGCAGGCCGAGTTTGTACAGGCGTTGTTCAATTTCTGGTTCCAGTCTTAATGCAGTTGGAGGTAAGGGAAGTAAGGCAGATAGATGATGACGCGGCTCAACCACACAGTTATCTTCTTTTCCAAATCTTGCGCATGCCCATGCGGTGCCAATGGTATCGGAGATGGCTATCCTGCTTATAAATCCTAATGCATCTAACCTGGCACTAATATTTTTTAAATAAGAACGTTCTCCACCCCACAGATGAGGACAACCGGTAGCATCGAAAATAAGTCCACCCGTGGGATCTATCGCTACAACAGGTGTAAACCGGATGCAAAATTCAGCGAGGTGCTTTAGAATTTTAGTTGGGAGTTCCGGGCGATCATCCAGTATTTCCAGACCTTGGGCAGCAATCCTTGCATCAGCCACAGGCATGCCCAAATAAATCCCTTGTTGCTCTGCCTGAGGATTCGCCGCACTTACCAGCAGTCGCCCATGATCCTTAATAGTGAGAACAAATGGTACTTGCTTCAATGCTGGCTGCCGTCGCGAAAACCAGTCGGTTGACAGGTATTTCAACCATATCGACACATATCTTTTACTCATCTTATCCTGTTTTTTTCTGGAGATGTTCTACTGGATCATCTATGCGGGACAAATGTTCAAGCTTTCCATTCTTCCATTCATAATACCAGGATCCGGGTTTACCATTTCTTACTTTTAAGAGTTCAATATGCCAGGCAGGGAATCCAACACCGGGCATATCACCTGGCAATTCACTTGCTGATGAACATATTCTCCAGCGGGCTATACATGCTGTGGTGGTGAGAGTTTTTGTATTCTTTCTAATGATAAAGCCGGTAACACCGCTTGTTTCAACGGCAAGTTGTAGTCTTCGGCTGCTGGTAAAATCCAGGTCCTTTGTTTCACCGATCACCGCGAGCAGGCCTTCGCATTTCAGCGCTTCTTCAAGTGTCCATAAAACTTCTTTTTCATTTGCCAGGTCTATGAAAAAAACATTATCCGGATCAATACCAAAAAATTTAAGGGCTGGTGGAAATAATTGCCGCGATGCACTGATCCAAAGTGTTATTCCTTTACAATTTTTAAATGATGAAAGCAGGGCGCTTATAAATCCGCAGGTGGGTGCTATTTCAATCTGGCCTGGAACTATAAATTCATGAATGGCACCTTGCGGAAATACATTACCGGGAAATGCATATTTGATCGGTCCCAGCCCAATATCCTTACAGGGATGGGGAGCACCAGTTTTGAAACCCTGCAAAGGAAGTATTTCTTTTTGCAGGCGTGAAATAATATCAGCTTTTGATGATTGCATTACCAAACAAAAATACTAAATAATTTAGCAAAATTAAATTACCTTGTATTTGATTGATATGCAATATGATAATTGCATTCAACGCGGTAGATAGTGTTTTCATTTTGCGTTTCGGACGAAGACTTTCCAAATATTATAACCAGCATAAAACGTCCTACGGGACGTGAATGCTTTTGGTTTGAAATTTTTTCTACCCATAAAGCATTCCGATGGAACGCGGTGATATCGGATTGAAATTCCCATACATTTCTATATTTAAATGCAACTCTTGATTTGATCGTAGCTCCTACCTATTAAATATTAAATGAACATCATATTTTGAAACTTTAATTTTCTCATTTTAATTCTTGCCCATTATTTCAATGTTATTTATTACCCGGTTCTCTTCACGTCCCATAGGGACGATTTATGGGTAGCATTCCAAATGCGAAAATCCCACCCGTCCTGTAGGGACGGTTTATGCCATTCATGAGAAATATGGTGTTGATGTTTTAAATAAAAAGAATAGGGCAAATATTTTGATTGTTACCTTTTGTATTAGGGCCCGCATAAAACGTCCCTACGGGACGTGAATGCTTTGGGTTTAAAATTTTTTCTACCCATAAAGCGTTCCGATGGAACGCGGTAATTTCGGAATCGAAATTCCCATACATTTCTATATTTAAATGAACATCATGTTTTGAAACTTTAAGATTCTCATTTTAATTCTTGCCCATTATTTCAATGTTATTTATTACCCGGTTCTCTTCACGTCCCATAGGGACGATTTATGGGTAGCATTCCAAATGCGAAAATCCACCCGTCCTGTAGGGAGGGTTTATGCAATT
>JAEYOL010000111.1 GCA_023411775.1 Bacteroidota bacterium | reverse complement strand
CTGATATTGAGCCTGTCGCTGATATCAGGTACGGGCTGTAATTGGGAAGCCGAAGGCTGGTTGGTAAAGGCCCGATAGTTGATCGTAAAATTTTTAAACCGGGTAAAATTATACTGGAACCGGGCTGTAGGTAAAAAATTGGAGAAGGTCTTCGTGATTACAGAATCCTTGACACCACTAATAATCTTCCCTTCCAGTTCGGCCTGCTGCCAGCTTACGCCAATGGCATAGTTATATTTCTTTTTTTGTGTGCGAACACGGTAGCCTGCATTGACATAGCCATATTTATTCTCAAAGTCGTTGGTAAGTGAGTCATTTATACTGTCATACTTACCATTTCCATCGTTATAATCATACGTTACTTTCTGTGCAGTGTTACTGTTTTGGCTTTTACCCACACTGAATTCCATCAGCGAACGCTTGAACAATGGCTCGGTATAAACCATACGGCCCGTGTATCCCGTGAGGTCTGATTCATTGATGATCTGTTGGTTGATAGTGTCCACAAAGGTTCCACCACCATTTCTTGCTAAAAACTCAGTGACTGATCGCAGGCTGCCATCTGTTTCGCTATTATTCAACGAAGTTTGAAGACTTAGTGAAAAAGTGCGGCCACGGCGCCGGAACTTTTTACGGAACAGGAGATCATTCCTGAAATTATAGCTCGTGCTGTTACTCAATGAGTGGTTGAAACCGTTATTAGACAACTTGCCATCATTTCCTACCTGCTGATAGTCACTAAAAACGTCATTGCCTGTCTTCTGGTATCCCAGCGAGGGTGTGATCTTCAGGGAATGAAATGAATCAATGATATAGTCGACACCCAGGTTTAACCGGTGACTGTTATTACTATTATCGCTCACCGAATTCTGGCGATGGAAATACGAGGAATCCGGCAATATGAATTGCCTTTCCACCTGTGATTCAATTTTTGGATTGTAGTGATTGTAAAAATAGTTGCTGGTAAAATCTATTTTGTTACCTATGATATTGTTGTAATTGATGCCGCCTCCCCAAATGGTGCGAATGCCCCGGTTGTTTCCACCCAATACACCTGCCATCGGGTTATCGGATGTGATCTGGATATTTATGTTTCCATTTCCTCCCCTCATCAACCGGCCAAGCTCGCCGGTAAAGTTCATCATGTCCATAAAAGAAAAACCTTCAGAATTGGTGTTATTGGCCATCCCGATGACCGACATCTGGCGGGCGCCTTTAAATGAATTCACGTTAAACCGGCCTTCAAAACGCTCATCGGTGCCGCCTCCGCCCATGATCTTTCCAAAAGCACCTTTCTTTTTATCCTTTTTTAGTTTCAGGTTGATGGTCTTTTCGCTATTGCCATCGTCAAAACCGGTAAGTTGCGCCTGGTCGCTCATCTTGTCATACACCTGGACCTTATCAATCGCATCGGCAGGCAGGTTCTTGGTAGCCATTTTAGGATCATTGCCAAAGAACTCCTTTCCGTCCACCAATACTTTATTTACTGTTTGTCCCTGGGCTTTCACCGTTCCGTCTTTTCCAACTTCCACGCCCGGCAATTTTTTCAAAAGCTGTTCCACGCTGGCGTGTGGCGGCGTTTTAAATGACCCCGCATTGTATTGCACCGTATCCCCAATCAGGGTCACCGGAGGAGCCTCGCTGCTCACTACTACTTCCTGCAGAACGGTTGTCCTGTCGTTCATAACAAGTCGACCCAGGTCAACCTGCTTATTGTTTTCATCTATCGCAAAATTTTTGCTGGCATTATGATAAGCAACATGGGTAAGCAGCAGCCGGTACTCACCCGCCGGTATATTGTCAAGGCTGAAACGACCCGCATTGTCGGTCACACCGAATGTCACCAGGGAGGAATCCTTTTTGGCAAGCACCGTAATGGTTACATCAGCCACGGATCTTTTTGCAAGGGTATCATATACCAGGCCTTTTACGGCACCGTTTCTCTGTGCAGCCGCCTGGAAATTCGAAGCCAAAATAAGCAGGAAGGAAATATAAATTTGTCTCATAAACCGGTGGTTTTACCGGATACGAAAATATTCTTACTTCATTCCACGTACGGTTAATTTGGTTTGGATTAATGTTAACGAAAGTTAATAAAAGCCCATAGCCCCAACTGAAGACTATGGGCTTTATTTTTCTACTCCACCATATCGCCCGGATCGTCGTCATCGCGTTGGTGCTCATAGATCAACACCCGTACTTTCCATTCCAGCATTTCATATTGCATGGAAATTTCAAGCCGCATTTTGTAAGTGTTGCGGTCGGGGTTTTCAAATTGGAGTGTGATGATGTTGAACTTTTTCTCTTCCACCGGTTGCACATACTTGCCGCCGAGATAAAAAGTTTCACCATAATCCATCTTTACGCCAAGCTGGTTGAACTGGCGGTAAAGGGCCTGAAACTTTTGCTTTGCTTTTTCAAACTCATCCGTTGTAAGCATCAGGGCTTCCCAGCTATACACCTTTTTGTTATTGGATGAATAACGGATAATGGATGAAGCTTCGGCACCGTTCACTTTAAAAGTGCACTCATAACTGGTCGACTGAGGATTTTCCTCTATCACGTCGCCACGCAGGTTGGTGAACTGGTGTGGGTACTCGCGGATCACCTTTCGCAGATCAGCAGCGAGGGCATTTGCGCCGGGCAGTCTGAATTGGGCAATGGATAGATTTGCGAACGTAGAAGTAACAAATAAAAGCAGTAGGAATTTTACTGTTTTTTTCATGAGTATGGATTAACGGGTTAATAAAGCCACAAATATTTATGAAAATCAGCAATTATTATATACTTTGGATATGCTTTTTTCGTTATCCCAATATTAAACGAGTTCGGTATGAAGAATAAGAACATAGTGCACTCTCATGAAGAGGCAAAGATTTATCGGAGTTACTACAGACCTTCTTTTAATTTTTTCCGCCTGTTTAAATCCATTTTATCTGTTTTTATTTCAGGCTCATCGCCGGCAGCCGGCACCATGAGAAGGAAATAGTTTTTCTCTACTAACCCCCATTATATTAAATCCCCTTGTTACCATGCAAGGGGATTTTTAATTCTAATAACAGTAGGATACTTAATTTCGATAATCTGTACCCCCACCTTTCTATCCGACATTTTTATTTATCGAATTTAAAGACCTGTTATGCGTCACCTGCTCCCGGCAATTCTTCTATTTGTGTTTACTACTAACACCGCCTGTGCTCAACCTGCTATACTGGATGACCGCATCAAAGCGGTAGAAAATAATCTTGCGCCATCAATAGTATTCGGCGATACATTACCGCAATTGAACCTGCTGCAACAGATGGAAAAACACGGTGTCACCGGTCTGAGCATCGCCGTTATTAAGGATTATAAGCTGGATTGGGCCAGGGGTTATGGCTGGGCTGACCGCGAAGAAGCACGGCCGGTAACTACAAACACAAGATTCCAGGCGGCCTCGATCAGTAAAAGCATCAATGGGCTGGCAATTTTAAAATTAGTGCAACAGGGCAAGCTGGACCTGGAGACAGATATCAACCAATACCTTCGTTCCTGGAAATTTCCCTATGATAGTTTGTCGAAGGGGAAAAAGATTACGGTTGCCAATCTTCTCAGTCATACTGCGGGTCTTTCCGTTCATGGTTTCCCCGGCTACGCTATCACCGGGGAACGGCCCAGCATCATACAAATCCTCGATGGAACAAAGCCGGCAAATTCAAAACCGGTTCGGTCTATTTTTGAACCCGGTTTGAAGTTTCAGTATTCGGGCGGCGGCACTACGATAAGCCAGCTCCTGCTTACCGACATTACAGGAAGGAAATATGAAGAGTATATGGAAAAGGAAGTATTAAAACCGTTGGGTATGTCCAATAGTTCATTTGTACAACCACCCCCGGCAAATACCGAGCTCGCCACAGCCTACACTGGCGGCAATGCGGTTAAGGGTAAGTATCATATTTACCCTGAGCAGGCTGCCGCTGGACTTTGGACCACTCCTACCGATCTGGCGAAATATATTATTGAAACGCAGTTGGCTTATAAAAACAAATCTGCCAAAGTGCTCAACCAGGCATTTACCCAAAAAAGACTGACGCCTTATGTTGACAAGGAAGCTGCGTTGGGTGTCTTTATCACCGGGAAAGGCGTAGATCGTTACTTCACACATAATGGAGGCAATGAAGGATTCGTCTGCACATCATACGGAAGCCTGGAAGGCGGCAATGGTGTAGTGATCATGACCAACAGCGATCAATTCAGGATAATAAACGAAGTAGTGGCCAGTGTAGCCCGCGTCTATGGGTGGAAAGAACTTTATAAGCCTGTTTTCCGCACGGTCTATCACCCCACAAAAGATACTCTTGCTAAGTACGTGGGCAATTACCTCTTGTTCAAGGACACTATTTCTATTAATTTCTGTGGCGAAAAATTATGCGTTCAGCAAAATGGTCAGCCGGCAACGGGTTATGAAGCTATCTTCATCAACGCAACAGAGTTCACGGTAGCGGAGATCCCCAATGCCAGTATTCGGATGATCTTTAAAGATGATAAGGTCAACTCCTTTGAACTTACCCAGGGCGGTAAGTTTATTGCAAACAGGCTGCAATAGGGCTGACCTGCACTATTACCCAACAACCCTTTAAGACGGTCACAAGAAATCAGCAGCTGGAAATGACATAAGGTAATAAGGTTAAGTTCGTTTTTGACAGCTTGTTACTAAGGTAATAAGGTCCAACAGACCCATCATTATAAGTAGGAAACTTTCGCCGAATAGTATACAAACCCATGAAGCATTACCAAAAGACACTAAAGTGGGGCATAAGTTAATAAGGTTGAGTTTGTTTTTGACAGGCTTGCTACTAAGGTTATAAGGTCCAACAGCCCCATCATCAGAGGAAGGAAACTTTCTCTGAAGAGTATGAAAAACTCTGCTTAATGGAATTACCTAGCTAAACAAGTATTCAACATCCTCCCTGCTCAGGCTCTTCACAAACGATGCATCGTCGGCGATCAGTTCTTTGGCAAGTGATCTTTTCTTTTCCTGCAACTGCAATATCTTATCCTCGATCGTGTCGTGGCAGATCATGCGGTAGGCAAAAATATTCTTTGTTTGTCCGATACGGTGTGTACGGTCGATCGCCTGTTGCTCAACAGCCGGGTTCCACCAGGGATCCACGATGTAAACATAATCAGCGGCGGTAAGATTCAAACCTACACCCCCTGCTTTGAGCGATATCAAGAACACCCTTACGGTATCATCATTCTGGAAACTTTGAATGGCTTTTTCCCGGTCGGGTGCTGAGGTGCTGCCGTCAAAATATTCATATTTTACGCCCAGTTCTTCCAGTTTAGCCCTTATCAATGCAAGCATGCCAAGGAATTGGGAAAATACCAACGCCTTGTGGTTGCTGATATTCTCAGTGATCTCACGCGCCAGTTCTTCAAGTTTGATGGAATGGTTTTCAAATTTTTCTTCCTCATTTAGTATTGCGGGCGAATCGCAGATCTGGCGCAGTTTCATCAGCCCCTGCAATATCGTGAGCTGTGATCGCTGAATACCCTGTTCCTGGATCGTGCCGAGGATCTTATCGCGGTATTCATTACGATACGCGTCATATATTCTTCTTTGCTCGTCTTCCATTTCGCACCAAAGTATCATTTCCTGCTTCTCAGGCAGATCTTTGGCCACCTGCTCCTTGGTGCGGCGCAGTATAAAAGGATATAATATTTTCCTTAGGTGTTCTTTACGGTCCTGTTCACCTAATTTATCAATGGGAATGGCAAACTCCTGGCGGAAAAATTCCATGGTACCCAGCATACCCGGGTTCAGAAAATTCATCTGCGCAAATACATCAAAAGTATTATTCTGCAAAGGCGTACCACTCATGCATAAGCGGTGTTTCGCGTTCAGCAGGCTGGCAGCTTTGGTCACTTTGCTTGATGGATTTTTGATCGCCTGGCTTTCATCCAGAACGACGTAGTCAAAATTCACACTGAGTAATAGTTTTATATCACTGCGCAGGGTACCATAAGTGGTAATGGTCACATTGTGATCAACCATTTCCTCTTTTGACCTCGTACGGGTTGGACCATGATGTATCCGGTAGGTAAGTTCGGGTGTGAATTTCCTGATCTCATTCTCCCAGTTGTAAATTAGTGTGGTGGGACATACCACAAGCGCTTTCAGGCCACCGTTTTCCTTGCGGTAATGCTCCATAAATGAAAGGGCCTGTACGGTCTTACCAAGACCCATATCATCGGCAAGTATGCCACCCCACTTGATTTCGGTGAGATAATTCAGCCATTGGAAGCCTGCTACCTGGTATGGGCGCAATACAGCCTGCAACGAAGACGGTGGTTCTATTTCCTTAATGGCATTAAACTGGCGCAGGTTCTCATACTTCTCTTCAAGGTTTACGACCAGTTCTTCCTCATCACGGTCGGCGTACAATTCATCCACTACACTCAGGTGAAAGCGGGAAAGCTTCAGGTTATTGGTATTACCTTCGCCTACGCGGAACAGCAGGGAATATTTTTTCAGCCATTCATCGGGTAAAATTCCAAGTGTGCCATCATTTAATTGTACAAACTGCTGCTTGTTTGCAAGTGCCCTTTTTACCTCCGCCACTGTCACTTTCTGATCACCAAACAGGATATCAACTTTCGCATCAAACCAGTCGGTATTGCTGCTGATAAATATCCTTGTTTGCGGCTTGGATGTATTGAAACGGAAATTCTTCAACGCTTCGAAACCGAATACCGGCGTTTTCATTTCCTTCATAGCATCCACAAAAAGGAAAAACCAGTTATTCTTCAGTACATCGGTACCTTTTAGCGCCAGGGACCCGCTTTCTTCGTTGACGATAAAATTTGAATGCAGGTTCTGCAATCTTGCGATAAATGCATTTTCCACTTCGCGGTTGCGGTGAACGATGGTCACCTTTTCGCCCTGTGGTATTACAATCTCATCCCTGTCTTTGGCTTTTGTTTCATACCCTTTGTAAGAATAGGAGGGTTGGAACACCAGGTAATCTCCTTTCTCAATCAGGAATAATTTTACTTCCGGATCTCCATCCTTAATTTCCTGTACCAGGGATTTATCAAAATCGATGCGGTATTCCCGTGCCAGCGGCAACACGAACTCATGTAATTTTTTATTCCATTCGTCCGCCGGTATTGTCATTTTACCCTCGGGTAAAAATTGCTCAACAAGATGAACAATCTCATTGCTGCTCCAGGTATAAAGCTGGTGATTGTATAGGAAAACAAGCGGACTATTACTTTCATTCTCCCCCAGGTCATACTCCATACCCGATGTACTGATACGGCATGAAATGGTATAGTGTGAGTTCTTTTTAATATGGAACCGCGGCTGGGCAACCTCTTTAATTACCTGCAGGGGTTGTAAATTGGATGTTTTAAATGGTTTGTTCTCGGGTAAAATAAAGAACAAAGCAGTTTCAGCCTGCTCGGTACAAAGTTTTCGAAGTCTTGGGAACAGGTACTCCGTCATCAATTCCTTTGTTTCGGCAGGCAGATCATCCTCTTCCTGGTGAATGATATTTTCCCAGATACCAGAAAATGGAGAGTTCTTGCTGATGTATTTATTAATGTCAGCATCCTGCAATTTTCTCACTACTGATAATAAATGGCGATCCTCCCCCGGCAACTTATCGGTATCGACAAAACGCGAGATATCCGGCTTTTCCACTTTTCCGGCAAAACCGTCATTGCTGTCATTTGGTTCCCCGATTACAATGTCGATGGTAAACCAGGGATATGTTTTCTTATTGAAATTGAATACCACGCCCAGTCTTTGTACCGGCATGACAGGCTCGCTTTCCTGCAATACCTGTGGTGCTTCAACTTCTTTTTCTTTTTGTGGTATAATAACGGGCCTCGTAGGGGCGGCAACAGGTACTACTCTTTTAATACTTGAATCGAGTACTCTTAAAAATGGTTTACCGTCCTTATAGGCAAATTCAAATTTTCCTTTCAGGTCATCATTCAACGAATAACCGTATGCTTCGAGCAATTTATTCTTATCCTTATCCCAGTTGCGGATACTGTCAAAATAATTTGCCCCATGCTTTTTATACAACTGGAGAAAAACGATCACTTTAGGAAGGCAGAGTAAATGCTCCTCATCTTCGTAATCGGAACTCGTGTCAAAATTCCGCTCTTCATTTTTACGGATGATCACAGGATAAGTTTTCCCGTGCACGGTTACCGATGCCTTTACCATCTCATTTTCCGCCTGCTCAATAATGGCTTTCTGGGTTTCGAGGTATTTTTCTGCTTCCAGGAATATATCAGAGGACGATAATAGTCGAAGCGTTTTGGGGTCGATAGTTTTCATCTTAGCCACGGTATGACGCTGGTCATACTTTACACCATCGGCCTGCAACTGCCCACGATCCATCATTTCCTGCAATTGAAAAAGCGCGGCCGTCTCGTGGCGGCAGATATCCCCGATATTATAAGGGCAGCTGCAACGCAACGATACATCCTTGGGATCTTTGAACCGCTGTACATGGACCTTATAATAAGTGGAGTAGCTGTCATCTTTTACACGAAAGACGGCTGAGCCAAACAGATCGTCGTATTCCACCAGCTCCACGAAACCTAAAGAATGGATCTTTTTTCCACGTCGGATCACTTCGTCAGTTCCATGGGTATACACATACTTTAAGAGATGAGGTAAAGCCATTCAGTTTTTCAATTTTTTATCAATCGTGCCGGCAGACCCCCCGATGGGTTTGCCTGTTCAATTGTGAAAAGGACAATCGGCAAATCTAAAGCAAACTGCCGCTGATTTCCTGATAAAAAAGGGATTAAATAAATAAATTTTATACAGCCATTAAGAGGGAAAAATGAGCTATCTTTGAAGGTTTTTTTGCCGCAGGATTAGTTGCTCCCCACTTTTTTTACGCCCAGTTTTCCATCCGCATATTCAGGTAATACATTGGCGCCATCCCGGGTCAGGCAATAGCGGATATCTTTTTCCAGTCCGAATTTCATCAGGCGATGATAATGTGACGCATCATTCTTTTTCATAAATGCAAAAAGATCTTTTTTACCGCTTTCATACATCCGTGCTGCGATATGAGAGGAGTCGCAATTGATTGAAAAATTTTTACCGATCTCGGAGATTACCGCGCCTGCAAAAAGCATGTCTTCTATGTTTACGCGGTCTTTCCAGGCGGCACAACCCAGGATGACATTCTGATTCCTGGATACGAGGTGTTCACAAACCGCGGAAAGATTAGGAAACGATCCGGTGACGATCTCCTGCGCTCCTTTTTCCAATGCCATATGCAATAACCTGGTGCCATTGGTGGTGGTTAGTACCAGGGTCTTTCCATCAATAAACTCACGGGGATATTCGAAAGGTGAATTGCCATATTCCAGGCCTTCGGCGATCTGGCCATCTCTTTCCCCGGCAGTAATACCCTCGATCTGCCGACCGATCTCCATACACCGGGTCACACTATCCACGGGGATCACGCAGCGGGCACCATTGTAAAGCGCGGTGGCAATAGTAGAAGTGGCCCTGAGTACATCGATGATAACAACGATGCTATTGCTTACATCATACAAATTCAGGAGGGCCGGAGACAGCGACGTATGCAGGGTTGGCTTATTAATCATGCAGGGGCAAAAATACGGGAAGGAATATTAAAAGGATATGCTTCATTTTAGTTGTGCCGGGAGAGACCGGCTGTAAAAACAGGCTTGCCAGCGATTCACCTGTTTAGAAATTTGCGCCATTTTTCCCCCTCCGCAAACTCTTTGATTATTTTATTTCTCTGCTCGATCAGGTTTTTCATATAGCGGTTCAGGTAAACTTTCGAAACAAATTTTCCAAAAGAACCATAGGGCGGTTCGAACTCCAGCAGGTCGATCATGATCGTACCATTATCACAGGGTTTAAAATGGTGTTCGTGACGCATTTTTTTGAAATCGCCTTTCAATTGCTCGTCGACAAACATGGCCGGCTTTTTCATATCTGTAATCTCGGAACGAAGAAACCTGGTCTTGAATAAATGCCTGGCTTTCCAGGTCACGGTATCGTTTTTCTCCATCAGCCCAAACCTTGTTCCCGCCACCGCTTCTTCCTTATGTTTGGTCATCGTGTGTTTATGCATTTCTACGCTGCGGGCAAGATCGAAGACCCGCTCGACTGGAGCTGCGATAAAAGTAGTCAGATGAATGGTGGGCATAAGCAACGTGAAAATTTTTATTTTCGGAACGGCCACAACGCACAAAAATCAAGCCTTTCCTTAATAATCAAATAGCATTTTAACCATCAACGCAGAACCCACGGTTAAAAGTATGCCAGCTACCAGGGATCAGGAAAATGGCATTTTTACCACTTTCGCTTTTAGTAATTTATCTCGTACGCGTATGTATATTTCCGAATCGATGGCCCAGTAGCCGGCACTCACATATCCCATACCGATAGCTTTTGCGAGGCTGGGTGATTGTGTTCCGGAAGTGACAACACCGATCGGTGCACCCGTATGATCCTGGATTTCGTAACCATGTCGTGGAATGCCTTTATCGACCATCTCAAAACCGACGAGTTTTCTTTTTACACCTTCGGCTTTTTGATTTTCAAATAATGCCCTGCTGGTAAACTCCTTGTTGAATTTTGTGATCCAGCCCAGTCCTGCTTCAAGGGGCGAGGTCTGGTCATCAATATCGTTTCCATAAAGGCAGAATCCCATCTCTAGTCTCAGCGTGTCGCGGGCGCCCAGTCCAATGGGCTTGATACCCGCCGCTGCTCCCGCTTCAAAGATCGCATCCCAGATGCGGTTAGCATCATCGCCTTTATTCTCGAAATAGACTTCAACACCGCCTGCCCCTGTATAACCCGTTGCGCTTACGAGCACATTCTTTACTCCCGCAAACTCACCTTTTACAAATGTGTAATACTTTAGATTGAGAATATCCATGTCTGTCAGTGGCTGGAGTATCCTGGTCGCATTGGGTCCCTGGATAGCCAGCAAACAGGTTTTATCGGAAATATTATGCATTTCCACATTTTTGGTATTGTGCTGGCTGATCCAATTCCAGTCTTTTTCAATATTGGAGGCATTCACTACCAGCATGTACACATTGTTTTCCTCAATACAATACACAAGAAGATCGTCTACTATGCCACCGGTTGTGTTAGGAAGGCAACTGTATTGTGCCTGGCCATTTTTTAATTTTGAAGCGTCGTTGGTGGTCACGCGTTGTATCAGGTCGAGGGCGTTTTCTCCTTTCAGAATAAATTCGCCCATATGACTCACATCAAATACCCCGGCATTATTACGTACCGCGGCGTGTTCATCATTTATACCGGTATAGCTGATCGGCATATTGTAACCGGCAAACTCCGCCATTCTGGCGCCCATCGCGATATGCTTCTCAGTAAATGGAGTGTTCTTCATATGCTTGTTGTTAGGCCGCAAATGTAAGCGAAGCAGTTGATTATTTTTCATTGGGTAACTTTGCTCTCTTTTTTATAATCATCCGTAAAAAACCTAAAAGATGGATCAATTTCTTGAGCAAGTGTACTGGGGAAATACTGTGTTATCATACCTGCTGGCTGCGGGCGGCATCCTGTTGGCCTGGATTATATTGAGGCTGGTAAAAAACCAGCTGATCATTCTTCTTAAAAACCTTACCGTCCGTACCACATCCAACCTGGATGACGTACTGGTCACTGTTACGGAGAAATTCCTTATACCCTATATCTACCTTTCTATTAATTATGGTATTATTCACCAGTTGGTGTTGTCACCGAGGGTAGGCCGGATTCTCGACGTAGCCATGTTGTTCATATCAACATGGTTTGGCATCAGGCTGATCAACTTTCTCATACAGCATGCCGTAAGATCCTATATGGTCCGCCGTAATGAACCACCCGAGCGGGCAAAACAACTTAACGGGATCTTAATGGTGGTGAAAGCCCTGGTTTGGATTTTTGGTATCGTTTTGCTGATTGACAACCTGGGATATAATGTGACGACGATCATCGCTGGTCTCGGTGTGGGTGGTATCGCGATAGCCCTGGCTGCACAGAATATCCTCAGTGACCTGTTCAGTTACCTTGTAATCTTTTTCGATAAACCTTTTGAAGTGGGTGATTTTATCACCACCAATGGCAATAGTGGAACAGTTGAAAAGATCGGCATAAAAACATCGCACGTAAGAAGTCCCGACGGGCAGCAACTGGTGATGCCAAACGCAGAGATGGTGAAATCGGTCATTCAAAACTTTAAGCGACTTGAACGAAGAAGAGTGGTATTCAATATTGGAGTCATTTATGGTACACCGGCGGAAAAATTAAGGAGTATTCCCGAATGGATGAAGGAGATCATTTCGAGTCAAAAGCTAACCAAATTCGACCGCGCTCATTTCAAGTCCTTTGGTGACTCCAGTCTCAACTATGAGATCGTTTACTTCATGGAGTCTGCCGATTTCCTGGTTTATATGGATACGCACCACGAGATATGCCTGCGTATCCTGGAGAAACTTGAGAAAGAGAAAGTAGAGTTTGCCTACCCCACGCAAACACTTTTTGTGGAAAGGGCGGATAAAGAAGATTCCGAAGTAATCACGCAGGATATAAAATAAAAACAAAAGGCCCGTTACCGGTACCTTTTGCTTCGTCCGACCTGTGTCGGACGTTCAACATCAACCAAGTTTAAATAAAGCTCTTTATCAGAGAAAAAACAGGCGAGGGTGATGAAATTGCAGAGTAGCCATCTTTATCATCCATGCTTTCGGGTTGCACGGCGGCAGATCGTCGTGCTTCCCTTTTCCGGCGTTCAAGTTCTTTGATCCTTCTTTCTGATTCACGACGACGTTCCTTTTCTTCCTCGATCTGCCTTTCAATATCACTCGGGGATTGACCTGCCGGTCTGTCATCAGGCTGGTATCGGTAGTCGCCGTTTGAAGGGGTGGATGGTACTGATGGGTTGCCGCTACTGGTAAGCAGGCCATTGCTTGCCATCGTATAAACCACACCCGTGCGCCATTGCCTGCGGTCGTCGTAATCGAAATCCCAGGCGTTTCTCGGCCAGCGGCCTTTACGACGTTTGAAGGTGACATCGTTGAGCTTAGCTTCGATCGATTCATTGAAGAGGATCTGTTTGCCCACGGGCACACCGATCTCGATCTCAATATGCTGCCCACGGTATTTGCTTGCCTTATCGATAGCAAAACCATTGTCGAGGTCAAGCACACTGTCGCGGTATACTACTTCATATTGGATCTTGCTGGCCCTGGACCTGGCTTCGGATTCCGTTCTACCAGAGCTATACCTTTTTACTATTACATAATATAATGAGTCGGGACTTTTATTGATATCGAATCTTACAAATGAAAGCTTCAGTGTATCGGCCGATAGGTCCCATCCCTCACCCTCATCGTTGATCCACCCAAAACTTCCGGTGTACTCAAGTTCGGGTTTTGAAACGGTGACCAGCATTCTACCGCTTGCGGGCTGCATAATATCCAAAGCTGAATCTACATGTTCAAACTCACGTACATCGCGGGTGAGGCTTGATGCCAGCAACATTACCGAGATCCATCCCAGGGTCCACAGACCACCGAACACCCATCCCAGATAACTATTACGCGAACGAACTCTTAATATCCTGCGGATAACCCAGGTGATAAACCCGATCAATGGTACGCCAAGGAAAAAGATCAGGGTACCCCAGGCGTATAACTGCTGAGAATTGCTGGTCCATAAAAAATTATTGATCGGCCACCAGGCAATACCTCCAAATACCAGCGCCATAAGCGCAACAAACAGGGCAAATGCGATACTACCGGCGATGAAGAAAAAGAATGCTTTCACGATCACGCCGATAGCATGCCCCAGTCCGCGACCACCCCTACGGGCTGTGTCACTGAATTCTGAAGCAAATGCACGACCCCTGGTGCTCGCGAATTCGGAAGCCTTGCTACCAAAATTCTGGGCAGATGTTTTCACATCCTCACTCCAGGTTTTTACTTTGTCTTTCATGGTATCCATACCTTCTTTCACATTCTGGCGAATAGTATTAACATCCACTTTTTCACCACGCATCTCCATTTTTTCATATGGACCGGAAGCTTCAGGCAAAACCATCCAGAGGATCACATAAGCGATAAAGAATGTACTGCTGAGTGAGCCGAAAAAGATATTGGGGAAGAATTGAAAACCATCCCACCAGGTAAGTCCGTCGAGTATTCCGATCAGGATGCTCAGGAGCAAGGGAGCCAGGAAGATCAGCCTGATATTGGTGCTCTTTGTATTGAAGTAAGCTGCCAGGCCGCCGGCAACACCTGCGATGATCTTATCATCCGGATTACGATAGAGCCTTTTTCCCCTGAAACCATCCACATCCTGTTCGGGAAGGATGATCCACATTAAAATATAGATCAGGAAACCCAGGCCAAAACCACCAAAAGTGATGATGGCAAACAGTATCCTTACGATGGCGGGATCCACATTGAGGTAAGCGGCAATACCACTACATACACCACCGATGAATTTATCATTGCTGTCGCGGTAAAGCCTTTTCCGGGCCCTTTTTTCCTGCCTGCTGTAATCCTGCTGTGCACCTGCATGGGCAGTGTCGGTAGTTTCTGCTGCCTCGGCATCAAAATCCTCGGGTCTTCCCATCGATGCAATGATCTCGTCGATATCGGCATCGGTAACACAGGCAGCGCCTTTACGTACTTTCTCATTCATGAGTTCGGCAATACGACTTTCAATGTCGTTGATGATCTCATCGCGACCTTCTTCATGGGAGAAATAACGGCGAAGACTTTCAATGTAAGCCTGCAACTTTTCGTAAGCCGAGTCCTCTATCGGAATCACGCGGCCACTCAGGTTTATGTTGATAATCTTTTTCATTTTGTAAAATTTATGGTTGAGTTGATCTGATTTCTCTGTGAATTATTTTTTTGCAAGCGCATTTACACCATTCGAAAGTTCTATCCAGGTTTGCTCCAGTTCCTTATAAAAAGATTCGCCTTTCTCCGTCAGGGAAAAATATTTTCGGGGAGGACCGGAATTACTTTCTACCCAGCGGTAGGTAAGCATCTCCGCATTTTTTAACCTGGTAAGAAGTGGATATAGGGTACCTTCCAGGATCTGCATGTTGGCGGCTTTCATTTCCTCCACAATATCACTGGGGTAGGCTTCTCCCCTGCGAATCACCGAAAGAATGCAAAATTCCAAAATTCCTTTCCGCATCTGGCTCTGTGTATTCTCGATATTCATATTACTTTATTTTAGAGCTTGGCATACAAGCCCGCTGTTATCCTTTATTTTAATGGTCATAACTGATTATCCTGGTAATTTTCCATTGGTCATCCTTCTTCTGCCATATGTGAACAAACTTGAAGACGGCACCATTCGATTTATTGTTCTCTGCCTGGTAAAAACGGTGTGAACCGATTTGCATCGCCCCATATCCGGGTATCGGAAATACTTCCAGGCTTTCCTTTATTAATTCTCTCCGCAGATCATTGCCATCATCCTTAAGTGATTGAGTGAATTTTACCGTATGACCATAACCCGTCAGCCCACCCTTGTCATGAAAGAACTCGAGATCCCTGCTGAAATATTTTGCAAATTCATCAACCTCTCTTTTATTGAACGCATCAAAAACCACACTATCTAACCTGGCGATTTCCTGTTGCAAGGTCGATTTTGCGTCTTCCTCGGTTTGCGCAAAAGCGATCCCGGAAAAAAAACTAATTGTTGCTGCTATGAGTGTTTTTCTATACATGATCTCAATTACAAATCAAAGATAAGGTGATATTTGGTACTATGCAACACAAAGTACCAAATAAATTCAAGTAATGGACATTAAACAGGATATAATGTACGAGGTATTTCATTAATTTTCAAGGCGATATCTTTTGAAAAAAATTTCTGCCCCGGCTAAAAAAGTTTTGACCAGCGGTAAAATGGTAGGATGGATACCCGTTTTTTTGAGGGCTTTGAGCGGCTAGAAGGCAGATTTTCGATAATTCAGGCGCACATAATGAATGATAGCCAAAGTATCGAGAAGTTGAATGTTCGGCTGGTGGCAAATCCCGGCATTATTAAAAATTCAACATAATTTCATGAAAAGACCGTGGGGGAGTCATGGTAAGAGACAGTGCATTGCTAACTTTAGCAGAACTGATTGTTCACCTTCAAATATGAAACGATGAAGACGATTGTTGTAGCCACAGATTTTTCACCGGCAGCGCTAAATGCCATTAACTATGCCGCCGACATGGCCCTGGCCATTAATGCCAGGCTTTTTCTCTTTCATGTTTACCAGCTTCCTTTGAGTGTATCGGACACGCCTATCGTTTTGTTATCGGTTGAAGAATTGAAGGAATCTGCTGAGACCAAACTGAAGCAGTTGAAAAATGATATCGAGCATATTACTTCAGGCAAAGTGGAGATCCTTACAGAAGCCCGAATGGGCAACTTGTCGGATGAGCTGGAAGATCTATGCAGCAAGCAGGATGTTTTCGTGGTGGTGATGGGAACCAAAGGGCACTCCGCCATGGAAAGAGCTTTGTTTGGCAGCAATACTTTATCTGTGATCAAACATATTACCTGGCCTGTAATCGGAGTGCCACTCGGTAAAGAATACACCCCCGGCATCAGGAAAGTCGGTCTCGCCTGCGATTTCGAAGCCATCAGGGAGTCAACCCCGGTACAGGAGATCAGGAATTTTGTAAAAACGTTCAACGCAGAACTGCATGTGTTGAACGTAGACTATGAAAACCGTCATTTCAAACCCGAGACACCTATGCAGTCGGAACTATTGCACCGCGAACTCGAAGCGATGAAGCCGACGTATCATTACATCGAAAACCGCGATATCGAAGATGGTATTAATGAATTCGCGGAGACTAATAACCTGGACATCGTGATCACCATACCCAAGAAACACAAACGGATAGGCGGGCTGTTTAAAAAAAGTTCTACCAAGCAACTGGTATTTGAATCACACGTCCCGGTAATGTGTGTTCACGAATAAAGCAAATTTTTATCCCGCTGGTAAATGTTTTGCAACTCCATTTAAAACTCCGCATTCTTAGGCGTGCGCGGAAACGGGATCACATCGCGGATATTACTCATTCCCGTAACAAACTGTACCATCCGTTCGAAGCCGAGGCCAAATCCGGCATGCGGCACGGTGCCAAAACGCCTGGTGTCGAGATACCACCAAAGCTCATCAGCAGGAATGTTTAGTTCTTTCATGCGGGATTCCAATTTATCAAGTCTTTCCTCTCTTTGCGACCCACCAACGATCTCGCCAATGCCTGGCGCAAGAATATCCATAGCAGCTACGGTTTTACCATCATCATTCTGCCGCATGTAAAAAGATTTGATCGCCGCTGGATAATTGGTTAGAATGACCGGCTTTTGAAAATGCTTTTCTACAAGATACCTTTCATGTTCGCTTTGAAGATCCATGCCCCATCCCGTGATGGGAAACTGGAATTTCTTTTTCTTGTTATGATTACTTTCCCGCAAAATGTCGATTGCTTCTGTATACGTCAGTCTTTCAAAATCGTTGTTCAACACAAACTCCAGCTTCTCGATCAGCCCCATGCCTGAACGCTTATCTGCCGGCAGCTGCTTTTCTTCATCCGCTAGTCGTTGCGCGAGGAAAGCCAGGTCATCGCGGTTATTTTCCATCACATATGCGATCAGGTATTTGATAAACTCTTCCGCGAGATTTGCGTTGTCTTCCAGATCATAGAATGCCATCTCAGGTTCGATCATCCAAAACTCTGCAAGATGACGTGCCGTATTTGAATTCTCCGCACGGAAGGTGGGACCGAAAGTATAGATATCCCCGAAGGCAGTAGCGGCCAGTTCGCCTTCCAGCTGGCCACTTACGGTGAGATTAGTTGAGCGTCCAAAAAAGTCTTCTTTGAAATCAATAGCACCACTCTCATCCCTTGGGATCGCATCGAGTGGGAGGGTTGTTACCCTAAACATCTCACCGGCTCCTTCCGCATCACTTGCTGTGATGATAGGGGTATGCATATAGAGAAAGCCCTTATCATTAAAAAACTTATGTACTGCATATGCGAGGGCGTGCCGCACACGAAATACCGAACCGAAAGTATTGGTACGAAACCGCAGGTGAGCGATCTCACGCAGGAACTCCAGCGAGTGTTTTTTGGGTTGCAGGGGATATTGTTCCGCATCACTGTCGCCGAGAATTTCGATACTGGTAGCCTCCAGATCCATCTTCTGACCTTTACCCAGCGAAGGCACCACTTTTCCGGAAACCTTCAGCGCTGCTGAAATGGTTATCCTCCTCAATAGATTGTCATCAAATTTGCCGAGCCCGGCCACAACCTGGATATTATTATTAGTAGAACCATCATTTAAGGCAATAAACTGGTTGTTTCTAAAACTGCGAACCCATCCCATCACCACCACTTCCTGGCCAGCGGGTTCCTGGGCCAGCAAATCTTTTATTTTAATGCGCTTGTTAAACATATTTACCGTTTAAGGACGGCAAAGATATAACTCGTTTAGAATGCATATGTCATAATTTAGGTGCTAATTGCTTGTCACACTGCCTGGTTTACATCCATCTAAAGACCTGTTAAGCTTGTTTATCCTGCTTCTAAAAATTTTTGTTTTTACCAAAAACGATGTATTATTGCATCGGAAAGAGGCTGATAAGTAACCTGTTCTCCTGTATTATTGGCTCATCAGAAACCTACCTATCCGTTCAAGTAAACTCAACTTTTTCAATTTTTTCAGACTTAAGTGACCGAGTCACAGTGTCAAACTTCAAGATTTTTGTATGTACGATATTCTGCAATTGAACGACATGATCGTTCCTGAGCTTTTGGACATAGCCGAACAGCTCAATATCCCCAATGCCAAAAAACTCGACAAACAGGGACTTATCTATAAGATTCTCGACAACCAGGCCATTGCCGGCTCCAAAGGTGCGGGTATTGGTGAAGAAAAAAATAAAAGAAAAAGAATTATAAAGGCCAGCACGGCCAACTCAACAGAGGAAGCTGTGGTGGAAGAAAGTTCAACACCAGCACCTGCCGAAAAGAAGGTAGTCAGGAAAGCCGGCTCATCTCAAAGCAAAAAAGAAGAGAAGCAACCTGCAAAAAAAGGACGCAAGAAGGCAGAAGAAAAGGAAGCGGCTGAACCGGTTGAAGAAGTAGCACCCGAGATTGAGGAATCTGAATCCATAGAGGCTGCACTCGAGCAACCTGAACAACCCCTGAACCTCGGTCCAAACGCACCCGCTACTGCAGGTGATCTCAATCTTTCGCCAAAACAACATCATCATAAGCGCGAGCAAAATTTCAATATTGAATTTGATGGTGTGATCCTTTCCGAAGGTGTACTTGAAATGATGCCCGATGGTTATGGATTTCTCCGCTCCTCCGATTATAATTACCTCTCATCACCCGATGATGTATACGTATCTCCTTCGCAGATCAAATTATTTGGCCTGAAGACCGGTGATACCGTTCATGGTGCGGTAAGACCACCCAAAGAAGGTGAAAAATATTTTGCCTTATTAAAAGTGGACACCATCAATGGCAAAGGACCCGATGAAGTTCGTGACCGGGTGCCATTTGATTACCTGACACCACTGTTCCCCTTCGAGAAACTTAACCTGTTTACGACACCATCTGACTACTCAACCCGGATCATGGATCTGTTCACGCCTATTGGTAAAGGACAGCGTGGACTGATCGTAGCGCAGCCAAAGACCGGTAAGACCATGCTGTTAAAAGCAGTGGCCAACGCGATCGCGGAAAACCATCCCGAATGCTACCTGATGGTTGTGTTGGTGGATGAGCGTCCTGAAGAGGTTACGGATATGGAACGCAGCGTAAAAGCGGAAGTGATTGCTTCTACTTTTGACGAGCCTGCTGAAAAACACGTAAAGGTTTCAACAATTGCCCTGCAAAAAGCAAAACGTCTGGTTGAATGCGGACACGATGTTGTGATCCTGCTGGATTCCATCACACGTCTTGCACGTGCCCATAATACAGTTGCACCTTCCAGCGGTAAAGTATTATCCGGCGGTGTGGAAGCAAATGCGATGCAAAAACCAAAACAATTCTTTGGTGCCGCCCGTAAAATTGAAAACGGTGGTTCGCTCACCATCCTGGCTACCGCGCTGATCGATACCGGAAGTAAAATGGATGAGGTGATCTTTGAAGAATTTAAGGGAACGGGTAATATGGAGCTGCAACTCGACCGGAGACTCGCTAATAAACGTATCTATCCTGCTATTGACCTTACCGCGTCCTCTACACGTCGCGACGACCTGCTGTTGGAAAGAGATGTTTTACAGCGTATGAACCTGCTGCGTGTATTCCTCACCGATATGAATACCGAAGAAGCCATGCGCGAATTGCAAAACAGGATGAAAGGAACGAAGAGCAACGAGGAGTTTTTGGCTTCGATGAACCGCTAGGCTGGTTTAGGGAATTAGGGATTCGGAATTTCTCTACCCGGGGCAAATTTACCCTGTAAAGGCTACTGCTATATTGGGCTGAGAATCGGACTTTGTTTCGGCTTGCCATCCATGGGAGGGTATCAGTGTGAGGCCCAGGTTTGTATATAGTCTACACAATCAAACCGGGGAATTTTCGTTTTATAAGCTGGTAAAACAATATCCTTTAACCAGACTGCGACGTTCCCGATGAGATTCCTCCAACTGCTGCTCATTTTACTGTTTTTCCCCCTATTTTTTTATGCACAGACATCCCTGACAGGATTGTGGGTGGGCACACTCGATAATGATAGCGCCACCGTGAGGAAAGACCAGGCTTTTGAAATTGCACTGACCGAATACCGGGGTAAAGTGTACGGGTATTCCCGTATGACATTTACTGTGAACGATACGCTTTATTACATCATCAAAAGAGTAAAAGGAACGATCGATAATGAGATCTGTGAAGTAAAGGATGATGAGATCGTTCGACATAATTTTCCCCGTAATCCCGATAAAGGAGTAAAACTCATCAGCACTTTCCGTCGCAATATGCAGGATAGTATCTGGAAACTGGATGGCGAGTGGAAAACCACGGAAACAAAGCGACATAGATATTATTCAATCTCGGGTAAGATAAGTTTGACATCGGAGCCTGATATCACCAAATCGAAACTCTTCCCGCATCTCGAAGAACTGAATCTCGCGAAGAATGTAGAATTTTATGCAGAAGCCAAAAAGAAAGAAGCCAGTTCCGCAGACATCGCATATCAAAACGCAGTTGTAAAAGAAACTCTACCCACCCAACAAACAACCCCTGTTAAAAACGATAATCCTCAGCCACCTCAACAAACCGCTTTAAACACGACGAACAGTAATGATGTGGCCAGGTCAGCCAATGAGAAAAAGGAACAACCAAAACCGGAGCCCACTCTGGAAGAAGCGCTTGCCGCTACCAGCCTAAAAAATACTTCGACTCCTGTAAGTCATATCACAGCTGATAAAAAGCAAATCGAAACCAGCAATTCAAGACCCGAGATAAAAAACCAGGTTTCCGTCAAAGAAACAAAGCCTGCAATACCTGAAGAGCCCTCAAAAACAGAGACAAAAAAAATAGACCCTTCCGAGATGGCGAAGCTGGAGCCGGAAAAAACCATTACGCCAACACCCGTCCCCAAACCTGTAATTACAGCTTCATCGGCTGCGGTGTTTGTTGCAGAAAGAAAAATGGCAGAATCACAGGTGCTTACTTTTAAGTCAGATAGTCTTGTCATCAAGCTTTACGACAATGGAGAAATAGACGGTGATACCGTCAGCGTTTTATTAAATGGAGAGGTACTCTTGGCCAAACAGGGACTTAAAGCTTCGGCTATCAAAAAAACCATTTATATCCAACCGGGGCAGGATGAACTCAATCTTGTTCTTTATGCTGAGAACCTCGGAAAATATCCGCCCAATACCGGTCTTTTGGTAGTAGATGATGGTGACGCAACCTACCAGGTTCGGTTCAGCGCCGACTTCCAACAAAACGCGGCCGTTATTTTCAGACGAAAGAAGTAGCATGGGAGTCTTTCAAATTTTCGATTTAGCTGGTGATGTGCATTGTCATAGCAGGAGTGAAAACCTTATTACCTTAGTAACATAAATTGCTATAAGGCACAACCTTATTAGCTTATTTTTCAGTAGATGAGGGAATAAGATGTTGGTCTGTTCGACCTTATTACCTTTGTAACAAGCCTGTCAAAAACGAACTCGACCTTATTACCTTATGTCCCACTTTAGTGTCTTTTGGTAATGCTTCATGAGTTTTTCATGCTTTTCGGCCAAAGGTTCCTTCCTGTGATGTTGGTTGTTATTGATAGTGACCTTTTACTAAGCTAATAAGGTTGATCGGAGGTTCCTGTTATTGATAAATTGAATTAAGTGAAAATTTGAAAAGCACCCAGTGGCATCATCACCACGCAGATTTGTTTAAATTTAGTTTCATAAAACATTTTTTATGAAACAGATCATGCTGCCGGCCCTCGCTATTTCAATTCTCTTTTTAAGTTGCAATGAAAGAAAAGTTTCGGTGATCGACCAGATCAATGATGGCAAATGGATCGATCTCAGCTATGATTTCTCCGAACAAACTCTGTACTGGCCCAATAACCCCACCGGCTTCAGTATCGACACCCTGGCCGAAGGCACAACACCAGGTGGATACTATTACTCTTCGTACAGTTTTACAGCGCCCGAACATGGCGGCACCCATCTTGATGCGCCCATTCATTTTTCCGCAACCGGCCTGACAGCAGAAAAGATCGGGCTGGAACAACTAACCGGTGAAGCAGTCGTGATCGATGTGTCAGCCAGTGCCCTGAAAAATCGCGATTACCTGATTACCGTCGATGATATCCTGCAATGGGAAAAAAAGAATGACACAATCAGTCAGGGTGCGATAATTATATTTCATACGGGTTATGGGCAGTATTACCCGGATGCGGCAAAATACTTTGGAACAACCAAAAAGGGTTTTGAGGGAATAGCAGAATTGCATTTTCCCGGCATCGACCCGCAGGCAGCCGAGTGGATGGTTAGAAGAAAAATAAAAGCGGTTGGTATCGATACACCCAGCATTGACTATGGGCAGTCACAGGATTTTAAAACACACCAGGTATTAATGGGAGCTAATATACCAGCATTCGAGAATGTAGCGAATACCGATAAACTTCCAAGGCTGGGATCTTATGTTGTGGCCCTGCCAATGAAAATTAAAAATGGTAGCGGAGGCCCGCTAAGAATTGTTGCGTGGGTGGGGAACTAGTATTGTGAAGCCGGGCGAATTAACTTTTGAATTAGTCACCGTGTATGTTATTAAATTCCTTACAGGTTCGCTAATACCCACCTCCCTGCAAATCTCCTTGACGGAAATACCTGTTGCCTGCTTCTTGATCGCAGCCACACAGGCTTTCTGTAAATCTTGATTTTTTTCATGTTTGACAGTTTAAAATTAAATAGATTACTCTATTTTAAAACTGCCGAAAAAAGGGTACGCCTACATTGTTTATTCAACAGTTAAAACAAGGCTCTTTGGAATACGAAATTGCATTAGTCTAATGGAAAAAAATTTGAATCAATAATAAAAATATCGCCAGATATTGCTTCCTCAAATAGTCTTTTAACTTCACCATTACAAGAAGACTCCCTATTTGATATAGAACTAGCAGGGACCCTATGCCGCCATTGGCATAAACCGTCCCTACAGACGGGTGGGGGATGGCCTTTTTAATGTGGCTACCCATAAAATCTCCCTGCGGGCGATATTCGTCCCCGCTATAACGACTTTCACCAATGATATCACGTGAATGAACCCGCCTTGACCCTTATATAGAACATCGACCTAATTACATGAAAAGACAAGATTTGAAAAAATTTGAAAAGCCGGAAAGAATTTAAATTCTATTACCTCCACGTCCCATCGGGACGTTTTATGGGTAGAAAACATATTACCCCCCGGTGATAGCCCGTCCTGTAGGGACGGTTTATGCAGTTATGAGGTATACAATATAATTTACACGTCGGGAATCGCTCAGCCTAATCTACGTGTTAAAAAAAATGCTGACACCGGGAGTTAACACGGCACAATTGGCGTGTATTCATACATACACCTGCCCCCACTTGCGCGATTTTTAGCTGATTATCCGATACCGCTAAGAAACCCCCGAAGAGACAATAGTTGATTGAGCTGATCCCCGGTCCTTGTAACGGTGATGATGGTCGAAGTCAAAAGTTTTAGAATTAGTTTTCACAAGGAACAGTGTTCCACGGTTAGTGTGTAAACAACTCATCAATCTTATCCGCCAGTTTGCGGTCTTTTTCCGTTACAATATCACCGGCATCGTGGGTCGACAGCCAGATCTCAACGGTATTCCATACATTTTTCCATTCCGGGTGATGATCCATTTTCTCCGCAACCAGCGCAATGCGGGTCATAAACGCAAAGGCCTCACTGAAATCTTTAAATTGAAACTTTTTATAGAGCTTATTGTTTGTTTCTTCCCAGACGGTTCCCGCAACCCGGGCCTGCTGCGGAGTGAATTTTCTTTTATCTGCAAAGCTTATGTTCATGAGGACTGTTTTAATTAAATCAAAAAACCAGGTGCTCCTTGTTCTTTATTTTCTCATTGGTTAGCTCAATGACCAGTTGTACGCCGGAGATGGTGCGTACCGGGTTGATGATCCGCTGCAGGTCTTCATCAGATACGGTATCATTTTTCATCAGCCATAAAAAATCGAGATGGCGAAACTCGGGTAAAAGGTATTCACCCTCAAATTGATTGTTATAAAGATAATGCGAAAGTGAACCAGTGGGTTCATGGTATTCAAATATTGAAAAAAAATAGTCGCGTCTTTTTTTCTTCAACCCGATCTCCAGGTCATGATTGATCCGGAAATCCATCCCCATCAGGCTATTCAGGTGCCAGCAAAACTGGTAGTCTTTCACCGGCGCCATGATCCCCAACAACCTGGTATCCTCGAAAAATGCTTCGGCCAGGTCATGATTGTTGAGCGATAGTTTCAGGCTTCGTTCCGACACGATGTTTTTTTATAAAATTATCCCATCAAAACTGTATCTCCGATTCAAGCACTTCAGCGCCACGTTTGTACTTCACTTTTGTTTTGTCACCCTTGTTGAATTTATTCAGGGCCTGCATATAGGTTTCAACAGAGCTTACGGCATGATCGCCTAATTGCACAATGACATCTCCCGCCTTAAGACCGGCTTTTGATGCAGGACGGCCATCGGTCACACCATCGGCTCTCACGCCAACACCCGAGTAAGTATAATCCGGCATGATGCCCATCGTTACTTTGAATGATGAAACTGAAACCTGGGTTTCCCTGGTTTTTGTAAAGGCCAGTCTTTGGTTTTGCTTTGCCAGGTTGTTGATCACGGAGTTGATATAATTTATGATAGCAAGTTCTCCCTCATAATTGATGCGATCAGCATCGTCACTGGGGCGATGATAGTCGCGGTGCTGGCCGGTAAAGAAAAACAATACCGGTATGTCTTTCCTGTAAAAAGATGTATGGTCACTTGGTCCGGTACCACTTGAGTCGATCTTTATGCTAAATGGTAATTTTCTTTCGTTTACATTAATGACCGAGGCCCATTGTGGTGAAGTGCCAAACCCACCGACCGCCAGGGCTTTGGTACTGTCGTTGAGCCGGCCGATCATGTCCATATTGATCATATAGTTGACCGACTTAAGATCGATCGTCGGGTTGTCGGTAAAATATTTTGACCCATACAGCCCAAGCTCTTCACCCGAAAATGCAATAAAGAGATAGTTGCTGTTTTTCGCCTTGCCTGATTTTAAAATTCTCGCCAGTTCGATTAATGCAGCTGTACCACTCGCATTGTCATCTGCCCCATTGTGAATGAGTTTTTCACCCGTACGCAACATTGAGTTGCCGTCTTCACCATAACCCAGGTGATCGAAATGAGCGCCCAACACCACAGTGGTGGCGGCGTTATTGTCAATATAGCCCACCACATTATGTCCTTCGCGTTTTTTGTCAGTAATTTCTACATTCAATTTTAAGTTCAGGGTAGCGGTTTCATCATTCAAATATTTTTTTGCCGCATCCTTGCTCACATAGATCACTGGTATGGGGAGTGCTTCAGCGCGGTCCTTTGGATTGAAAGCAAGCTTATCATCCTGCGCACCTGTATTGAAAAGGATCACGGCTGTTGCGCCCTTGTCATATGCCTTTTTCGAATTGCTCCTGATATAATCCGCCAGGTCGAAATGCGGGTTTGATTTATTTTCATCGAGTATATCTTTCAGGTCAATAAACCAGGGCATGTCGGGTTCCTGTAAGGCGATGGCCGGCGCTGCTTCGATCTTTTTCTGAGCGCTAAAAATAAGCGGGAAGAATTCGGTTCCAGGTTTCAGACTTGCGTCATTAATGCTAAACAGGGTCCCTTCACCGATCTGCTTGCCTTCATTGATCTCGAAAGCCTGATAGAATCCATTTGTACCTTTTGGTAATACACCAAGGGCGCTGAATTGACCGCTGATATATTCCATGGCCAGTTTCTCCCCGGCGCTGCCTGCCCTGCGGCCTTCCAATTTATCATCTGCCAGGTAACTTATATGTTTCTTTAAATTGGCAAGTGTGAGCCGGTCATCTTTTTTTAATTTTTGCGCGGAAACGGTAGAAACTAAAAAAAGCAGGGGCAAAATCAGCTTGATACGTAATATACTCATGTGAGAATGAATTGAACCACAAAGTTAATGGGCATCGACTCTTTTTAAGGGGCATAATTCTTAATTTTTCCATCCAAACATTTAACGATTCGCTTTGTCATAAAATCGTAATTCGTAAAACATTTCATCGGCCAGCCGTTATTTTTGCAGCCCTTTTAGACTTGGAAAGAAATAGATTACATATCGCGCTCGTCGGGAACCCTAATAGTGGAAAAAGCTCTTTATTCAACGCACTCACAGGATTAAAGCAAAAAGTGGGCAATTTTCCGGGCGTTACTGTCGACAAAAAAACAGGTATCACCTTATTATCCGGCGAAGAAACCAGCGTCATCGACCTGCCGGGTTCATACAGTTTATATCCCCGCCGCCTTGATGAGTGGGTGAGCTATAAGGTACTGCTCAACCAGGACGAATTGAAAGCCGATGTGGTGGTGGCTGTTGCCGATGCCAGCAATTTGAAACGGAATCTCCTGTTTTGTACCCAGTTGATCGATCTTAAAATACCCGTCGTGATCGCACTTACGATGATGGACATTGCGGGGAAAAAAGGGATCAAGATCGATATCGCGGAACTGGAAAGGGAGCTGGGTGTACCTGTGATAGCCGTCAACCCCAGGAAAAACAAGGGCATTGCCCAACTAAAAAAAGCGATCGAGCAAACGGCCAGGAGCCTGTACAAGCCGCCCCTCAATGATTTTATAGACAACCGTGCACTGGCACCAGTTGCCATTGAAGAATTAAAAAATCAATTACCCGGGCTTAGCGACTATAAAGCGATACATTATTTCATCAACCACGAATCTTTTGCCCTCGATGCGGGCATGCAGGAAAAGATCGAAACGATCGAGCAAAAGAATAAGTTCAACCATACCAAGACCCAGGCCGAAGAGATACTGCAGCGATACAACCGTATCAAGCATATCATGCAGCTAGCCGTTTCAGAACCGGATCCGCTTCAAAAATCGCTGTTGACCGAAAAGCTGGATAATATTTTGTTGCATCGGCGCTGGGGATACCTGATACTACTGGCGGTATTGTTCCTGATGTTTCAAAGCGTTTTCTTCCTGGCCAGCTTCCCAATGGACTGGATCGATGTAGGTTTTGCTAATGTGAGCAACTGGCTGAGTTCGATGCTGCCTAACACAACGTTAACCGATCTTTTTATCAATGGAATTGTGGCGGGTCTTAGCGGGATCATCATTTTTGTTCCCCAGATAGCTATCTTATTTGGCCTTATCACGATTTTGGAAGATACCGGCTATATGGCCCGGATCAGTTTTCTCACCGACCGGTTTATGCGAAGTGTTGGGCTTAATGGTAAGAGCGTGATGCCCATGATCAGTGGTTTTGCCTGTGCCATTCCCGCGGTGATGAGTGCCAGAAGCATTGAGAACAGGAAGGAAAGGTTGCTCACTATCCTGATCACACCACTGATGAGTTGTTCGGCCCGGCTACCGGTGTATACGATCCTGATCGGTTTGGTTATTCCCAATAATTATCTATTTGGAGTGATCGGTGTGCAGGGCCTCGTGATGCTGGGTTTGTATTTACTTGGATTTGTGATGGCGCTCGTTGTGTCGTATGTGGCCAAATGGTTTATCCGCATTAAAGAAAAAAGCTTTTTCATCCTGGAACTGCCCGTATATCGTCCTCCGCGTTGGAAAAACGTTTGGCAAACCATGTGGAACAAAGCAAAAATTTTTGTGGTTGATGCCGGGAAGATCATCATGGTGATCAGCCTGATCCTTTGGGCGGGGAGTTCTTTTGGTCCGAAAGAAAGAATGCAAGAGGCGACTGTGCGATATGAACAGTCCATGGCTGCGCCCGGCGCCGATACTATCGCCATAGAAAACGACTACAGTAATGCCAGGCTGGAAAACTCTTATGTGGGGCTGGCTGGCAAATCCATCGAACCCGTGATTGAGCCATTGGGTTTTGACTGGAAAATTGGCATCGCACTTATTACTTCATTTGCAGCTCGGGAAGTTTTTGTGGGTACCATGGCTACCCTTTACAGTGTGGGCGGTGATGAGAATGAAGGTCCGCTAAAAGAAAAACTCAGGTCAGCCACACACCCCGACGGCACGCCGGTTTATACCCTGGCTACCGGCGTAGCCCTGATGCTATTTTATGTTTTCGCAATGCAATGCATGAGTACACTTGCCATCGTCAAGAGGGAAACGCAAAGCTGGAAATGGCCCATCATCCAGTTTTTATATATGACAGGTCTGGCCTACCTGATGAGCCTGCTTGCCTACCAGATCCTGAAATAATCTCTCTTCAATTTTACTATTAAATAGGGCCTGCTGATTAAAGAACAGGTGATTCTCAAACTTTGTGTCCATTGTGGTCCTTCGTGTTCCCGGTGTCCTTAACCTCGTGGTTTTCGGGACACAACGCACACAAAGAATGCACGACGAACACAAAGGAGTTCCCTACTGGTCAAATACAGAAATGAGTTAAGTACTTCAAAATGGATAATAAGGTGCAGGGATTTTGTATAAAAACCGAGGACCTGCAAGACTTGTTTTGCAGGGGAAATGAAGCCGGGATGAGAATTTCCGGTTTAGCCAGCAGACCCCATATAATCCCAATCCGTGCAATCCGTGAAATCCGTGGCTAAACACCATCAGGGTTTGTTTGCATTAAAATCGCGGTCATATTTAGCCGATTCCCATTTGTCTTTCGGCTCAAAATAATCCCAAACCAGTTTAGATGTCTTTCGCGCCAGTCGCCAGGCTTCATTATCGCGCTGCCAGTTCTGATCTTTATTGTTCTTTGTAAATATGCAGAAGATATAGGGGTTATGGGGTGCATTGACCAACAGTACTTCACTGCGCACTTCATTGACTGCGCCATTTTTGCTAAATACCTGGATATAGGGTGGTATTTGTGAAACCGCGTTTTCATCCCAAAAATTTCTTCCCAGGAAGCGAAGCATGTTTTCGCAGGAAGCAGGCGAAAATATCTGGTGACGATAGATCATCTCAAACAACCGTGCAATTTCGCCGGGCGTGGTTTGTCCCCAGCCAAATACACTACGGTTTGCTTCACGACCGGGCGTCCTTGAGTTGACCCGCGTGTGCTGGAATCCGAGGCTGTCCAGTATCTCGTTGATACGGGTGCCGGTGCCCGAAAGCTTTTGCAACCATAGGCTCGCAGTATTATCACTCATCGTGAGCATCAGCATAATGATCTTTTCAAGATAGATCTTCTCGCCATCTTTGAAAGATCCCAGTATGTCCTCACCGGCATAGAGCAGTGAATCCTTATACTCATGCAGGGAGTCATAGCTTAATTCCTTTCGTTCTATTTTGTCTATCACGCCGACCAGGATCGGAACTTTTACAATACTTGCAGTTGGAAATAAGGTGTCGGCATTTATCGCCACGACCTTTCCCGTTTTTAATTCCTTTACATACACACCAACCTGGCCGTTAAATCCTTTTATGGCTTCTTCCAGTTTTGCCTGCAGTTTATGATTCGTCTTCTGTGCTGTGGCCATAGTCGACAACAGCAACATGACCAGTACCAGATTTATTTGTTTCATGTTATTTCATGTTTAAATAGTCCATTACTAATTGGCAAAAAGCTGTAACGCCGGTTTTCATCGCACTATCTTCCACAAAAAAATCAGGCGTATGATGCGGTGGTGCTTTTGTCTTATCCGTGCCTTTGGGCATACCCCCCAGGTAAAAGAAAAAGGATGGCGCTTTTGTGCCATAATAAGAAAAATCCTCCGCGCCGGTTACCCAGCCACGCTCTGACACATTTGCTTCGCCGATTGCGGCATGTAAAGAAGGCAACATTTTTTTCACCAGTGCAGGATCGTTATAAGTTACCAGTGTTTTTGTATCAATATCTATTTCCACTTCGGCACCGGCAGCTTCGGCGATCTTTGTAATTGTGTTTGTAAATCTCCTGTGTACATCTTTTTGCATGGCGCTGTCGAGCGTACGGATAGTGCCAAGCATGATGCAGTCTTCGGGAATGATATTGTTTCTTACGCCGCTTTGGATCTTGCCTACCGTGATCACAACCGGGGCTTTTGTAAGTTCCGATTCGCGGCTAACGATTTGTTGAAGACCCTGTATGATGGTGGCGGACACTGCGATGGGATCTATGCCAAGCCAGGGCTGGGAACCATGACTCGCTTTCCCTTTTACCTTTATGCTAAAAAAATCAGCCGCCGCCATAAAAGCACCAGGTTTGTATTGAATGGTACCTGACTCCACGCCGGATTGGATATGGAGCCCAAATACGGCATCAACTTTTGGGTTATCCATCACGCCTTCCTTCACCATCAGCGCGGCACCGCCTTCCTCACCTTCAGGAGCGCCTTCTTCGGCCGGCTGGAAAATAAATTTCACCGATCCTTTTATTTCTGACTTTATACCAGCTAACACTTCCGCTACCGTCATGAGGATGGCCACATGCGCATCATGCCCACAGGCATGCATCACACCAACTTCGGCACCGTTATAAATCGTTTTCTCTTTCGAGGCGAAGGGAATGTTGACCCTCTCTACCACCGGCAATGCGTCCATATCTGCCCTGAGTGCTATACAGGGGCCGGGTTTTCCACCCTTCAGCAAACCAACCACACCGGTTTTCGCTACCCCTTCCTGCACTTCCATCCCCAGTTTTTTCAGATGATCTGCAACCAGTTTGGCCGTTTTAAACTCGCGGTTGCCCAGCTCGGGATATTGATGAAGATGTTGTCGCCATTCAATGCATTTGTGTTCAGTTTTTTGAATGGCTGTGGCGACTTTCTGCCGAAGTTGCGAATAGGATACTGGCAATAAGGAAAAGAATACAACTATTAAGAAGATAATTCTCATTGAAAAAATTTTTATGAATTTACCATAAAATGTGTTTAATCGTTTACCTTCAAATGATCGGGGACCAACTCATTCCGGCGATCATTAATTGCTGTATTTTACGTATTGCTTCTGATGCCTTTTCGACATGTTTCTTTTTTGAGGGCTGTGTTGTTGCACAGTGTTACGGCTTTTGGCGGACCACAAGCACATATAGCAATGATGATAAAAACGTTTGTCAAGCAAACGCCTTATATCACAGAACAGGAGCTGATGGAGTACAATGCCTTTTGCCAGTTGCTCCCAGGTGCCTCTTCCACACAAACATTGACACTAATAGGTTACAAAGTTGGCGGCGTACCGCTGGCCGTGCTGGCGCTTATTATCTGGATACTGCCGGCCTGCTTTTTCATGGGAGCGCTTTCATTCCTTCTACATTATATTGACAAGACCGCGTTGGAGACGGATATATTTAAGTTTATCGCACCCATGGCGGCAGGCTTTCTATTGTATGCCTGTATCAGCACGTTTCCACATGCGGTTCGTAATACTATCACCTGGCTGATCATGCTGGTAAGTATGGCGGTTACTTATTTTCTTTTCAAATTGCCGGTCGTATTTCCGCTGGTGATCATCCTGGGTGGTTTCGCAACCAACCTTAGCAAAAAACGTATCCCGCAGGTAGAGCGAAAACCTTCCAAGATCAAATGGTGGAATTTCTGGTTATTTGGGATCATCTTCATCGCTGCGGGTATCGTGAGTGAAACGGCCAGGAAACAAGACTGGCCCAATCGTAAACCCATCAATCTTTTTGAAAATACCTATCGTATGGGTAGCCTTGTATTTGGTGGCGGACAGGTGCTGATGCCGATCATGTATGAACAATTCAGCATACGTCCACTGGCAGTAAAGGAGAAAAACCCCAATGTTGTTCAGATCGATAAAGAAGATATGTATACCGGGATGGGGATTGTGAGGGCAGTGCCCGGTCCGGTTTTTTCCATCGCTGCATTTACAGGTGGGATGGCGTTGAAAGACATGGGTAGTACCCCCGAACAAAAAACGACCATGCAATTGCTGGGATGCCTGATCGGCATGGTGGCGATTTTTTTACCAAGTGCATTGCTGGTACTTTTCTTTTTTCCGATCTGGAACAATCTAAAAAAATATGCGGCGGTTTACCGATCGCTCGAAGGCATCAATGCTGCTGTAGTGGGAATCATGTTTGCTTCCACTTTTTATATCATGAAGGATATTTCACTGATTGAAGCAAAAACGATCAGCGCCATCAATCTCTCTGTCATTATCGGCACTTTTTTATTGTTGAGTTATACCCGTATGCCCGCTCCGGTAATTGTAGCGGCTTGTTTACTATTGGGATATTTTTTCTAAAAACATTGCGAGTCGCTGTTCAGAGACTTCTTGAAAATAACTACGGTTTGTAGTAGTTGCTTTTCTCAATTTCTTCCCGCACATTATCCGGTACCAGGTAGCGAATGGATTTGCCGGCTTTGACCAGTTGCCTGATATGGGTGGCTGATATTTCTAAAAGCGGAGCTTCGAGTAATGTTAGTTTTGCATTCAACAGGTTCTCGACTTCAAAACCGGGTCGCTTATAAACATAAACAGGATAGTTCTTGACGATGAATTCGTAATTCTTCCATTTATGCAGGTTCTGAAAACTATCGCTGCCCATCACGACCGAAAATAAATGATCGGGATATTTTTCGGAGAGATGCGCGAGGGTAACGCTGGTATAAGAAGGTTTGGGGAGACTGAATTCTATATCAGAAACTTTCATCCGAAGGTCATCCTCAGTAGCCAGTCGGAGCAGGTGGAGCCGGTCGTACTCGTTCAGCAGGGAATGATTGATCTTGAAGGGATTCTGGGGGGAAATGACAAACCAGAGTTTTTCAAGGGAAGTCTCGTTTAAGATATGGTTGGCGATGATGAGGTGGCCGGCATGAACAGGGTTGAAAGAACCGAAATATAATCCGATATTCATGTAACTAATTGACAATCAATTAACTAGCTTCAACAATAATATGTTCGGCCTCGTCCAGGCGCAGGCTAAGTACATATCCGGCCACGGAAATGGACACCGGATCACCCAGCGGGGCGATTTGTTCAACGGATACAATTTCGCCTGGCAGGCAGCCCATTTCCATAAGCTTTAAATGTAATTCCTGGCTGCCGAAGCTTTTGATCACCGCTTTCTGGCCGAGTCTTAATTCCGATAGTTTCTTATTCATTATTTTGAATTACAGCAAATCTAACATTGTATTCTTTTCTTTGTTTACGAATTTTGAAATTATGCCATCGCAAACAAAATCAAATATTTATTTCTTTTTCCCATCAGCTGTGACACTACGAGACCGAACCCGCCTGAAAAAGTTCATCAGTTCCATTTTCCAAAGAGAAAAGACAAAGCTCGTATCCCTGAATTATATTTTTTGTGACGACCGTCAGCTGCTGGAAATAAATAAGCAATACCTGGCGCATGATTTCTACACCGATATAATCAGCTTTGAATTATCCCAGCCTGGGATGCCCGTGGAAGGGGAAATATATATTAGTACAGACCGGGTAAAAGACAACGCCCGGTCTTTAGGGGAATCTTTCAAAAGGGAACTCCACCGGGTGATCTTTCATGGTGCACTGCATTTGTGTGGTTATCGCGACAAAACAAAGGCCGAGGTCGAGAAAATGCGCGCTGCAGAGAACTTTTATCTTGAAAAGTATTTCAGGAGACAGCGTTAACTCCGGTGCCCCCGATATTCATCCCTGCTTGATTATCTTATAAGGACGCTACTTTTTGATATGTTCCACGTGAAATAAGGGTTGAATTGTTCCACGTGAAATTAAACCGGATTTCAGGATTTTGAAGATTACCTCAGGGAACCCGGTATTTTAGGTTCAAAACATTGTTTGGGTTCGTAGAAATATCTCCTTCGAAAAGAAAAATCTATGCTGGTGCCCTAATACAAACTACCTTTGCTCCCCATGTTTCCAGAATATGATATTATAGTGGTAGGCGCAGGGCATGCAGGCTGCGAAGCAGCAGCTGCGGCTGCGAATTTGGGCTCAAAGGTGCTTTTAGTGACCATGAATATGCAAACCATCGCCCAAATGAGCTGCAACCCGGCCATGGGAGGTATCGCGAAAGGCCAGATCGTCCGGGAGATAGATGCACTGGGTGGATATTCAGGCATTGCAACTGATAAGTCTATGATCCAGTTCCGAATGCTCAACCGGTCTAAGGGTCCTGCAATGTGGAGTCCAAGAGCCCAAAGCGACCGGATGTTATTTGCCAGTACCTGGCGGGATATGCTGGAGAATACTCCAAACGTTGATTTTTACCAGGATATGGTCAGGGGTCTTCTTGTAAAAGACGGTCGCGCCCAGGGTGTGATCACCGGCCTGGGACATGAAATCAAATCAAAAGCTGTAGTGCTGACCAATGGCACTTTTTTGAATGGTATTATTCATATCGGGGAAAAGAATTTTGGTGGGGGAAGGGCAGCAGAGAAATCTGCGACGGGCATTACAGAGCAACTTGTTTCGCTCGGCTTTGAAAGTGACCGTCTCAAAACTGGAACACCTCCCCGTGTTGATGGCCGAAGCCTGGACTATTCTAAAATGGAAGAACAACCGGGGGATGAGGAGATCGGCGGATTTTCATACCTCGATGTTGAAAAGCCGACGAAACAAAGAAGCTGCTGGATCACCTATACTTCGCAGGCTGTTCATGATATTCTTAAAACTGGTTTTTCCCGAAGCCCGATGTTCGCGGGAAGGATCGATGGGGTGGGGCCCAGGTATTGTCCGAGCATCGAAGACAAGATTAACCGGTTTGCAGAAAGAGAAAGACACCAGCTGTTTGTAGAACCCGAAGGTTGGAATACCGTTGAAATCTATGTCAATGGGTTCTCGACATCACTACCGGAAGAGGTGCAATACGAAGCTCTTCGTAGTGTTCCCGGGTTTGAGAATGCCCGTATGTTCAGGCCAGGCTATGCCATTGAATACGATTACTTTCCGCCCACCCAACTAAATCATACACTGGAGACAAAGAACATTTCTCACCTGTTTTTTGCAGGACAGATAAATGGTACAACAGGATATGAAGAAGCGGCCTGCCAGGGCATCATGGCGGGTATCAACGCTCATCAAAAAACAAGGGACCTGGAGCCATTTATCCTAAAAAGGAGCGAAGCCTACATCGGCGTTTTGATAGATGACCTCATCAGCAAAGGTACAGAAGAGCCTTACCGTATGTTTACCTCAAGAGCTGAATTCCGGACCCTGCTCCGCCAGGACAATGCGGACCTGCGCCTGACTGAATTAAGTTACCGGTTTGGACTTGCTTCGCAGGACAGAATGGATAAGGTGATACAAAAAAGAAAAGACGTAGAAAAAATTAAGTCGATCCTCAAAGAAACTAGCATTGAGCCCGCGGAAGCAGATCCATATTTTGAATCAATAAAATCATCAACGATAAGCGAAAAACAAAAAGCCGAGAAAATCCTTTTACGTCCCGGTATTGAACTGATCGATTTGCAAAAAGCACTACCCACACTTGCATCAAAGCTTCAGGATTATTCAAAAGAAACAATTGAACAGGCTTCGATACAGGTGAAGTATGATGTCTATATCGAAAAAGAAAAAGAATTAGTGGTTCGTATGAGCCAGCTGGAAGATCTTGAAATTCCTTCTACGTTTGACTATCGCAAAATTCAATCACTCGGCAACGAAGCACGCGAGAAATTAATCAGGGTCCAACCCCGAACTCTCGGACAGGCGAGCCGTATCTCTGGTATCAACCCCAGCGATGTACAAATCCTGATGGTATACATGGGCAGATAATGTTATTGCCGATGCACTCTAATCTCTTTTCCATATTAGTTTATAAAAAATAAACTTCTATGGAAAATAATGTGCCGGCTATCTCATGGTTAACAAAACTACTGACCATGGATACCAACGAAATTCTTTCGTCAGATTTCCTGGACATACTTTTTGATAACAGGAACAAATCATATGGGGCTTATGAGCTTCGCCGAACCTACTCAAAAAGAGTTGGGATATCTCTATTGCTTACCGGTATTATTCTAACGCTGCTTTATGCCGGTATGTCACTTGTTGATAGGGCAGAACCGGGTGAACGGCCCATGTTTAAAATCCATGAAGAAGTGGTCGTGAAACCATTTAAATTCGAAGACCCTGAAGATAAAACAGAAACTCCCCGCAAACCCGAAGCCAAAACTAAACATCAGGTACAAACTGAACAATACACCAATTTCAGATTAACTGATGAAGAGGTGATAACAGCTCCTCCCACACATACCGATTTAACAAATGCACAAATTGGTCTCGTTAAAATAGAAGGCGTTATTGACACCCGGGTTATTGAAGCGCCGGTTTTCAATCACACAAAAGGTATCATCGAAGTAAAGACCACGGAAAATGCAGGACCACTTTCCATCGTACAGGTCCAGGCTAAATTTGACGGCGACTGGAGAAAATTTCTTGAGAGAAATTTAAATCCGCAGGTGGCGATCAACAATAATGCGCCTCCCGGTATTTACACCGTCATGATTCAATTCGTAGTAGACACGGATGGCAGCATCAGTGAAATCAAAGTTTTGAATGATCCTGGGTATGGCCTTGGAGAGGAAGCGATACGAGTGATCAAAAAATCAAGAAAATGGCAACCCGCCATCCAGGACGGACGACCTGCCAAAGCTTATCGCAAACAGCCGATCACTTTCCAGATCGCAGACGATTTCTAAAGAATTAAAAAAAGTGTGTTTAAATCAGCGCCTTTATTTCCCTACTCGTTACGGAATTCCCGGAAACACCTTTGATAAACCCTTTACAATTCGCCGAACCGCATTTACATTCAAATGGTTCCATGTTTTCGTCAAGAAATTGTGAATAGTCCAGGGTAAGTTCCTCGTTGCGGGATATGTTTCGTAAGGCCACGACATTCAGTCCATCCAACCCGGTATTGGCGTCGCAACTATGATTTTGAGGCGCCCAGGCTGATGGATCTTCGTCCCATAACACAAAAACCTCGTCGCTTAGCGCATAAGCATAGCGACGGAACTGAACTTGTTGCTCGGCATTCCAGTTCTTCTCCACATAACGACGGGTGACGATCCTGTGCAGTCTTTCCTCGCCGGTGTAGACGATGTCCCCTTTCCGGATGCTATGGCTGGCATAGATGCCAAACCCGGCAATTGAGTTTCCTTTCATTGTGTAGGGCCTTGATTTCCTTTTATGCCGCGCAATGCCCTCTTCGATGATATGCTCCAGGAAACCCTGCTGACCTGCTTCATCATATTTTAGAATAAAATCCGCCGAACCTTCATACCCGTCGGTATAAAAAACTGAACAGGTAAAATTGATTTCCAGGAAAAATATCTCATTCTTTTCGTTGACCCTGAAATCGAGTCGTGCATAGCCTACGCCGTTAAACCCTTTAAAGATCTTTTCGGCCTCCGTTCTTAACTCTTTGTCCAGGCCGGGATCGGTGCAGGGAAAATTACAATCGGGATGTAATTCCGATGTTTTTAAAGAATAAGTTTTAAATGCTTTTCCTTCGGGGAAAACATATTCGACAGGTTTAAAAACCCGGCAGGTTTTACCATCCGCATTGGCTGCCACCAGTACTGTGAACTCTCGCCCTTCGATGTATTCTTCCACCAGCAGTGGGCCGTACTCGTTGTAGATCTCCACCACTTTCTTTAATAAATCCTGTTTACTATATAAAACAGAGTTTTCATCAATTCCGAGGCTATCGCCGGCTTTAGACGGCTTTATAAACATGGGATACGACAAATATTTTTCGACCTTCTCAATATCGGCGGGCTGGTCGATTATAAAATAACCAGGTGTTCGAACGCCCTGGCAATGGGCGACATACTTCATCAACTCTTTAGTGGGATCATACAAGGTTGCTGTGGGCCCGGTATATGGCAATCCAAGTAAGTCGAATGAATGGATAACGTCTATCGAAGGCACTTCCCATTCCAGGTAACCTTCACACAGGTTAATAAAGATGTCAAAATTCTTTTTCTTCAGCTCTTTCAGTTGCTTGTACGTGGTAAGCTTATTGAGAAAAACATGTTCCACTTCGGCATCCGGTAATAATGCAGAAAGATTACGGGGCGGGTCATAGTTTTTATAATCCACGCCGGTTGTGGAATAGTCGGGTTGCAGCACACAAACCTTCATAGTTAAAGTTTTAAATTTCTCCTTGAAAAAGCATCCAGAATAACGTTTCTCACGAGGTCGGTAAAAGATTTACCGGCATACCTGAGAATAGCGCCTATAGAAGTATAATCTTCGTCCTCGCTCAACCCGCACTGGGCATTTACTTCCAGTACATAAAGTTTGCCCGTGTCTTTATCCATGCGGATATCCAACCGACCATATCCCATACCTTTCACCGCCAGGTAAGCTTCGAGGCTCAGGGCTTCCAGCGATTTTAGCAAGGCCGGGTCGGGCTGGTGATAGTTGTAGAAATTTTCATTGCCCGGCATGGGCTTTTCATCTTCATAAATCTCCCAGAGGCGGTCAAACGATAAAAACTTTTCTTCATCCGGTAATGATTCATGAAAGATCCTTTCAACCGGCGGATATACATAACAGGAACCGGGATGCAGGTGTGACCCAATAATGAAGGAAGTATACTCGGGACCTGTAATAAATTGTTCAACAAACAAACCACCCGCTGACAGGTTCCACCCGCGGTAGCCGGCACTGATCTCCCTGACACGTTCCCTTAATTCATCTTCTGTATACACCACATTCTTTACCGACACACCCATGCTGCCGCCTGAAACCGCCGGTTTAATAATTAATGGTGCTCCGAGGCGCTGGCAAATACCATCGATAGAGGCTTCGTTGTCTATCACTTCCCATTTTGCCGTTGACACACCAGCTTCATCAAACGCCTTTTTCATCGGGATCTTGGAAGTAGTGATATTGTAGAAATACTCATCAGAACCCGTATAGATCAGCCTTTGTTTATCCAATTCGTGTATGACCGAGACTCCAGGTGTTCCATTGATCTCATCACCATCACAGAGGTTTAGAACGAGGGGAATTTTTCTTCCTGATCTTTTCCTGATGCCACCGATCACATCCGTGAAATTCTTCATGGTAACCGGTTGCCAGGTCCAGTCGGCATTCAACTCAGTAAATACCTTGCTGTACTCCTGTTGGCTTTGGGAAAAATCATAATAGTATTGCAGGTTGGGATCTTCAGTTTCCAGGAAAGGATACAGGATCCAGATCTTTAGTTTCCCAAGTGGACCGGTCGTTTTCTTTGCTTCCCGCTTCTTAAGCTCTTTTACCCTTTTCCGAACGATCATGAAGTTGTTGTTGTATGAAACGTGTTAGCTGATATTGCTGTAGGATATCCTCATTGATACAGGCGGCACCCTGTATCTGCACAAGACACCGTGACGAACCACAATGACAACTAAAAGGCTGCGCCATTTCCCATTCTGTAGAAGGATAAAAAAAAGTCATCTCATCCCCTTCGGCAATAGGCCTTAACGCAACTATATGCATCGCATGTGTATCAAAAAAGATATTAGGATCACAACTGTGGTTGATGTATTGCAGGTGTTCGGGGTGCAACAGGATATGTTGCCCGATACCTACCTGTACCGTGAGATAACTTGGCTCAGTAACAATTTCCCTTGCAGAGAAACTGGTCACTATATCTCCGGCCTCGTATGTCTGTTGAGCGAAAAAACCTTTTTGATCGTTGATGATGTTTTGCCTGACGACGGCGAAAGTGTGATCGCTGATAGTGCGATAGTCTGCACTGGTTGGGGTTATCATATATTATTTGATATGAAAAGATATATATAAACTTTTACGTAACAAATCCTATGGAAATAAATGTGAATAATTTGAAGTTAAGGTGCAAATAGATGGATTTGCCTAAAGTGCAGTATCACCCGATTGAAGCAAAGATTTGCGGGCGGCCATCACCATCCTGATATCCCCGAAACTAACCGAGTCGTCACATTTTCCCTTAATATTGGTTAGTGTCGGTTCTTCCAATTCGTCAATCACCGCCTGGATCATTTTTATCTTACCGGCTTCGACCAATGATTCCACCGGTATCTCGCCTTTCTCAATATACCCCGCAAGATGCTCCTGTATGGTGCCGGTCTTGAGGTTACGTTCCGTGGCGATCTGTTCGACCGACTTACCCTCCCGGAACATTTGAAAGGACATAGCTTTTGTATTCGTCTTGCCCGGTTTGGGCTCTTTGCTACCGGCTTTCTTTTTGGCCGCCGGCTTTTCCTCCACCAGGGATGTGAGGCCTATCTTATGGCAGTACGAAATGATGATATCTAAAAAGGACTGGCCGTATTTTTCTATCCTTGCCTTACCAAAACCCTTGATATTTCTTAGTTCAGACAAGGTTTGGGGCAGATACCGGCTCATCTCAAAAATGGTATTACTGCCTGCCACCATATAAATAGGAAGACCCGATTTGGAACAAAGCTCATCCCTCAGCATTTTAAGCTGCATATACAGGGCGGGATGCGGTGTCTGTTCCCGGGATTGGGAAGATCCATACGAATTCACCGAGAAAGTTGGTAACCTGAAACCCTGCTTCAGGGAATGGTATTGTTCAACGGTAAAAGCATTAGCGAGACCCAGGATCAAATGCTTTTTCAAGCTTAGCTGCGCGAAGATCTCTTTCAGGGAATCATTGTACTCTTTGGCATGTTGGCCACTGTCGGTACCAGCTGTTGAACCATGAATATAATCAATGCACACCTCAAGTTTTTCTTTGAAATAAGGCGCAGCAGCCTGTACTCTTTCCTTTGCTTTCTTGTCATCATAGGGCTGGCTTGAATAGATGCCCTGCAATTGAGCCTGGAACCTGGCGCCGACATCGTGCATGGCCTGGATATATTCCTGGAGCCTGCCTAACCATTCCAGTGTCCCTTCCGTGAAAGAGGTATTATGCTGCAGGACATACTCCACCAATGCGCCGGAAGTGGCGTTACTAAGACTAAAATCGTAAAGTGTTTTAAGCAGCGATAATTCATAATTTCTACTGGCCTCCCTCAACTCTTCCGCGATAGTCTGAGTGTCCTGTTCTCTTTTTGAAAAAGCCACGATCCGGTTGTCAAGGGTAAGGCTGGTTGGCCGGACCCGGGTTTCCAACACCATTCCTGATAAACTGGTACAGCGGCTCAACGCCACGTACACCTGGCCGGGTGCAAATGCCTCGCCGGCATCAATGATCGCTTTTTCAAAGGTGAGTCCCTGGCTTTTGTGGATGGTGATAGCCCAGGCAAGTCGCAGGGGGAATTGGGTAAATGAGCCCAGCACGTCCTCATCCACTTTCCGGGTTTTCTGGTCCAGGACATACCGGATATTCTGCCAGGTTTCCTTTTTTACCTCGATCTCCGTTGCGTCATCAGCGCATTTCACAAAGACCTTATCCGATTCGATCCTCGTCACCTCACCGATCTTACCATTATAATAGCGTCTGATTTTCTCGACGTCATTCTTGATAAACATTACCTGGGCACCGGTTTTGAGGTATAGCCGTTCATCGGCGGGATATGCTTTTTCAGAAAACTCACCTTCGATCTCCGCATCGAAAATCGAAAGTTTGGAAGAAAGCCTGCCCAGCTCCAGTTCATTGGTAGCATCGGCTTTCCGGTTATGCGTGGTAAGAATGATATAGCCGTCATTCTTCGACCGGCGGAATCCGGGTTGCACACAGCTGTCCAGGATATTGATCGTTTCAGCATCCATCTCGTTGTTTCGCACCCGGTTGAGAAGTTGAATAAACCGCTCCTCACTTTGCCGGTAAATCTTGCTGAACTCGATATATACAGGCGGTTGGTGTTGTATGACCTTACTGTCGAAAAAATAGGGGCTGTTATAATACCCTGACAGTATCCGCCATTCCTGTTCCGGTACGACGGGTGGGAGCTGGTACATGTCACCAATTAATAATACCTGTGCACCACCAAACTGTTCATAATGGCGGTGCCTGATATGTCGCATTAGTACATCAATAGCGTCCAGCACATCGCAACGGACCATACTGATCTCATCGATGATCAGTAATTCCAGTTCCTGGATGACTTTTCTTTTCTCCCGGGTGAGTCGCTGGTTTTCGAGCAGGGTTTGAATATTCCCGGCATTGGGGTCATGATTAAATCCACCGGCAGCTGGTACAAAGGGTGTGAAGGGAAGTTGAAAGAAAGAATGAATGGTAACGCCTCCTGCATTGATCGCTGCCACCCCTGTGGGCGCTACCACGGCCAGTTGTTTGGGGCAATGGTCGCGGATGTATTTTAAAAATGTTGTTTTACCCGTACCTGCTTTTCCTGTAAGAAAAA
>JAEYOL010000086.1 GCA_023411775.1 Bacteroidota bacterium | reverse complement strand
CGCCACTTGTGCAAACGGCCGAAAAAAGCTGGTGGCGGATCAGCACCCGCAAGTTTTTTAGTTTGGTGATCAGTAACCCGGTAAAAATGATCTTGTCGGTTACCCTGTTGGCATTATTTGCTTTTATTGACATTGGCTTCGCGATTGTATTCCTGAATTTTTTGTTCTTCAACGAAGCATTTCTTTGTATCAACTACGGCATTGCAGGTTTGTCTGCGGGCAGTAACAGAAATGCAGGTTATTTTGGTTTGCTGGGGCTGGGGTATCTTTTGTTGTTTGTACTGAACCTGTTTTTTGCTCCATATATATTCCGTTTCCTGCTCAATATGCCTTCGCTGGCTTTTATCACGGGTTATGCATTGTTTGCCTTATCTATGGCCTACCTGCTGATGCGGATATTACCTGTTCATGGTCGTTTCAAGAAATTGACCATTGGATCTACAGCCGCGCTGGTATTGTTTGGCATCGTGTTTTTGTTTTTCCCAAAGGAGAAAATCCTGGAGAAAGCAGCTATGACCAAGTACCGGATCGATGTGCTAACCATGCCTGTTGACAAATCAATCATGACCGCGTATGAAGAAGGTAAGAACTATCAGCCTGTGATCAGGGCTGCGCAGAACCAGTGGTTCATCAATACTTTTATCGATGAGCAAAACAATCCGCATGTGCACAACGCCGGATTTAATTTGCTGCAGCATGCCCCTCAGAATAAGGGTGCACGCTATAATGCACAGGCTACTGATCTTGTGACGAGTCGATTCCTGGTTGCAGAGCATGGCAACTGGTCGGTTCTGCTATATACTTTGCTGCTGATGATACCTGGTATGATGCTGGCTTCTTTTTATAAGTTGTACCCGGATTTTACTAACCGGACCAATAGTCATTATCCGATGGTGACGATTGGATTCTCGGTTTTAAACTATTTACTGATCACAGCACTGCTGGTAATCCTGGCGGCGACGGGTCGGTATATTTTCTTCGGACAGGATCTTCCATTTGCCAGTATCTTAAGTAAACAGTCGATTTTATTTCCGGGAATACTTCTTATCGGCGTGGTTTACCTGTTTAAGCAAATACCCCAGGAACAATACTCCAACAGGAAAAAGATAATCCCGGGATCCATCATATTTGTGTTTTTACTCCTGCTTTTGTTTTTTTTCAAACCGGCGTTCAACAGGAATAAAGTATTTGATGTGGAGAATATTGCGGGTGAGATGGATGGCTACGTACAGGTTCGACTGCAGCCGGTCATGGACCATATCGATACTTCTGCTGCGACAAGACGACTTTCGCTTGCCAGGAAGGACCAACTATTCAGTGATACACTTCGTAAAATGATCGAAGCCGGTTTGTTTGATGCTGACAACAAGTTTTTTGCCACTGAGTTGAAGGCGTACGCACGTTCGGGGCTTGCCAGGCATCTGGATCAGCGACATATGCTTTACCTGGATCTTTATACAGGGAAGCCGAAACTCTCGGTCAATGATAATTTCTTTCGCGTAGAACCACCACCGCACTTACAGCAATGGTGGACCGGGAATGTATTTGGTGATTCAGCGGTGTATAATATTTTCCTCTGGGATCAAAAGAAATCTGTTGCGAACCAGGCCAGGGTTGTTTGTGACGGCAGGCCGCAGGATGTGTCGATCAATAGGAGTTTATCCATTTCATTTTTACCTGGTGGCGATGTTGATCAAAGCAGCACCAACCTGGTTAATCATTCAAATACCGGTGTACAACTTATGCTTGGTGAAGAATTGTTTACCATCGCACCGCAAGAACGGATTCCTCTCACCAATCCAGGTCGCATCCGTATTCTTGATGAGGCCGGTAACGATGAACAGGTATTAACTATCGAGCCGGATGCATTTATGAAGAATTACTATGTCAATGGTAGTCGCTATTATGTTTATCCCATGGCAGAACGTTTTATCTGGGCCCGCAATTTTGCTACTGCTATTGCTTCGGAGTATACCCGTGATGCAGACTTAAAAAAGAATGCATTTATTTCGCTCGATTTCGAAATAATGGATACGCTTTCCATGATGATCAGCCGCATGATGGATCGCGATACTTCCTATCATGCCGGCGTAGAATATGGAATCAGTATTGCCGACGGGAATGGACGAATCATTGCGATGACTGATCATATCAAAGGTCTGCATCGTCCCGATCCGAATGACAAAGCCGCTTTTCATAAATTGCTTCATGGTGAGAAGGGGTATGTGTCGCAGACATTATTGCGTAAGCAGATCGGTAATATCAACCTGCTCCGGCTTAACCCGGGTCCGGGTTCCACATTTAAGCCTGTCGTATTCTCTGCGATTGCATCACAGTTGGATTGGGATTGGGATGGGTTTGCTGCCGAAGGATTTGTAGAGAAGCAACATTATTTTGGTGGTGAGAAAGTGCCCGAGTATGATTTTGAAAAAAATAATGGGCGCATCAGCCGGGTAGTCGATTACCTGAAGTATTCCGACAATTATTATCACGCGAATGTATTGTTGCTGGGTTCGTATCCCCGGCAGGACCCACGAAATTTATTGAATTCACATTTTATTGAAAAGAAGCCCGGTGCAGGATTACACTGGCCTTACTTTACCTATACAGGAAAACAATATTGGTTAAATGGATTTAAGAACTGGCCGGGTTATTCCAATGGGAAAGCGGATTTTGGGACAGACAGTTCTTTTACAACGATAGGTCTCCTGAACAACTACAATATTTATACGCGTCCCGCAGCAAAAAGTTTTGATATGCATTTCTCATCGTATGATTCCAGCCTGTTTAGAAATGCATATCGCCGGTCCGGGTTTATCCTGCCGGAATATTCTCTTTTCGACCAGCATGGCGACCAGGTGGATCATCGAGTTCCGTACGATCTTTTTATATCCTGTTTCCGCGGTCATGTGAAGGGTAGCAGCCAGGTCATGGTCTCGCCCCTGAAAATGGTAGAAGCATTTGGAAGGATGGTAACACAGAGCCGTAACTACCATCTCACTTTCAATCCATACGCTGAGCAGCCATCTTTCCAGGCGTTTGATGTGGATAAAAGCATTTCCTACAACAGGTATCTTAATGTGATGCGTGAACAGGTTTTCACCGGTATGAGGGAAGCTCTGTTCAGGGGAACGGCTGCGAGGCTGGGTGCTGCGTTGAAGGATGGCTCACCATATTATTATTATGCGAAAACGGGGACTACTGGTGACGATGCGGTGAAGACAAAATCTAAATTACTGGCGGTTGTTATTTCATCAAAGGATATTACAGATCCCGGTTTCAATTTCAGGAATAATAAATTCTATACTATCTATTTCACTTCACAAAACGGGCCGGCCAAACAAAATGAAGCTTTCCAGGCGGAAGTGATAAAATATTTTCAGGAGACGACCGCATTTAGGAATTATATGAATTAGGTGATAAGATTGAGGTTGAGATTAAGGTTAAGGTTAAGGTTCAGGTTAAGGTTAAGGATGAGGTTTAGTATAAAAACAATCGACTGGCGAGCGGTTGAGAATAGGGGCGCATGAAAAAATCATTGTGTTCTTCGTGTTTACGCTGTGCACTCCGTGACCTAATTCCAGGATCAGTAATTCTCTTCCATAAATCCCGGGGGTACACCATTTACAAAGATCGCGTCTGTACTATCGGTACGGAATATTCTCTAAGATTGAGGTTGAGATTAAGGTTAAGGTTAAGGATGAGGTTTAGTATAAAAACAATCGACTGGCGGCGGTTGAGAATAGGGGCGCATGAGAAAATCATTGTGTTCTTCGTGTTTACGCTGTGCACTCCGTGACCTAATTCCAGGATCAGTAATTCTCTTCCATAAATCCCGGGGGCACACCAGTGACAAAGATCGCGTCTGTACTATCGGTACGGAATATTCTCATCTCATCCTGGCTTGTGGGGTTAGACTGCCACCAGTTCGACGATTTCGTCGTATTCGTTCCCATAGAAAACTCGGCATCCATCTCGGCCGGTGTTTTTAAATAGTTATTAATGGAATTGTCGGGGTTTATTACAGGCCGGACTCTTTCATTTCTGAAATACCTGTTCTCAGGTGTCGCGGGGTAGGGTGCCAGTTCAACCGGCGTTGGGGGCGGGTTATGCAATACGGCTTGTTCCATAATGGCAATTTGCTTAACAGGTAAGAAAAT
>JAEYOL010000073.1 GCA_023411775.1 Bacteroidota bacterium | reverse complement strand
CGATATTCGCTACGCTGTAGGCCGACTGAGTCATGATATCCCCGTGTGCCAGAACAAATTTGCCGCCCGATTTGAAATCACTCAGGGCATTCCTGATCTCATCGTTGGCAGCGAAGCCATTCGGGTTTGTATTAGCAATGATATAAACACCTGCAATATTTTTGTCCACCTTTGCGAGTTTCAACAATCTGACGACATCATATAGACCGGGAACATCTGACTGGTTGCTGCTAAATATCGCCAGCGGATTTTGTGTAACCTGTTCGCGATAATGCTGTGCGAGATCCAATACAATTATAGAGTTGGATGCAATGCGTGGTTTATCTTTTGCCGCCAGTCCACCTGCCATGGAAACCAGGAAAAACACGGCCAACAGGCTAAACACCACCAATGCCAGTAAACAAGCTAAAACTATCTTGAAAAAATTCCACATATGTCAATACATTGTTGAATATCAAAAATAAAGATATTTGGGTCCATGGCGAAGACAGCTTTTCCGCATACAGCATGGTTGTTGACTGGCGGTAATTTGGGTGATCGGTTGAAAAATCTGACAAGTGCAAGTGATCTTATCGACAATCTTTGTGGTAACATTAAACAGGCTTCATCAATCTACGAAACCGAAGCCTGGGGCAAAACCGACCAACCCTCGTTCTTAAACCAGGTCCTTCAAATTCAAACTGATCTCAAACCTCACCAGCTTTTAAAAAAAATACTAACGATTGAAAAAAAGCTGGGACGGTTCCGCAAGGAAAAAAATGGTCCGCGTACCATAGATATTGATATTCTCCTTTTTGATAACGCCATCATTAAAGAGCCATCCCTGCAGGTTCCGCATCCGCGCATGCAGGACAGGCGTTTTGTATTGACACCTCTGGCGGAAATAGCCTCCGAACTGGAACACCCGGTATTCAAAAAAACCATCTCAGCTCTGCTGGCAGCATGTACAGATCCGCTGGAAGTATCCTTGTACAGGGGTTGAGATTCCGGACTTATCCACAATATATTGAGGCTCGTCATCCCCAGCCCTTCATTTTATTTACTTTGCGGTTCACCGGTCTATGAATCGCAGCAATGAACTATCATTTTATCACTATTGAAGGAAATATCGGGGCGGGTAAAACGACATTAGCTCACCTGTTATCCAAACACTACAACGCCAGGCTGATACTCGAAGAATTCGCTGACAATCCCTTTCTTCCCAAGTTCTATGAAAACCCGTCCCAGTATGCATTCCCGCTCGAATTATTTTTCATGGCCGAACGATTCAAGCAGCTTAAGGAGCTGTTACAACAAAAAGATATGTTCCGCCAACTGACCATTTCGGATTACCTTTTCACTAAATGTCTTTTGTTTGCCAAAGTCACATTACCAGATGATGAGTTCCGGCTCTACCAGCGATTATTTGATATCATTCACCAGCAACTGATTCAACCAGATCTGCTGATCTACCTGCACGCCCCGGTCAGTAAGCTGCAGGCCAATATTCGCAAACGCAACCGCTCCTATGAACAAAATATTCCGGATGACTACCTTTATAATATCCAGGAAACATATACCAGTTATATACGGGATCATAACATAAAAACTCTGTTTGTTGACGTGAGCAATGCAGATTTCCTGGGCAACAAAAAACACCTGCAAACCATCACCGACGCTTTGGAGAATGAGTACAGTGATGGGCAACATTATATCTCCTTACCTTAACAATGATGAGCACTTTAAAAATTTTTACACCGCAGGTTAAGTACCCATTTTCGCCAGTATCATGAGCCATCCCCCCCAAATCACTGATGATCCTTTTGCCGCAGTAAAAGTCCCGGAGTATAAAAACCTTGTATTGGGCAGGTTTTGTTTTATCATGTCATTGCGCATGATGAGCACGCTGGTGGGATGGTGGGTATATGAATTGACCAACGACCCATTCGCCATAGGGCTTGTAGGGCTCTCGGAAGTAGTTCCCGCACTGTCGATGGCGCTTTACTCGGGGCATGTGATCGATATTAGTGAAAAAAGAAAACTGCTACTCAAAAGTGTATTTGCCTATATCTGCGCGGCGCTGGCTTTATTATTTCTTACTACGCCATTTGTAGACGCGCACGTGAAAAATATCTATATCAGTTACCTTATTTATGCCGTGATTTTCTGCACCGGTATTTTTCGCTCATTTGCAGGTCCACTATTCAGCGCTATGATCGCTACCATCGTTCCCCGGCAGTACCTGCAAAATGCCACCACCTGGAGCCAGGGCAGTTGGCTTACTGCTTCGGTAACAGGCCATGCCATGGGTGGATTCATGATCGCGCTGGTAGGTGTTATGGGAACACAAATCATTATTTGCTGCTTAATGACGACTGCTTTTATTGTGCTGACAAGACTAAAGCCAAAACCTATACATGTGAAAAGTGGCGAAACCCGCACCTGGGAAAGTGTGAAAGAAGGTTTACGTTTTGTATATAAGACCAAGGAGCTATTAGGCGCATTGGCCCTGGATATGTTTGCCGTTCTTTTTGGTGGTGTCGCGGCGATGATTCCTGTGTTTGCAAGGGATATATTGAAAGTGGGACCCATGGGATTCGGTTGGCTTAATGCGGCCATTGATATAGGCGCTATCTGCGTGGTGGTTCTGCTTACTATTACACCAATGAGAAAACAGCAAGGCAAAAAGCTGATGCTGGCAGTCGCCGGCTTTGGAATATGCATTGTCATTTTTGCTTTGTCGAAGTGGTTTGTGCTTTCGTTTTTAGCGTTAATGCTTGCGGGCATGCTGGATGGGATTAGCGTGGTTGTGCGTGGCACCGTGATTCAACTAAAAACACCCGATCACATGCGCGGAAGGGTCAGTAGCGTCAGTTCCATGTTTGTCAACTCCAGCAATGAACTGGGACAGTTTGAAAGTGGCGTGGCTTCGCGGATTTTTGGTGTGGTACCCTCGGTGATTTTTGGCGGATGTATGACAATTGGCGTAGTGATTACTACCTGGTTGAAGGCCCCGGCTTTAAGAAAATTTGAATACTGATAAGATCGGTTAAAGGTAGTCTTATACAATTCTCCTGTCGAAATACACCCTACGTTTGTGAATGATCTTTACTTTCTCCATATCGTCGTGACGAGGATTGATCACAAAAATATTTTCCTCCGGCATCAATACGCTGGGCACTGATAATACCAATTTTTGATTGGTGCGCAGAAACCTGTCGCCTTTGGTGGTCGTTTGATCATGGATGTCCATGGCATCCCAGCCTGCAGCGAGTTCGCTTAAGGAAATAACCTGTTGAGCAGCGTTATCCGGGATATAAATCACCGTTAGAATATAAGTCTTAAGCTGGAGCATTTTTGCCGGCGTATGTGCGAGGGTTTCCAGCAGGGCCAGCGACCTTGTAGAAGCAGCATACAGTGCAGACAGCCCCGCGCTGTTCCATCGGCCACCATATAACTTGGCGCCGGTGCCGTTGAGGTCGTCAGCAAATATATCCTGGGAAATACGGTATACCTCCATGACCTATGAATAAACTCCCTGCTCCAGGCGGCCAAGGATCTTAAGAAGGAAATTAATGCCGAAGGAAGTATCAAGGAAATCCAGGGGTTTTTTATTTCCGAGAGCGAGCAGTGGGCTTTGAAGCCATTCGGCAAAACCATCCCTGCTGCCAATAACCTGTATACCGCGCTGCACAAATGAAGCCAGCTCAAGGACCCGCTCGGTTTTTAAAGTATCCAAAACCGAATCATCATCCTTTCGTTGAAGATTCCTATAGGAAGTATGTAGCAGCTCTCCCATGGTTTCCATCGGTATGCCAAGATAAGCGGCGAGCGACTTGAGAGAAGATTTTTTTACGCCTTCACGGGTCAGCTTGATCAGGTCAAAATCTCCTGGTGTGGTACGCTGGGAACGATGTTTTCCACCCAGTATCACATTGAAACTTTCGTATTTTACAGCAGGCTCTTTTACAGTAGAAGGCTCATCATAAACCTGGTAGGCATCGTTTTTTTTCTGGGTCTTTTTCACAATTTTCTATTTTTTCAAATATACGACATTTTGCACTGCAAAATTACATTTTGTCGTATTATTTTTTGCCGGCTTCCATTAGTCTTTCCAGTACAAAGTAGGTGATCGGGCAAAAACTGGAATTTTTGAGGGTGAGTTGCTGACGTTTATAGATCACGTCCTCGTCAGTATAGGGAAAACGCTGACAATCAGTAGGTCGCTGGTCATAGATACTGCAAAAATTCCCTTTACCAAGGAACGGGCAGGGCTTGGATTTTACCACAAAATCCCCTTCATCATCCACAACAAGGTATGTGTCAATAAAAACACTTTCCTTCATCCGGAGATATTTCGCGATCCGCCTGATATCTGTTGTCTTAAAACGGGGAGAGTAATTCTTGCAACAATTGGCGCACTGAAGGCAGTCAATCTTTGAAAATGCCTCCTCATGTAATTCGGGAAGCTGGTGAAGCAGCTTGTTTTTGTCTACACGCTGGAGAAACTGCCGGTATAACTTTTGTCTTTCCGCCGACTTCTTCTCCCAGTTTTTCAGTATCCCTTGCTCCATTGGGCAAAGTAACAACCTGTTTTCCACAGTTACACAACTCAGTTTTTTTGTCCCCTTCCTCCCGTAACTTTGCACCCATTTATTAGACATCGTTGTTGCTGAATAAAAGGCGTAATAGCACATTATCAATCTATTATCCAGCATCCAGTATCCAGTATCTAGTATCCAGAACATCTACAGAACTAAACGACATAACAAACAATGACCCTCTTCGAACAACAGTCCAACGAATTCATTCCGCGTCATATCGGACCCAATGAAAAAGACACGAAAGACATGCTCAGGGCAATCGGAACCCCTAGTGTTGATGATTTGGTGAAACAGACCGTTCCTGCCGCCATCCGGATGGAGCATGAACTGAATATACCTTCAGCCATGAGCGAGCATGAGTACCTCGAGCATATCAAGGAGATCTCGTTACGCAACAAAGTGTACTCTAATTATATCGGACAGGGATATTATGACACGATCACTCCACCTGTAATTCTTCGTAATATTTTTGAGAACCCGGGCTGGTATACACAATACACCCCATACCAGGCCGAGATATCACAGGGCCGCCTGGAAAGCCTGCTCAACTTTCAAACCATGGTAAGCGATCTCACCGCTCTGCCTATCGCCAACGCTTCACTGCTCGATGAAGCAACTGCTGCAGCGGAAGCCATGACCATGTTTTTCAATTTTCTCAACAAGCAGGATCATATAGACAGGCCAAAGTTTTTCGTCGATGCCGGGATATTCCCGCAAACAAAAGACGTTTTACTGACCCGTGCCATCCCGGTAGGAATTGAGATTGTAGAAGGCGATTATAAAAAAGCGATCATTGATGCAAGCTTCTTTGGCGCAATCGTTCAATATCCCAACAATAGTGGATCGATCGAAGATTATCGTGACTTCATCGCCAAGGTTCAGTCTTCCGGGGCTTTTGTCGCTATGGCAACCGATCTGCTGGCACTTACCCTGCTGACACCGCCCGGCGAACTCGGAGCTGACGTAGCTATTGGATCAGCACAGCGTTTTGGCGTACCCATGGGTTATGGCGGACCACATGCCGCATTTTTCGCAGCAAAAGACGAATTCAAAAGAAATATACCCGGCCGTATCATCGGTGTGAGTGTGGATGCACATGGAAACCGTGCTCTTAGGATGGCGCTACAAACCCGGGAACAACATATTAAAAGGGAGAAAGCTACTTCTAATATCTGTACAGCACAGGCACTACTCGCCAATATGGCCGCGATGTACGCGGTATACCATGGACCGGAGGGGTTGAAAAATATTGCCCGCAGAATTACCCTGCTTACCCAAACCGTTGCCGAAAGTATTGAACAAAGAGGTTTCGAACTGGTATCGCAAAACTTCTTTGATACCATCGTCATCAAAACAGATGAACTGCAGGCGATCAGGGAAAAAGCTGAAAGGCAAAAGATCAACCTCAGGTATATTGATGCAACGCATATCGGCATCTCACTTGATGAAACCACAAAGGTAGAAAAACTTTACGATCTTATCAATTGTTTTGAAAATGACAAAGACCCCGTTGCATTCGATATTAGTGAAGACATTGAGTTGCACCATATCCCTGTCGCGTTATCACGTAGTTCTTCATACCTCACCCACCCGGTTTTTAATACGCATCGCAGCGAGAGCCAGATGATGCGCTATATCAAAATGCTTGAGAACAAGGATCTTTCTCTCAACACTTCCATGATCTCTTTGGGAAGTTGTACGATGAAACTCAACGCAGCTTCAGAAATGATACCCCTTAGCTGGTCGCACTGGGCCCGGCTGCATCCATTTGCACCCCAGGACCAGGCCGAAGGTTATCAGTTCATCGTTCGTGAATTGAGTAAATATCTTTGTGAAATAACAGCCTTTGATGCCTGCAGCTTGCAACCAAACAGCGGTGCACAGGGAGAATATGCCGGTTTACTTACCATCAAAGCCTACCATGAAAGCCGTGGTGATCATCACCGAAATATTATGCTGATACCTATCTCCGCGCATGGCACCAATCCGGCATCCGCGGTAATGGCCGGAATGAAAGTGGTGGTAGTCAAGGCGCTTGAAAATGGGTACATAGATGTGGAAGACCTGAAGGCAAAAGCTGAACAACATAGTGCCAACCTCGCAGGTGTCATGATTACTTATCCCAGTACCTACGGCGTATATGAAGAAACGGTGAAAGACATCACTACGATCGTACACCAGCATGGTGGACAGGTATACATGGACGGTGCTAATATGAATGCTCAGGTAGGCCTGACTGCGCCAGGACTGATCGGTGCGGATGTCTGCCATCTCAATCTCCATAAGACCTTTGCCATACCGCATGGTGGTGGTGGACCTGGAATGGGACCTATATGCGTAAAAAAACACCTGGAACCATTCCTTCCCGGACATGTGGAGTTGACAAAAGATGGTTCTAAAAGCAGTGCTGTTTCCGCCGCACCTTATGGCTCAGCAAGCATACTACTGATCAGCTACGGATATATTCGCATGTTGGGTTCGAAGGGAGTGAAAGCCGCTACAGAGTACGCGATACTGAATGCAAATTATATGCGCGCACGACTGGCCGGTAGTTTCGACATTCTTTATACCAATCACAATGGCCAGTGTGCACATGAATTTATCGTCGATCTGAGGCCCTTTAAAAAATCGGCAGAAATAGAAGCCGAAGATGTAGCCAAGCGACTGATGGATTATGGCTTTCACGCTCCTACCATGAGCTTCCCCGTGCCGGGCACCATTATGATTGAACCAACAGAGAGCGAAGACAAGGCTGAACTCGATAGGTTTTGCAATGCATTGCTTTCCATTCGTGCTGAAATAAAAGAAATTGAAGAAGGGCGCTCGGATAAAAAAGACAACCCTTTAAAGAATGCGCCCCATACACAACTGGCTGTAACTGCCGATGACTGGAAGCATTCTTATAGCCGTCAATCAGCGGCGTTTCCATTGTACTATGTCACGCTCAACAAATTCTGGCCTTCTGTGGGCAGGGTAAACAACACCCATGGCGACAGAAACCTAATTTGTACCTGCGAGCCTGTGGAGAGTTATATGGAAGCAGAACTTACTTGATTTGGAATCGGGCGTTTGGAATTGGGAATTAGTTAGCCGAGTAGCAAAAAGGTAATTTTGAATCGGCGGACTAATCCCAAATTCCTAATTACTAATCATTGCTGTCCGGAATATATTGTTGAAATATGTTCAAACCCGGGACTAGTACGATTTGTGCAAAAGTCCAAAAATCCTGGCTTGGCTGCCAGATCCTACCTACTTTTTTGCCTTGATGCAAAAAAGTAGCAAAAAAAATCAAGCTTGTCCCGGATTTAATCCGGGAGCTGCGCAAAAATGGCTAAAAATTACTTCGTAAGCCTGTCGCCGGCGAACTCGCTCCTGGATTGCATTTGAGTGTTAGCCAATCTGCGCTCGAATCCCGATAGCTATCGGGACCGCTCCCTTACGCTGCGCTTTAAGACGGCTTACTCGTAATTTTCTTAACGCCATTTTTCTGAGGCCAGGTTTTCCCCGAACAACAATGATTACTAATCCCTAATACCCGATTACTCAAGGCGTGAGCATAATATAAAAAACGTGCAGTGCAATACGGTTCTCAACTGCCTGCTCCGCACTCACCTTTGCTCTTTTCAGCAAGGGAGGGTTGGCGCCGTCGAGGCTGGAAAGCATAATTCCGACTTTCTTAAAATCGATATTACCAGTATTGGAAGGATCAACCATCAGCGCGAAGTCTGAGTCGAATCCATAGAATGTAAAATCATTGCCGTTCAATTGCAGCAGGTCCCGGATATTCATACCCGAATAAATGCCGCACTTGAAAGGCCACTTATTTCGGCTGATATTATCATTAAATGGCAACGCGTTCTCCGTGGGAATGATCCCGCTGATAAGTACATAAGAAAGATCGCAAAGGTTGTTCTCGTCTTCCCATACAAATACCACCTGCCGGTTGCTGTTTCCAAAAAGGACCGAACATTTCTTCACCTGGTCTTCAGAAAAATAATAAACATCACGCTGAACATTTTCTTCACCAAAATAACTTACGAGATATTGATGGGAATCAAAATTTAGCAAATCCTCCGCAAAGTGAACCAGGTTAGGTAGTTGCTTTTTCTTAAGCGTGAAATTATAAACGGGAATCCCATCCTCCACCGTTGTATTAACATAGACACGCAAATTTTTCTGCTGGAAAAAAAGCGGTGACTGACTGGTATCTTTATTTATTCCAAAAAAGTAATCCCCATTCATCAGTCTACGCAAACCTTCCTGGTATTCCACCAGTGAGGTTGTATTAAATGAGAAACAGTATTGATCATCTTTTTTATACAAACCCACCCTCCTGCTTTCAAAAACAGAATCCTCTGGCTTGGGTTTTTGCTTTTCAAAAAAAGTAAAAGCCATTGCATCGTCCTGCAATTGCCTGCCACCGGATAAGTAGCCCTTACCCGACATGTAGCTATCAAATTTCTTTGGAGAAAGTGCCGACAGGTTGACCAGGTCATCGACATTGAATGACTGTGCCTGCAAGGCACCCATGATAATTCCCTGTAGAATAAATAAGAGTAGAGATCTCGCCATAATAAAAAGTGGTCTTCATTAAAGTTTACAGAAGGTCTTTTACAGGAATCCCACCTGGGAATATTATAGCTGAGGCAGAGTAGGAAACAAAACTAATATTTTATCTGAAAAATCCAAAATTGCGGGCATAGGGAAATGTATCCGGGTTTAGCGCCAGACACAATTTGCCACAAAAAGCTTTGTTATGATGCTGGTCTTGGCAGGGTAAAGGAGAACACGCTGCCTTTTCCCGGTTCACTTTGTATACGTAGTTTTCCGTTGTTCTTGGCCAGAAACTCCTTGCAGAGCATCAAACCCAGCCCGGTGCCCTGTTCGTGGGCTGTGCCATTGCTGGAGTAAAACTCCTGCATTCCGATTTTCTTCAATTCCTCCGCCGTAATGCCTTTGCCTGAATCCTTTACATATATTTCGGTTACTTTTTGCTGGTCGAAGGTACCCACGCAAATACTGGCTCCCGAGGGTGAAAATTTGATTGCGTTAGAAATAAGGTTGCGCAAAACCAGGTTGATCATATCCCGGTCGGCCCAAATATTATAGCCATCGGCCGCCTTATTCTCGATATGTATCTTCTTAGCCTCGGCCTGCAGGTAAAGAACCCGCGCTACCTCGTCTATCATTTCCCGTACATTATGTGCTTCGGGCTTAATGGTATAAGCCTGCATCTGGCTCTTAGCCCATTGCAGCAGGTTATCCATCAATCCTACTGTGTAGTTTAGATCATTCTTTATATCCGGCACCAGTTCTTTAATTTCTTCAGCGGGCATATCCTGCCTCTGCATATCTTCAAACAGGTTGCGCAGTGCATACATAGGTGCCTTCAGGTCATGAGCGATAACTGAAAATAGTTTATCTTTTAAAGAATTGAGTTGGTCCAGCTCTTCCGCCTGCTTTTGTATCTCCACATTATTTTTTTTCAGCACCTCGTTATTTATCATCATGCTAACCTGGTAATTGGTATTCTCCTTTTTTATTAGGTAAAGGCCGTAAAAAATATATATGATCATCAACACCTGGTTCACCAGGTAACCCAGGAAATTTATCTCCTCTAAATGATAGCGATATTTTTTCAATACCACTACCAATATGAAATAGCTGACCATTGAGAAGCCAATCGAGAAAGTCATATACCCGATATCCCTAATAAAAAAAACCGCCAGGATACCATATAGGATAAAAGACAACTCAATACCAAAATTTATCCCATTGATATAACAGAAGCAGGTGAACAAAGGATAAAATATGAAGTAAACCAGTAAAGCTTCCTGGAACCTGTAGCGACTGTTGAGGTATAGTACCACTCCACTCAGGAAGGGAGGCATGCATGCCAGCAACCAACCTGAAACCGGAATATTACCCGGTTGAAAAATACCCAGCACCGGTACAACGGCGCCAAAGATGAGTTGAAAAAAATTCAGGTAATTAAAGATGCCCAGCCTGCTCCGGTCATAATCGTTCATGTGAGGAGTGGAACCGGTTCTTTTAACCCTATGCAATGTCTCAAGTAAAACCCTGGCTTTTGTATTCAGAAAATTTACCAGCCTTGAATAGCTGGTTTTAAAGTTGTCGCGTTGTGGTCGCAATATTTGGAAAAGATGGCTCATAAGGAGGATGCCAGGCTTTCAATGGTTGGGTTTGTCAAACAAAATAATAATTATTTCGGTAATTACTAATACTTTACAACAGAAATTTCACGGCCGGCGGAGTGACTTTCACGATAAAAAAAGCGCGATTTCACGCTCAATTTCTGTGAACTAAGCTTCGCTCTTGATTCTAACGGCTTTATTGCTAGCATCTTTCGACGGCTATCAGGAACTTAATATTAACAAACTGCGAATACTTTTTCTCACCGGTACAATGTTTTAATCATTGAAATCGGCCTCGCCCGGGCAGGCATGTATTTTGTCTTTTTGTCTTAAACTTCTGGCATGAATTGGGTTGACCTGGTCCTGATATTTATTTTTCTGTTAGCAGTCCTTGGAGGAATAACTCGGGGCTTCCTGTATGGCTCACTTGATCTGTTGGGATGGGTGGGCAGTTTCGTTTTAGCTTATGTTTTTTATAGCTATACTGCAATTGGCCTGGGAAAGATTGGAGACCTTGGTGTTTGGCTTCTGCCTTTATCATTTATCATAACGTTGATCATTGCACGTCTGTTGATCGGGTTCATCACCACGGCCATCATACGGGCGCTTCCTGAACAAACTCACCGCACCTGGCTCAACAGGTTCCTGGGCATTGTACCAGGAGCTATTAATGGTTGGATCATTGCAATTATTATTTCCGCTCTTCTGCTGGCCCTGCCACTTAGAAACAGTATTACCAGTGAAACCCGCGAGAGCAGGTGGGCAACCAGCCTCGCCATGCAATCAGAATGGGCCAACAAAAAACTCGCACCCGTTTTTGACGAAGCAGTTCGCCATACCATGAACAGCCTGATGGTGGATCCTTCATCCAACAGGAATGTTCCGCTTGGCTTTACTGTTGACAAACCGCAGATACGCCCTTTTCTTGAAATAAAAATGCTGGAGCTGGTCAACAAGGAACGCGCTAAGGAAGGCTTGCCCCCTTTAAAAGCCGACCCTGAAATGACCAGGGTGGCCAGGGCTCATTCAAAAGATATGTTTACCAGGGGATATTTTGCACACAACACGCCTGAAGGCAAAACTCCTTTCGACCGCATGCGTGCAGCCAATATTGTATTTACGGCTGCCGGCGAAAATCTGGCGCTTGCGCAGACCCTCGAAATCGCTCACAATAATTTAATGAACTCACCCGGCCATCGCGCTAACATTCTGCAACCGGCGTTCGGTCGGCTGGGCATCGGTGTCCTGGACGGTGGATTCTATGGACTGATGATCAGCCAGGAATTCCGCAACTGAAACTGATGATTTAGTATTTCATCAAACGCTCACACAAACAAAATGTAGCAGGTTCCACATTTTTTAACATTGGGGTTATTTTTTCCTGTTTGCCAATTTACCAAAATGGTATAATAGTTGGAATTTTTATTATAAAGAATAACTCATGAAACTAGCACCGTTTTTATTTGTATTATTTTTCACACTTCTTGCCTTTAGTAGTTGCGGAGCCGTTGAAACTATATTTAAGGCCGGGATGTGGTGGGCTTTTTTCCTGGTGGGCCTTGTTGTTGTGATTATTATCATGATCGTTTCGAAGTTGAGAAAGTAAACATTCGACAACATCAAAAACCAGCAATGAAAAAAAACATACACTTTGCAGGTATTTCGGGAAGTCTGCGAAAGAATTCCTATAATACCCGCCTGCTCAAAAATGTCGTTAATTTATTACCGTCAGATGTATCGATGGAGATTCTTTCATTCGAAGACCTTCCTCTGTATAATGCCGACTACGATCTTCCTGCAAGCCAGGAACGACCCGCAATTGTCGCAGCGTTTAGGAATAAACTGGCGGAGGCAGATGCCCTGGTGATTGTTTCCCCGGAATACAATTATTCAATCCCTGGTGGATTAAAAAATGCCATCGACTGGGCATCCCGGGGCGAAGATTCCCCATTATTAAAAAAGCCAGTGTCAGTAATGGGAGCAACGACTGGTTTGTGGGGTACTGTAAGAATGCAACTCGCATTTCATTCCGTGTTCCAGTTCTTAAATATGCAACCCGTCTATAAACCTGAAGTGCTTCTTGCAGGCGCAAAAGAAAAATTTGATACCGCAGGTAATCTGAAAGATGAGCAAACAAAAGATATAATCCGGAAAAACCTCGAGAACCTCAGGCATGTGGTGCTTCATAACCTTACTCTTCATACAACTTAAAACAATTGATCATGACAGCTAAAAAGAAAACCGGTCAACCTGGTGCACCGGATCGCAAAACCAGTGGAAATAACCCGACGGAAAAAAATATTGTCGATGAAGAAATAACCGCAGGTCAGGACAATGTTACCAAAGAAGAACGAAACGCTTTATCGGACGCCGCTAAGAAATCGGTAACACGGGATCAGCAAAACCTCGATGCCGCAAAGCTTGACCAATTCGATGAAGAAGGTGAACCATTAAACGAAGGCAGCGGCTTTGGTGGCGATGACCTCGATGTACCCGGCAGTGAACTTGACGATGACAACGAAGAAATAGGTGAAGAAGATGAAGAAAACAATCCGTATAGCGTAGACGAGGAAAACGAAGACAAGGATATAAATACCCGGCAATAGAATTGGCGGGAAGTTGAACAAAAACTTTTGCTCCCTGTTATAAGGAAAACTTTCGCATGCAAAACCGGAACCTTGGGAAATCTACCCTACAGACAGCACCACTGACCCTGGGTACAAATGTATTTGGCTGGACAATCGATGAAAAAAAATCATTTGAAATCCTCGACGCTTTTGTTGACGCGGGATTTAATCTCATCGACACAGCCAATTCTTATTCTCGCTGGGTGACGGGTCATAAAGGTGGGGAATCGGAAACGATCATTGGTAATTGGCTAAAGAAAACTGGGAAAAGAAACAAGGTTATCATCGCAACAAAAGTTGGGAGTGATATGGGCCAGGGTAAAAAAGATATTTCCCAGGAACATATTCTTAAACAGGCTGAGGATTCATTAAAAAGGCTGCAGGTCGATCATATCGATCTATACCAGACGCATTGGGATGATGGCTCAACACCGGTTGAAGAAACTCTTTCGGCCTATGCCCGTCTTATCGCTGAAGGCAAAGTACGCTATATCGGTGCTTCCAATCTTTCTCCACAGCGATTGCTTGACTCATTGCAGGCGAGTGATAAAAGCGGGTTACCCCGTTATGAAACATTTCAGCCTGAGTACAATTTATATTCACGGGAAGGCTATGAAAAGGAGCTGGAAAAAATTTGTCTTGATCATCAGCTTGGCGTTATCAACTACTATTCCCTGGCAGCAGGTTTTCTGACTGGAAAGTACAGGTCTGCCGCCGATTCGTCAAAAAGCGTTCGGGGCGAGAGCAATAAAAAATATCTCAATGACCGCGGCTTTCGCATATTAAACGCATTGGATGTGGTAGCAAAAAGATATGAAATCCCACAGGCTAGTGTAGCGATCGCCTGGCTGATCGCCCGGCCTTCAGTAACCGCCCCTATTGCCAGTGCTACCAACCTGGCCCAAATGGATGCCCTAATCAAAGCCACTACGGTCACACTTGACGATAAAGCATGGATCTGTTGAACAGTGCCAGCGCGTGGAAATAGTAGACACTGCTTGCCCGCTTCCACCATCTCATACCCGCAAAACATTTTGAATTGGTAGAAACTGATACAGCATTTTCGCAATTAACCTAACTTACAGTAAGTTTTAATACTGCAAGACCTTTGTTGTCCAGCATCCAATCATCACCCGACACGTCGGGGCCAACCTATTCGAAACGGCAAATTCGTGCCGCGGTTTCAGCTTTTTTTTTCTGCCAGAGATTCAGTTTTGCAACCTGGGCCAGCCGGATACCGGACATAAAAACTGCGCTGGGGCTATCGGATGCGGCATTGGGAACCATCCTGCTACTGTTGCCCGCCGGACAACTAACCGCCATGCCATTTTCCGGAAGGCTGGTCACCCATTTTGGTAGTAAAAAAGTATTGAGAATTTGCGCTTTCCTATACGCTATTTGTCTTACCAATCTTGGCCTCGCCACACAGCCCTGGCATCTTGCCCTGGGACTTTTTTTGTTTGGTGTTTGTGGCAACATGTGTAACATTTCAGTAAACACGCAGGCTATTCGTGCGGAAAAATTGTATGGCCGACCGATCATGACTTCTTTTCATGGTGTATGGAGCCTTGCCGGATTTGCCGGTGCGGCCATCAGCCTGCTTATGATGTCCCTGAAGATTTCGCCCTACTCCCATTTCTGGATGGTTGCGACGTTTATATTTATTGTAGTCGCCCTCTTCCAACGATATCTTCAATGGGGCAGGTCATCGGTAGCTATTGAAAAACGTCCGTTCTTTTCCAGACCAGATGCTGCACTGGCTCAACTAGGCATTATTGGTTTTGTGAGCATGGCCAGCGAGGGAGCTATGTTTGACTGGAGCGGCGTCTATTTCCAGGATGTAGTAGAAGTTCCGGCCTCACTCATCGCGTTCGGATATCTTAGCTTTATGATAGCGATGGCAACGGGACGGTTTATTGGCGACAGGCTGATCGGGAAATATGGACGAAAAAAAATGTTGCGTACCAGCGGTATAATGATCTCGTCAGGGCTGTTCATCGCGGTATTATTTCCATATATCATCTCTGCGACTATTGGATTCCTGGTAGTGGGACTGGGTGTATCATCGATCGTACCGATGGTGTATAGTGCAGCTGGCAGGCAGACAAAGATCCCGGCTGGTATTGCGCTTGCATCAGTATCAAGTATCAGTTTTCTGGGCTTCCTGGTGGGTCCGCCACTGATCGGTTATATCGCAGAACTCCTCAGCCTTCGCTATTCTTTTGCCGTCATCGGGTTACTGGGAATCTTTATTAGCATAATGGTTCCCAAAATTAAAGTGCTGGACTAATCATCGCAGGCGAAAATCAAAAAATCGCTGGCAAAACATTCGTTACTTTCAACTTCAAAATAATTACCGATGAAAAAGTTTTGCCTTGCACTCGCCGTTTTTACCTGCCACTTTTGCGTGGCAGCCGGTAAGAAGGAGATCAATTCCCCTGATGGTAAGATCAGGGTGGTGGTAGAAGCAACTGACAAAGTCTTTTATTCTGTTTATTACAACGGGAACCTGTTACTTGCGCCTTCCGTA
>JAEYOL010000277.1 GCA_023411775.1 Bacteroidota bacterium | reverse complement strand
TTCAAAACCCATCCATAGTTTTTCCCTTGGGTTCCATTCCCGTGGACGATGAAAAAGAAAAAAAGTATCGTTGCCGGGCCGTTGATATTTTTTATTCAGCTCAATGATCCTTTCCTGCGCGGTTTGGATGATCAGTTCATCCTCCTCAAGATCTTTTTCACTGGCATCGCGGAAATCGGTCAGCAAAGCGAAAACAAGATTGGGATCGCGGTTGGCCAGGTACCGAACTTCCAGTCCCTCCACCAGTTCGGTGATGGCAGCGCCATTGGTCAGCATGGTTGGCACCACTACCATAGTACGGCACTCATCCGGTATGCCTTTTGAAAAATCCATCCTCGGCAAAACATCCGGTTTAGCGAGGATCGTAGTGAGCCAGTTTACGATAGCAACACCTACCTGGCTTGTAGCCAGCAGCGATAAAAAAGAAAGTCCTACAAGTTGCCAGCTCCTGAATCCTTCTTCATAGATCTCGGATACGAGCATCCAGCTAAGCAATACTGTAATGATCACGATGGCGCCGGCATAGATCAGGAAGGGTATACGACGAATGAGCCGGTTTGCCTGTTCCTGGAAAGACAAACGCGTTCCGGTTGTACGCTCAACTAACCTTAATCCTGCGCCTTGCAGATAATAACCGACATGTGTCGTACGGCGATCTGTATTCCTGAGATAGTTTTCACCGGCATATTGCACGACCAGTTCAGCCACGGCCTGTTCGGAGTACTCGCTTTTTTTCGCGATCCTTTCCACCACATGTCGGTAATTGTCGCGTGTATGGAAATCCACATTGGCATACACGCCGGCCGGATCGCGGCGTAGCGTTTGTTCGACGATACTGGTTTGTTCTACAAATTCCCGCCAGTCGGTAGTACTCAAAAACCGGAGACTGCTAATGCTATTACTTATCGACACCTGGTCGGCAGCCTGTTTTTGGTTTTCCTGTTGTACCAGTTCATTGCTGGTGAGACCGTGTTCCGATAGTGTTTGCTCAAGCCAGCTCAGGGCCAGCACCAGTGAACTTCCTTTTTCCTGCAACCTGCGGGTGAGCTCGGCTACAAATGAACTGACCATCGGCGGTTTGGATCTGGCCATATCTGCGATCACCAGCACCAGGCTTTTTGGATCTTTCTCGGCGATCTCGATCAATTCATCAGCCCAGTAGGTGGCCAGGGATTTATTGGTAAGATCGATCGAGATCTGGATCGACAGGCGACGCAGGTTTTCCAACAGGGCCAGGCGAAGCATAATGGGTACCGCCCATAATTCGCCGAGGTTGAGGTAGTTTATTTTTTGATAGGAATTTATAAACCCTGTGAGACTGCTGAGGTTTACATGTCCATCTGAGTGGGAAATAATTTCCACAGCTATATCATATACACGTGGCAGCCCGGCAGAAACACCTTTGGCAAGTTGGGGGAGCCCTTTACTATATCCTTTTGGTAAATGTTTTTTCGCGGTGTAGATCTGTTCCTCAATCAGGTAAAAATTATCCAGCAACCATTCCGCTGCGGGAGTGATCCGGTTGTTTTGTTTTACATTTTCGGTGAGGTTGGAATGTACTTCAAGTAAGATGCTCTCATTTTCAGCCAGCCGTTTCAGCAACTGCTCTGAAGGCTCGCGGGTGATCAGGGTATGACGGCGTGCCAGTACCAGGGCGTGTTGATCCAGTTGTTCTTCAGTATATATCTCCGCTCTCAGAGGAAGGCTTTCATCCAGTCCATTGCCGCCGATTGTGAAAAAAGGTTCAATCACATTCTTTTTAAACTTGGCAATGGCTTGTGGTAGCATTTCAAAGAGATCGGGTTGTTGCTTTTTCCTTTGATCCGCCATATTCAAACATTGGCTTTTTTTATGAGAGAAAGTGAATGGTGCCCAAAGTTAAGCCAATATTGTGCCCCAACCTGACCCAGGCTGTTTCTAATTAGTTGTTTAGTATGTATTTAAATGAAACCGCTTTGCAAAAGCCATGTTTATATCTCTTCCATGGCGTCGTAGTTCACATGTGTTTTTGCGATTGAAGTAAGTTCTTTATCGATTTCCTTCTCTTCTGTCAGCGTTGATTCCAACAGCCCCGCCACCTGGTCAAATTCGAGTGTGAGGGCCAATTGGTGTAAAGAACCATAGGCGGCGATCTCGTAGTGTTCTATTTTTTGGGAGATCATGATAAGACCCACATCACGGGTGGCGGTACCGTCTTCGGTTTCGGCGATAATTGTCTCCGCTTCCTTTGCCAGCCCTGCCATTCCCTCACATCTTTTTGTTTGTGGCCTGAGACCGATAAGCCCGAATATTTTTTCCAGCCTGAGAGCATGTTGTTTTGTTTCTTCTAGGTGTGCTTCGAGGGCCATGCAAAGTTCATCGGAAAAAGAGGCTTTTTTCATTTTTACCAGCGTTTTGGCCTGTTGCTTTTCGGCCCAATAAAGGTCTTTGAGCTGGTCATAGAAGAAATTGGTGAGCATTGGCACTTGTACCAGGTCCTGGCGGCTGTGCCCATTGGTCGTCGATTTTTCGGGTCTCTTCATACTTGTGGGTTTTGTATTATATATGTAGATAGTACCAGTCATAAAAAATATGCCAGACGCGGTAGCGGGCCTTAAACTATTGTACATGACGGGATTATTGGTCAGCTTTTTTCCAAATTAGAAAGTGGGTTACGTATTCTTTCGTTGTCCTCATGACCAGATACAGGACACGGAGCACTGAGGAAGCGGAGAACACGGAGTTTTCATTTGTGCACTTCGTCGGCTTCGTGACCAAAAGATTTTGTTTCTATCGCGAATCCTTAATTTTAAAGCAATCATTTTCCTCATGCAAGCCAACACACTCGATGAAGTGGTCACCTGTCTCGATGCTGTCATCGAAGAATGTCGGCAAAGAAATTCCCGAACCGGCTATTTCGCTTGTCTTTACCGGAAAATGACCATCGCGATACAGCAGGCCATTGCACATAATGAATTCGAGGATGGCATTCGCATGGAAAAACTCGATGTGGCATTTGCCAATCGATACCTGGAGGCATACACACAATTTCGCGAAGGACATAAACCTACTATATCCTGGCAAACGGCTTTCGATGCCGCAGACAATGACCGGCTCACCGTCTTGCACCATTTGCTGCTTGGAATTAATGCACATATCAATCTCGATCTTGGCATCGCCGCTGCGCAGATCAGCACACCTGAAACCATCGGCGCTCTCGCCAACGATTTCAATAAAGTAAACCTCGTGATCGGTTCACTCTTCGCGGAAGTACAATCGGGCCTGGCTAAAATTGCATTTCCCATGCACTTCATTCGAAAGATCAACCCCGAAAAAACAAATGCGGTACTCAACTTCAGCATCGGCAAAGCACGCCAGACCGCCTGGGGCAATGCCTTGCTGATCGCTGAAATAGGAGAGAGCGGCCAGCCCGAAGTGATCAGGATCACCGATGATATCGTCACCAAAGTCGCCCGCGGTATCCAGTCGCCGGGAAAACTGATGTCACTCCTTTTAAAATGGATCCGCTGGACGGAATCAGATGATATTGGGAAAAATATGGCCTGTTTGAAGTGAGCGCGGAGTGTACCTCCAAAAGAAAAGTCGCTCAGATTTGAAATGCTGAACGACTTTGAATCTTGTGACCCCGTCAGGATTCAAACCTGAAACCTTCTGATCCGTAGTCAGATGCTCTATTCAGTTGAGCTACGGGGCCAATCTTTTTTTACGCCATCCATTTAGGATGCTCTACTCTCCCGATAGCTATCGGGATGAGCTACGGGGTCAATCTTTTTTTACGCCATCCATTTAGGATGCCCTACTCTCCCGATAGCTATCGGGATGAGCTACGGGGCCAATCTTTTTTTACGCCACCCATTTAGGATGCTCTACTCTCCCGATAGCTACCGGGATGAGCTACAGGGCCAATGGGCGGCAAAAATAAAGGAATTTTGTTTTTGGGCAAAAACATTATTAAAATTAATGACTGTACTGGGAAACCCGTATCTATATGCAGCTGAGCAGGTTGAATGTTGTTGAAAATAGCTGAAGATTGTTTAAAGTCGTTTTACAAGAATACCATATTCAACCCCATTCAACTACTTTTCAACGAGTATAAACAACGCTTCAAATCATAATAAATCATGACCAATCTACCAATCCAATATTAAACCATATTCAACCACATTCAACTACTTTTCAACGAGTATAAACAACGCTTCAAATCATAATAAATCATGACCAATCTACCCATCCAATATTAAACCATATTCAACCACATTCAACTAAATTCAACTACTTTCAACAAGTATAAACCTACCCATCCAATATTAAACCATATTCATCCACATTCAACTATATTCAACTACTTTCAACCAGTATAGAGGGGTATCAGATAACAAAAAAAAGCTGCCCCACATTCGGGACAGCCTTCGTTTTCAAATAGGGCAAATCCTTATTTTACTTCAACACCTGTAAAGATGGTATAACTGCCATCACTGTTTT
>JAEYOL010000001.1 GCA_023411775.1 Bacteroidota bacterium | reverse complement strand
GAAGAGGAACAGGAGGAAAGACCAAAATCGGATTTGATGATGTTCCATAAAAAACTGGAAAAGTATTTTTTTGAGACCCGTAGTATTTATCTCTGGGGCGTAGTGGACGACAAGAGCGCGAAGGATGTGGTAAGCAAGATGCTACTACTCGACAATGACAAAACCGGGGAAGAAATAAAATTTTTTATCAATAGCCCGGGTGGGGTGGTCACCAGCGGCATGGTCATTTATGACTCTATGCTAATGCTGAAAAGTCCTGTCAGCACTATATGCATGGGCCTGGCAGCTTCTATGGGTAGTATCCTTCTTAGTGGTGGGAAGAAAGGAAAACGGTTTATTTTTCCCAGTGGCGAAGTAATGATACATCAGCCTTCACTGGGAGGCTATATCAGGGGCGTGAGCACGGACCTGGAGATCCAGGCCCGCCAAACCAAACGGGTAAAAGAAATGGGCGCCCGTATCCTGGCTGAAAATACAGGGAAATCCATCGAACAGATACTGGTGGATTTCGATCGCGACTATTGGATGAATGCTGAGGAGGCAATCCAGTATGGTATCGTTGACAAACTTATCAACAAGCTATAATTAGCTATATATCAGTAAATTATATTTCATTTGACTAGAAAATCGTCTTTTTCAGGACGGTTTTCTATTTTTGTACACGCTGGTTAAGCAAAAAAGGGCTAATGCCCGGATCCAATAAAAATGGCTAAAAACATTTTACACTGTTCTTTTTGTGGTCGTAGCAGGGATGAAGTAAAAATCCTGATTGCCGGACAGGAGGGGCATATTTGTGAGAACTGCGTTGAACACGCACGTGAGATTATAGAACAGGAATTAATGGTAAAGGACGACAAAAGCTCAGCTGCATCGTTTAAGCTTACTATTAAGAAGCCCCTGGAAATTAAAAAATTCCTCGACGAATACGTCATCGGCCAGGACGAGGCCAAAAAAGTATTGGCGGTCGCCGTCTACAATCACTATAAACGACTTCAACAAAAAGGCGGGGATAGTTCGGTTGGCAATAATGATGTTGAAATTGAAAAGAGCAATATCATTATGGTTGGCGAGACGGGAACCGGCAAAACCCTGCTTGCCAAAAGTATCGCCCGCATGCTGAACGTTCCCTTCGCTATCGTGGATGCAACGGTATTTACCGAAGCTGGCTATGTAGGCGAAGACGTGGAAAGCATTCTTACCCGCCTGCTGCAGGTTTGCAATTACGATGTGGCAGCTGCTGAACGTGGTATCGTTTATATCGATGAAATTGATAAGATAGCCCGGAAAGGTGATAACCCTTCCATTACCCGTGATGTAAGCGGCGAAGGTGTGCAACAGGGTATGCTAAAACTGTTGGAAGGTACCGATGTACTGGTACCACCACAGGGTGGTAGGAAGCATCCCGAGCAAAAGCTTATCAAGATCAATACGCAAAATATTCTGTTTATATGTGGTGGGGCATTTGGTGGTATCGATAAGATCATCGCCCGCCGGGTGCAGACCAATACCATCGGTTTCAACGTAGACAAAGAACAACAGGAGAATATGAAGAAAAACCTGTTGCGTTATGTCAACGCACAGGACCTGAAGGCTTTTGGCCTGATCCCGGAACTGCTTGGCCGTTTACCCGTAGCTACGCACCTGGATCCGCTGGATGCCACGACGCTTCGCGCCATCCTTACTCAGCCTAAAAATGCTTTGGTAAAACAATACACCAGGCTGTTTGAACTGGAAGGTATTAAGCTGCAGATCGAAGACGATGTACTGGATTTTATGGTCGACAAAGCCATGGAATACAAGCTTGGCGCGAGAGGTTTGCGGAGCATCTGTGAAGGCATCCTGACCGATGCTATGTTTGAGCTACCATCATCAAAGGAAACGCATTTCACACTGGACCTGGACTACGCTAAGCGTAAATTTGATAAAAGTAAACTCAGCCTTCTCAAGGTGGCATAATCAATTCTGAAGACTACAGCTTTAAACATAAAAAAACAGGCCCGGTTTCTTAACTTAGGGCCTGTTTAAATTTAACTACTAAACTATATCACCATGCAGGAACTCATCGATAAACTGAAAGCCGAAGCGGGACTGACCGACGACCAGGCAAAAAAAGCAATCGCTGCAATCAAAGACTTTGTCGTAGAAAAATTCCCGATGCTGGAGGGCGCTGTGGGCAACCTTTTCGGCCAGGACTGATTACCTTATATTCCTGCATTTTTTTCCTTTGGGATAATTAGCTGCCTCATACGGCGACATCGCCCTGCTGCAAGCCTGTAAAGTAATGATCAGGATCATGATCCAGAATAGATGCTTTAGCTTCATAAGTTTTGGATTGATTATCCAACAATGATAGTCGATTTGGATTGGTTACAAAAGGATATTTCACGCCTGAATTATGCGCGCATTTTAAATGTGATTTTTCCCTGATACCGCATAGAAAGTTTACCCGTATAATCACTAATCAAGCGAATAGATGTTTTTCAGGTCGGTTTCAAACAGGGTAAATGGGTCATGATAGAATTTTAAAAAATCATTTTCACTGCTATGTCCCGGGAAAGGCGCGTAGTAATGTGTGGGACTACGTGTATCGTTTCTCCACACCAGCAC
>JAEYOL010000258.1 GCA_023411775.1 Bacteroidota bacterium | reverse complement strand
CAAAAAAGTAGCAAAAAAAATCAAGCTTGTCCCGGATTTAATCCGGGAGCTGCGCAAAAATGGCTAAAAATTACTTCGTAAGCCTGTCGCCGGCGAACTCGCTCCTGGATTGCATTTGAGTGTTAGTCAATCTGCGCTCGAATCCCGATAGCTATCGGGACCGCTCCCTTACGCTGCGCTTTAAGACGGCTTACTCCGTAATTTTCTTAACGCCATTTTTCTGAGGCCAGGTTTTCCCCGGACAACAATGATTGGGAATAAAGGAATTGGGGATGGTTGTCTTACAGCAATAAGTTACACCCGATTTTTTGTTTATACTATCGAACCAGGTTTAAAACCTGGTTCGCTGTTTTAAGCGTTCCTCAGGGCCGCTTCTAGTGAGGGGTATAAGAATGTGAAACCGCTGTCGTGCACTTTATCACAGCTGACGGTTGCACTTTTTAAAACTTCAATACTCATTTCACCAAGTACGATCTTCAATAAAAAACCGGGGACATGTATCGGTATGAAGAAGTTTCCTTTTCTGATACGGGCGAGATGAAGCATAAACTCGCGGTTTGAAACCGGTGCAGGAGCTACGGCATTATAGCAGCCGCGCATCTCGTTGTTTTCAATGGCCATGGTATATAACCGTACAAGATCATCGATATGTATCCAGCTGATGCGCTGGCGGCCTGACCCAAGTATGGCAGCCACGCCAAAACGCAGGGATTTTTCAAACTCTTTCAATGCACCGCCATCAGGGCTGAGTACAATGCCGGTGCGTAACTTGACCAAACGAATGCCCATTTTCTCAACCGGCTCGAGGCTTTTTTCCCATGCGAGGCAGGTACGACCTAGAAATCCTTCATCGGCTGGATCGTCCTCACGAAATGGTTTAGGATTTGGTATCTCGGGATCGGGACCATACCAGCCAATAGCAGAAGCACTGACTATGGCTTTGACCTTATGTTTTGTTTCGCGCAATACTTTAACCAGCAGTTCACCCGACTTTACCCGGCTATCACGGATCTCAGCCTTTCTTTTCTCTGACCATCGTTTATCCGCGACCCCCGCACCTGCGAGGTGTATAATATAATCTGTTTTCGAAATAGCTTCAGTGTCGATAGTTCCGCCACCAATATCCCAGTTTGCAAAATCAATATTGCCCCGGGCTTTCAGATCAGGGGAAATTGTTTTGCTACGTGAAAGAATGATAACCTTATAATTTTTTTCCAGTAAAACATTTGTTACAGCCCTGCCGATCAAACCTGTGCCACCTGTAATCAAAACTGTTGCCATATCATTAATATTTGTTCAGCGAAATTATCTTCCAATCCATGTTGTAAATTCGACATAAAAAGCGATGAGATATACCCTCCTGTTATGCTGTCTTCTATTCACTGGTTTATTGGTTAGCGCGCAGCCACCAGACTCGAAGTCCATACAAAAATCGGGCAACCCCGTTTTTCAAGGTTGGTATGCCGATCCCGAAGGTATCATCTTTGATAAACAATATTGGATTTATCCTACTTACTCAGCTCCCTATGACAAACAGGTTTTCATGGATGCATTCTCATCTACAGACCTGGTGAATTGGACAAAACATCCCCGGATACTCGACACTTCCTCAATTAAATGGGCCAGGCGTGCGATGTGGGCGCCTTCGATCATAAAAAACCAGGGAAAATATTTCCTCTTTTTTGGTGCCAACGACATACAAAGCGACAATGAATATGGCGGTATCGGTGTGGCTGTTGCCGACAAACCTGCGGGTCCGTTTAAAGATCATTTGGGTAAGCCACTAATCGACAAATTTCACAATGGCGCCCAGCCGATCGACCAGTTTGTATTCAGGGACAGTGACGGGCAGCATTACCTGATCTATGGTGGATGGCGTCATTGCAATATTGCCAAACTCAACCATGACTTTACGGGTTTTGAGCCTTTCAAAGATGGAAAGATTTTCAAAGAGATCACACCGGAAGGTTATGTTGAAGGGCCGTTTATGTTTATACGCGATGGAAAATATTATTTCATGTGGTCGGAAGGCGGATGGACCGGGCCCAACTATAGTGTTGCCTACGCCATTGCCGACTCACCATTTGGACCATTCGGGCGGGTAGATAAAATATTAAAGCAGGATCCCAACATTGCTACCGGTGCCGGCCACCATTCTGTAATCCAGATCCCGGGAAAAGATGAATGGTATATCGTTTATCACCGCCGGCCACTCACCGAAACAGACGGTAATTCCAGGGTCACCTGCATCGACAGGATGTATTTTGATGACAAAGGATTTATCAAACCAGTGGTCATTACAAATGAAGGGGTGGAAAAACGTGTGATCGAATAACCGGGTGTTTAAAATATTATCGGTTACTTTTTTTTGAGCGAAGCCCCGCATGATTTCGTATCTTATTGCCCCAATTTTTTATTATGCAAACCTTTCCTACTGTAAACCGGCAGGCGATCGTTGATATGCCCGCTGAAGTATTTCGTCGCGTGGGTCATGCGATGATCGACGAACTCGCCGACTTTATTGAAAATTTACCCGCAGGTAAAGTAACCAAAGGCGTCACACCATCATCTGTTAGAAAAATGATCGGTGCCGAGAATCAATTAACGGAAGATGGACTCGATCCGGCCCGGCTTGTGCAACGAACTATTTCCCTGCTTGCAAACAACTCATTGTTTAATGGCCATCCACGTTTCATGGGATATATCACTTCTTCACCCGCGCCTCTCGGTGCGATGGCCGATTTTATTGCATCGCTTACAAATCCTAACTGTGGCGCGTTTATTCTTTCACCAATAGCCACTGAAATTGAATTGCAGTGTATCCGATGGTTATCTGAACTGATCGGTTATCGCAGGAATGCCGGAGGTATACTGGTGAGTGGTGGTAATATGGCAAATATCGCCGGGCTCTGGGCGGCGCGAAAAAGTATGGCGAATTGGGACATACGTGAAAAAGGTCTTGGCGAACAGGGATTGAAATTTACCTTGTATGCCACTTCACAGGTGCATACCTGGTTGCAAAAAACTGCGGACCTGCTTGGTTTAGGTTTGCAGGCTATACGATGGATACCGGCTGACCAGGATTTAAGGATGGATGCTGCGGCGCTGGATAAACAACTGGCATTGGACAAATCAAATGGAATGATTCCGCTGGCAGTCGTGGGTACAGCCGGAAGTGTAGGTTTTGGAACGGTTGACCCATTGGCAGAAATAGCGGAGGTTTGTCAAAAACATAAAACCTGGTTCCATATTGATGGCGCTTATGGAGGACTGGCAGCTTCATTGGGCGAGTTAAACGAAAAATTTGCAGGACTGGAGCAGGCGGATTCCATCGCTATCGATCCGCATAAATGGTTGTATTGTCCGCTCGAAGCAGGCTGTTTGCTGGTTCGTGACCCCAACTTACTGGCGGATGCATTTTCATTTCATCCGACATACTACCAGTTTGATAAAGTTGGCGATGAAACACCGGTCAACTTTTATGAATGGGGACCGCAGAACTCAAGAGGATTTCGCGCATTAAAAGTGTGGATGGTGATGCAACAGGCAGGAGCTAATGGAATAAAGAGTATGATACGCGATGACATATCACTTGCACAACAACTTTACAAGGAATTAAGCAAACATAAAAATCTGCAAACATTTCCCGGTGATTTAAGTATTACAACATTTAGATATGTTCCTGATGAAATACCTGGAGATGTATTGCAAAAAGAGGAATATCTCAATCAATTAAATACAAACCTGCTCAACCTGCTACAGCGTGGTGGTGAGCTATTTGTCAGCAACACGCTGCTGGAAGGAAAATACCTGTTACGCAGCTGTATCGTTAACTTCCGGACATCCATAGAAGATATCAAAGCGATTCCCGAGATCGTGATACGTTATGGGAAAGAAGCGGAAAAAGAGATGACCATACATTGATAAATTCTCCCAATAAAAAACCCCGGTGCAAAAAAACACCGGGGAACAACTAAAAACTCGGCCATTTTTGTCATGGCGAATGGGAGCGTCCTTCGACTCAGCTTCCAATAGGGTATTGTGCCGAAAGATATCAGTCGGGTTTTTTCCCGTCTAAAAATGTATTGATCGTGCTGATTTGTGCCTGGTTATTTTGGTCAGATTTGACCTCGTAATTGCTATAGAAGTTCTCAATATGCGAATTGCTGTTATACAGTTCCATATTGCGGCGGATATAGGCCGGCACGGTTTCAAACTCATTATTCGGGTCCGCCGAATTGACATTGAACGACAAGTTGCGCAACTTGTGCAGTCGTTCGGCTGCCCTACGTTTTTGCTCCGAGCTTTCGTCCTGCAGAGCAGAATCCTCAACCTCGGGGTACAAAGGTGCTTGAGCATGGTGGGCTAACGGCATATCCGCCGCTGGAATGTCTTTTTCCACAAGTTGCATTTGCATATCGATGGGTTCGTCCAACGGGTTTGCGGCAACAGGAGTGGAGACCGGCTTCTCAGCAGAAGGCGTTGAGGCATCGGCCTCTGTACCTGGCTCTGCGTAGATATTGGATGGCCTGGCCAGTTGATAGCCTCCCGGAGCTGCAGGCATCGGGCTGCTGGTACTAGTACTATCTTTACTTACTTGTGTTGTTGAATCGGTGGATAAGGTGCGCGGTTCGCTGAGGGATATAGGAGTTGATTCGGAACTCGAATATATGCCTTCTTTGACATCCGGCGTTAACATTTTTCCAACAGTAATTTTACCAGAATTCACCGTGTTTTTACCTGGTAATTTTTCGTCAGTATGTAAATGTAGCAGCACAAGCGGCTCTTCTTCCTTTATATATTCTGTTTCAACCATGTCCAAAAGTCCTGGCATCGGTACATCGGGTACGGCTTCATCAACCAGTTTCGGAGCAAGCAGATCTTCTTTTATTTCAACTTGAATTTTGTCGTCAGCTTTTATGTCAGCTTCTTCATTTTGTCCCAGGACCATAACGATTTTTTCTTCTTTACTGGTCTCCGGTTTTGTCTCCTGTTTTGTGAATGGATCTTTGTGCTGGAAACCTGTTGCGATCAGTGTGATTCCAAGTTTATCATCCAGGGAATTGTCATACCCAAGACCCATGATCACATCGGTACCCTCCCCTGCCTGTGATACGAGGTGGTTTTGAATGATCTCAACTTCGTCCATGGTAAACTCGTGTTCACCTTCAGCAGAATTGATATTAATGAGGATCCATTTAGCACCGCTGATCTCGTTATCATTCAGCAATGGTGAGTTCAATGCTTCTTCGATCGCTTTGTATGCGCGGCCTTCGCCTGAAACAGCAGAGCTACCCAGGATTGCTACCCCACCATTACGCATCACAGTGCACACATCAGCAAAGTCAACATTGATCTGACCAGTACTATTAATTACATCAGTGATACATTTTGCAGCTGTTGCCAAAACGTTATCTGCCTTGGCAAACGCGTCTCTCATTTTCAGGTTACCAAACTGGTGACGCAGTTTGTCGTTGCTGATCACAAGTAGGGTATCTACATACCCTTTCAAAGTTTTGATACCTTCTTCCGCCTGCAATTGTCTTTTCTTCCCTTCATAAGCAAATGGTGTGGTAACGATACCAACGGTGAGGATACCAAGGTCCTTGCAAATTTTAGCAATGATAGGCGCACCGCCGGTACCTGTACCACCACCCATACCGGCGGTGATAAAAGCCATCTTTGTATTTACTTCCAGGATACGCTTAATTTCTTCAAGGGATTCTTCAGTTGCCTGTCTTCCGATTTCGGGATTAGCGCCGGCGCCCAAACCCTGTGTGAGATGGGGACCAAGTTGAACGCGATTGGGTATACCACTGTTGGCCAGGGCCTGTGCATCGGTATTACAGATAATAAAATTGACACCTTCAATATCCTGGCTAAACATGTGGTTCACTGCATTGCCACCGCCGCCGCCAACACCAATCACTTTGATGATGGATGATTTTTCCTTAGGCAAATCAAAATGTATCATAATTGTCTGGTTTTAGCCCACACTCACTTTAATCATAGGAAATGGGGTTAGGGCTGTTTAAAATGGGGTTAGTTGTTTTTTTCAACGTTCCATTTCTGTCCCGTTGAGTTTTTAGTTTAGTTGTAAAGAGCTTTATTAAAAAAATCTATAAGTGCTTATCTTCTTCTTCTTTGAAAAGATCGATGATACCATCCTTGAACTTCCCCCAGAAATTGTTGAGCCCCCTGCGTTGCTTTACTTTTTCAGCGCTTACTTCAGGCACTTCAATCTCCTCCTCTTCCCTGGCGATAGCTTTCTTCAAACCATCGGGTACATCCACCTTTTTGAATTCCCTTTCAAAATTCTTGCGATTGTGCTCGTAGTCATCATATCCTTTTAGGATGAGTCCGATACAGGTGGAATAAGTTGGTTTGGCCAGCTCTTCAATATGACCGGCAGCCAGGTGTTCGGTTGGTAAACCAATCCTGGCAGGTAAGCCTGTGGTGTATTCTGTGAGTTGAATTAAATGTTTCAGTTGTGATCCGCCCCCTGTCAGTACCACACCACCATTCAACGCTTTGTTATCAAGACCCACCTGTTTCAAATGATAAGTCACGAAGTCCATGATCTCACTCATCCTGGCCTGAATGATATTGGCGAGACCTTTGACGCTGATCTCTTTGGCGGGCATGCCCCGCAATCCGGGAATGGTGATATAGGCATTTCCCTTCGCTTCGTTGGCCAGCGCGCTTCCAAACTGAACCTTCATTTGTTCCGCCTGTGTTTTTAAAACACCGAGGCCGGTTTTGATATCATTGGTAATATTCTCACCGGCAAATGGGATCACGGCAGTATGTTTCAGAATCCCCTCATAAAAAACTGCCAGGTCGGTAGTACCTCCACCGATATCAACGATCGCTACCCCAGCCTCAAGATCTTCCTGGCCCATAACGGCTGATGAGGAAGCCAGTGGCTGTAGTACCAGGTCCTTGGTGCGCAGTCCGGCTTTTTCAACACTGCGGTTTATATTGCGGATCGCATTTTTATCACCGGTGATGATATGAAAATTGGCACCCACTTTTACACCACCATAACCGATGGGATTGGGTATATTCTGGAAATTATCGACTGTAAATTCCTGGGGGATCACATCAATGATCTGGTCACCGGCAGGAATATAAGTTTTATACTGATCGCTGATCAACTGGTCAATCTCGCGTTGTGAGATCTCTTCATCATTTGCCTGGCGCACGATATCGCCGCGGGTTTGCAGGCTTTTGATATGGTGACCGGCGATGCCAACATAGACATCGTTAATTTCCAGGTTAGGATTGGAGGCAAAGCAATTGTCCAGCGCGGTCCTGATAGCCTTGATCGTTTCATCGATATTCAGCACCTGCCCGTGCTTTACACCATTTGAATTGGACTTGCCAAATCCAAGTATCTCCAGTTTACCGAACTCATTCTTCCGCCCGGCGATTACTGCGATCTTGGTTGTCCCAATGTCCAGACCTACAATAATGGGTTGTTCGTGATTCATGTTAGTTGTTTTTAGTTGTTGTTTTATCCAAAGCGTTTAATTCCTGATCATTTCAAAACTTCATTACCCTGCATACCCTACTTCGCCTTACCATCCTTCGCGCCAATTACCTGTCCCGCAAAACGAACATCGATCGTTTTGTATTTTTCAAAACCCGTACGGCTTAGTATTTCCTTATAGAAAATAAATAAGCGGTTGAACTTCCTGTCTATATCAGAACCACTTCCCAATTTCACCACATGATTTCCGACAACGGGTATCATTTCAAATTCATAGTCGCCTTCAGGATGCGGACGAACCAGGTCCACCTGTGCCACCTGCGACTGCCAAAAAGGATGGCTGCTGATAAATTTTGCCGTTTCCTTTATGTCGCGCAATAACAGGCTATCCCTTTTTCTGCGATCCTCTTTATCAGGGACCCCGGTAAATACAGGAACTTTTGTACTTAGGTTTTCAGAAAGCGGGATACCCTTCTCTTCGTCATCGATGTAAAAGGTCTTACCCTTGTTGGTGAAAATCCTGGCCACTGGTTCTCTCTCCGAAACCGTCACGTGTAACACATCCTTACTATCAAAATATAATTGAGCATCTTTTACCCATATATTTTGCTCCAGCAATGCTTCCATTTCAAGAAGATTGAAATCTGATTTTGGCTGGCCTTTAATATTTCCTTTCGTTGCCGTTCTCAACAGCTGGATAATATCAGCCTTACTAAGGAAACACTTATCATCCGCCACACCTTTGATCGTGATCACTACATCATTGCAGATATTGCTTTTCTGCTTTCCCATAGCAGCGATCAACAGCACGAGCATACCACCCCCGATCACCATCCACATGGCAATAAACAATATCTTTCGTATGGTCTTCCTGGTATTCACGATCCGGTTTGTTTTGTTCGCTTTTAACTTTTTTAATTCAACTCGCTCCTGATCTTTTCCACTAACGTATCAATATCTCCGGCACCTGCCGTGATCAGCAGGTTTCCGAAATCTTTATTGATATTTTTTTTATAGTCAGTTGCTATCCAGCTGATCAACTCATCCTTTGTCTTAACCGACCTGTTCACTCTTTTCATTTTATCAATGATCATCTGGCTGCTTACTCCTTCTATCGGCAGTTCCCTCGCGGGATAGATGGGTAACAGGATCACCTCATCAGCCATATCCAGCACTTCTGCAAATCCATCAGCAAAATCTCTTGTCCTTGTGTAGAGATGTGGCTGAAAGATCACGGTACACTTTCGCTGCTGAAATAAGGTACGGGCACCGTTGATCAGGGCTCTCAGTTCCTCGGGGTGATGTGCGTAGTCGTCTACATATACCAGGTCCCTGGTTTTTATTACATACTCAAACCTTCGCTTTACACCGCGAAACGAGCCCACAGCGGATTTTATCTTTTCGCTTTCTATTCCCAAAGAACTGGCGGCGGCGATCGCAGCCACAACATTTTCGACATTGTGCATGCCGCCCATATTCAACACCACATTTTCAATCTTCCTCGCCTCATCTGTCGTAACGCTTGCCGATACCGTCACATCAAACTCATAGCTCCCATCCATCATCCTGATATTGGATGCATACACATCTGCAGCATCGTTTTGCAAACTATAGGTACAATGCCGGTCGGCGCTTAGTTGCTTTCCGCGTTTCAGACCAAACTGCCTTAGTAGTAAACCACCCGCTTTTAACTTTTTGCTGAAATCGATAAAAGCCTGCTCGACAGCTTCGGCAGTGCCGTATATATCGAGGTGGTCGGCATCCATTGCTGAAATGATCGCGATGTCAGGACTCAGTTTGAGAAAACTGCGGTCATATTCATCGGCTTCGATCACGCATACATTTCGCGGGTCGCTCCAGAAATTAGTTCCGTAATTGACCGAAATACCTCCTAAAAAAGCGTTGCATCCGTACCCGGCATCCCGGAGCAGATGCGCTACCATGGTTGTGTTGGTGGTCTTGCCATGCGTACCTGCTATACATATATTAAAAGAACTTTCAGAGATCATTTGCAGCACATCGCTTCGCTTCACCACTTTGTATCCCTGCTGCTGGTAGTATCTCAACTCCTGGTGATCGCTGGGCACTGCCGGGGTATAAACAACCAGCTGCACATTTTTTGGTACCTGTCCAATATCTTCCGTGTAATGTATGTCAATACCCATTTTTTCAAGGGTGCTTGTCAAACCCGTCGGCGTTTTATCGTACCCGCTCACTTTTATTCCTTTCGAATGAAAGTACCTGGCTACTGCGCTCATCCCAATTCCACCTATTCCAATAAAATACACTTCACGGATCTGTTCGCCTCCCAAAAAGGGAGTATTCATAAGGACAGTATTATTACTTCTACTCATTCTTTACCAGTTTCAATATTTCCCGGGCTATCACCTCGTCGGCATTGGTAATAGCCAGAGCGGAAATATTTCTCTTCAATTCCAGCTGGCGTTCTTCATCCCTGGCCAGCTGGATGGTCATCGGCACCAATTTTTCCGACGCCTCAGCATCTTTGATCATCAATGCGGCGTTGCTGTCGACCAGCTGTTTTGCATTGACGGTTTGGTGATCTTCGGCAGCAAATGGATAGGGTACGAATAAAACGGGCTTTTTAACGACACATAATTCAGCCAGGGTCATAGCGCCGGCACGGGCTACTACGATGTCGGCTGCAGCATAAGCAAACTCCATTTGCGTGATAAAATCATTTACCCAAACAGAAGTCTTTCCAGCTGTATGTTCTTTTGCTTTCGCAGCATAAGGTTTTCCAGTTTGCCAGATCAGTTGCAGGTTCTCCCCGGTCAACATGTCGAGGTCTTTACTGATCGCTTCGTTGATCGATTTCGCACCCAGGCTTCCACCTATCACCAACACCGTTTTTCGGTTTTCATCCAATGAAAAGTGTTTAATTCCATCCTGGCGCGTAACCCTTGCCTCAACGATTGATGCACGTACAGGGTTTCCGGTTACCAGGATCTTATCTTTTGGAAAAAATTTTTCCATCCCTGGTGTGCCTGTAAAAATCTTTGTCGCCTTCCGGCCCAACAGTATATTGGATTTACCGGCAAACGAGTTGGATTCATGTATAAAACTGGGTATCCCTCTTGCCTGCGCCAGTCTTAGTACAGGGAAACTTGAATAGCCTCCAACACCAACCACCGCGGATGGTTTAAACTGGCCAATGATCTTCCTCACCTGGAAGAAACTTTTGATCAGTTTAAATGGCAATCCAATATTTTTTATCAAAGAACTACGGTTGAAACCCGCGATGTCCAGGCCTTCGATCCGGTAGCCTGCCTGCGGGACTTTCTCCATCTCCATTTTTCCTTTAGCTCCAACAAAAAGTATTTCCGTTCTTTCGTCAATCCTTTTTAAAGCATTAGCAATCGCTATTGCCGGGAAAATATGACCACCCGTTCCACCACCTGCTATGATCACACGCAAACCGCCACCTGCTTCAGGTTTTTTGGTATGCAAGGTCTGTTCATTATTCTCCTTCATTTCTTATTCTGTTTTGGCTGCCGCCTCACCTTCCAACTGCTCCACGTTCCTGGCCACACTTAATATGATCCCGATAGCCAGGCAGGTGAAAATAAAACTGCTGCCGCCCATGCTTACCAACGGAAGCGTGACACCTGTAACCGGGAAAAGGTTTACCGTCACCGCCATATTCGCAATCGCCTGGATTGCCAGCGTAAAACTTAGTCCCAGGGCCAGAAATGCCCCGAAAGCATATGGGCAACGTTTGAATATTCTTATACACCTGTATAAAAACACCAGGTATATAAATACAATGAACATTCCACCGGCAATTCCATATTCTTCAATAATGATCGCGAAGATGAAATCGTTATACGCCTGTGGCAGGTAGTCACGTGTTGTGCTATTGCCCGGTCCCACGCCCAGCATTCCGCCTTTAGCTATCGCGATCTTTGCCTGGTTTACCTGGTACATTTCATCGTTATCTGCCTCTTTACCGCCGTAAATAAAATTTTCAACCCGCCCAATCCATGTCTCTACCCGTGTAAACAGCGCCGATGAAGATTTTTGGGCTACTGCGGTCTCGTCGTCGCCTGAACTATGACGTGCCACTGCGGCGATGATCAAAAAAAGAATGGGAATTGACGCAATGCCGATGGTTAACAATATATGTTTTGTCCTTGCCCGGCCGATAAATAATAACATCAGGCAACTTGCGCCAAGTAATAACGCTGTCGATAGATTAGCAGGCGCGATCAGTGCACAAATGATCAAAACCGGTATGATCACCGGCAAAAATCCTTTCTTAAAGTCTTTGATCACATGCTGCTTCCTGCTCAGCAAACGCGCCAGGTACATGAATAGTGCCAGCCTCGCCAGGTCGGAGGTTTGCATGGTCAGATTGATCAGTGGCAGGCGGATCCAGCGACTACCTTCATTCATCTTTACACCAAAAAATAAGGTATAGATCAACAGGGGAATGACCAGGATATACATGATGGTAGCGAACCTTGAATAAACCGTATAATTGACCAGGTGCGCAAAATATACAACCAGTATACCCACCACGATAAAGGCAACCTGCTTGAACAGGTATACTTCAGTATTCCCTTTATAGTTCTTATATGCCAGTGAACCCGTAGCACTATACACCGCCAACAGGGAAACCAGCGCCAGCAACACTACCAGCGCCCAGATCACTTTATCACCCCTGGTCTTACTCAACAGATTCCGGGTGTTAAAATTTCCCATTTCACTAAACCGTATGTCTCTTGTTACGTCCATGTATTAAATTAATGTTCGCCGTTTACTGTCAATCCCATTATATTTCGTGATCCATGTGACTTCATCACTAACCACTTCAATCTCTGCCTTAATTTCAATCTCACCCTCCTATAGCTCCTTCACCGCTTTTTTAAACTGGTTGCCCCTATCTTCATAATTTTTAAACAGATCAAAGCTGGCACAGGCCGGGCTCAGCAAAACGACATCTCCTTTTGTGGCAAAATGAAAAGCAGCCTGTACGGCGTCAATCGCGTTGTCGGTATTGACGATGGTACTTACCATATTGCCAAAAGCCTCATGTATCTTCCGGTTGTCGGCACCCAGGCAAATAATCGCTTTCACTTTCTCTCTTACCAGGTCATATAACAATGAATAATCATTGCCCTTGTCAACGCCACCAAGTACAAGGATCGTTGGTTTGGTCATGCTTTCCAGGGCATACCAGGTTGAGTTGACATTGGTCGCTTTACTATCATTGATGAACTCCACTCCCCTGATGGTGGCCACGGGTTCCATCCGGTGCTCCAGACCCTGGAAATCCTGAATGGCTTCTCTTATTTTTTCCTTCCTGATGTCCATCGTAACTCCCACCAGACAAGCCGCCATAGTATTGTACTGATTATGCTTCCCTTTGAGAGCAAAATCAAACACACTCATACTGGTAAAGTCTTCACCCGTGCGTGCATACATGTCCCCGTCTTTGATAAAAGCGCCTCTGGCTAGTTCTGTTTTCATACTGATTGGCAGTTGTTTTGAGTGAATTTTAAACTCGTTTAAATACTTGATCGTTATATCGTCGTCAGCACAGTAAATGAAATAATCATCTTCCCGTTGGTTCATAATAATTCGAAACTTACTGGCGATATATTTTCTAAAATCATAATCGTAGCGATCGAGGTGATCCTCGGTGATATTGGTCAGGATGGCGATATCTGGCCTGAACTCAATGATGTCATCCAACTGAAAACTGCTGATCTCGGCCACATACAAAGGCTTGGGGTCCATTGCAACCTGGCGGGCAAATGAAAAACCGATATTGCCTACCAGCGCACAATCCAGTCCACCTTTCTTACAGATATGCCAGGTCAGCGCCGTAGTAGTAGTTTTTCCATTACTGCCTGTGATCGCGATGATCCGGCTTTCGCCTTTGAATCGATAGGCGAGTTCAATTTCACTGATGACGGGGATTCCTTTTTCCCTGATCTTTTTTACCATGGCATTTTTCTCAGGTATCCCCGGACTTTTCATCACTTCATCCGCAGATAAGATCCTCGATTCATCGTGCCGGCCTTCTTCAAATTCGATCCCAGCATCCTGCAATTCTTTACGATAATGATCCTTCAAAGAACTTTCGTCAGAGACAAACACGTCATATCCGTTTTGCCTGGCGAGCAGTGCGGCACCTACGCCACTTTCTCCGCCACCCAATATGACAAATCGCTTGCTCATAGTTTCCTATCCGCAGTTCTGCTTCATGGCAGGAGTATCACGGATCGATAGTTTTTCATGGGGTCGGAAAAATGGTTCTTCACAAGTATTAATTTCAATAACGTCCACAAAGCATTTCTTCAGAGTACTGCTTCAAAGGGGTTCGGTAACAGTGGGCGGTTTTTCAAAAAATCCTATCTAAAAATTATATCCTTGTTTACCTGAGTTTCAATGTTACAATGCTCAATACCACACATAATACTGTCACGATCCAGAACCTCGTCACAATCTTCGCTTCATGATAGCCCAGCTTCTGATAGTGGTGATGCAGCGGGCTCATCAGGAAAATCCGTTTTCCAACACCTGTCTTCTTCTTCGTGTACTTGAAATAGGTGACCTGCAGTATCACACTTATATTCTCAACCAGGAACACACCACAAAATATCGGGATCAGCAGCTCTTTATGCACGATGATGGCCAACGCTGCGATGATACCACCCAGGGTAAGACTTCCGGTATCCCCCATGAACACTTGTGCCGGGTACGAATTATACCAGAGAAACCCGATACAGGCACCGATCATGGCGGCGATAAAAATGGATAGCTCGCCCAGCCCCGGGATGTACATGATATTGAGGTAATCCGCAAAAAAGAAGTTACCGCTGGCATAAGCGAATATGCCCAACAACACACCAATCAACGCGGAGGTTCCCGTGGCGAGCCCGTCGAGCCCGTCTGTAATATTTGAACCATTGGACACCGCCGTAATGATGAAAATTACCACCAGTATATACAATACCCATGAATACTGCCGAAGGCTTTCGGGCAATAATTTGGTATAATTGAACTCGTGGTTTTTTACAAAAGGAATGGTTGTAACAGGTTCCTTTGTTTCCACAAAATGCTTCTCCCGGTTGTTGACGATCTTGGTAATGATCGTTGAGTCACCTGCCTTAGGAGTGCCCTGGTACTCTCTCCATATCCTCACCTCGCTATTAAAATAAAGAACTGCTCCCACCGTAATGCCCAGTCCCACCTGCCCCAAAATTTTAAACCAGCCCGCCAAACCGTCTTTGTCACCTTTCTTATAAGCTGCTCCCTGTTGCTGCGCCAGCTTTTTCGCACGCAGTTTGAGATAGTCATCGATAAATCCGATCACACCCAACCAGACTGTCGCTACCAGCATCAGGATAATGTACACCGTATCGAGCCGGGCCAACAGAAGTGTTGGTACCACGATCGCCATGATGATGATGAGACCGCCCATCGTTGGCGTACCCTTCTTGGTTTGCTCACCAGCCAGACCCAGGTCGCGAACCGACTCACCTACCTGCTTCTTTTGTAATAACCGGATCAGTTTCTTTCCATAGATCAGCGTAATAAATAATGATAGCAGTATCGCAAGCAATACACGGAAAGTGATAAAGCGGTACAACTCACTTCCGGGGAAGTTCATGTCCTGTTTATCAAACCAATCAAATAAGTGATACAACATGCTGGTGTTGGTTTCGCTTTGCTGTTTACTACGTTAGTTCTATTTACTCTCTCACTTCACTTATCTATCCATCAGCTCAAACATCTCTCTCACTATTTCTTTATCGTCAAAATGATTTCTCACTCCTTTTATTTCCTGGTATTTTTCATGGCCTTTGCCCGCTACCAGGATGATGTCTTCAGGTTTGGCCAGGCTGATCGCTGTTTTAATCGCTTCCTTCCTGTCCACTATCGAGATATATTTCCTTTTCGCTGCGGCCGGCAGGCCTTCCTCCATATCTCTGATTATCTGCGCCGGATCTTCCGATCTCGGGTTATCACTGGTGAAAATTGCTTTATCGCTGTGTTCACATGCTACCTCCGCCATGATCGGGCGCTTGGTACGATCGCGGTCTCCACCACAACCCACTACCGTGATCACCTGTTCAAAACCCTTCTTCAACTTTTTGATCGTGGCCAGCACATTCAGTAATGCATCAGGTGTATGCGCATAATCCACGATGGCGATCAAATTGTCCCTTGGTGAAACCAGGTAGTCGAATCTGCCTTCCGCACCCGTGAGTATACTCAGACACCTGAGCAGTTCCTGCTTATCTTCTCCCATACAAACGCCCACCGCAAATGCGGCCAGCAGGTTGTAGGCATTGAACTCACCGATCAATCGGAAATGCACTTCCTGGTCATTTACCGTCATCACGAGCCCCGACAAAGTATTTTCAATGATCTTTCCTTTAAAATCCGCCAGTGTTTTCAAGCTATACAGGTATTTCGAAGCGCCTGTATTCTGCAACATCACCTGGCCTCTTTTGTCATCCGCATTGCTGATGGCAAAAGCCGGCGAACTCAGCGAATCAAAAAACGATTTTTTCACACGGATGTACTCATCAAAAGTTTGATGATAGTCCAGGTGGTCATGCGTGATATTGCTGAATACACCCCCGGTAAACTTCAAACCTGTAACACGATGCTGGTGTATCGCATGTGAGCTCACTTCCATAAACACATGTGTACAGGACGCATCCACCATTTGCTTTAGTAGCCGGTTCAAACTGACCGCGTCGGGAGTTGTATGCGTAGCCGGTAAAACCGTATCGCCGATATGGTTTTCAACCGTGCTTAACAACCCGCACTTATATCCCAATGATGTAAAGAGCTTAAATAACAATGTGGCAATCGTCGTTTTCCCATTCGTACCGGTGACGCCTACCAGCTTCAAACGCTCCGATGGCTGATCAAAAAAATTATGCGCAATCCAACCTGCCGCCGCTGCACTGTTTTCCACCTGCACATACACCACATCCTGTTTCACTTCGGCCGGCATCGCTTCGCAAATCACGGCCTTCGCACCATTCTCAACCGCCTTGTCAATAAACTGGTGTCCGTCGGACTGGGCTCCCTTCACTGCCACAAACAATGCCCCCGGTTTCACATTTCTCGAATCAAGTTGTACATCCTGGATGTTTATTGCCGTACTACCCGTGACGGACCTGATCGAAACTTTATATAAAACATCCTGTAATAGCACAGACTCTTATTTATGTCAGGTTCAGTACAACGTCCATTCCTTTTTTCAGCATTGTTCCGGGATCAACCGACTGGCCGGAAACTTTTCCTTTTCCTTTTATCGTCACTTTTACTCCAAGGTTTTCCAACAGGAATAAAGCGTCCTTCAAACCCATTCCTTTAACATCGGGCATCGTGTTTTCCTGCACCGGCACTTTCTTCACAACTGGCTGGTAGTTTACTGCGATCACGTTGCCATATTGCGAGTTACTTGATGAGTCGTTATATGCGATATTCAGCGATTGGTATACTTTCCTGATATCTGCGGTGGTGCCCGCATAAAAGAAAGCCGCGCTATCTTTTTTTGCGGCATAAAGATGTGGTGCTTTCTTATCTACATACATGGCATAGATCTTCGTCGCTACGTCTTTAAACACAGGCCCGGCCAATGTACCACCATAGTGCAGGGCCGCATACGGTTTAGAGCGAATGACTACAATGCAGGAATACTGCGGATCGTTGGCTGGGAAATAACCAACGAAGGAGGCCTGGTACACACCTGCGCTATATTTTATATTACCATCCGCCACATGCGCCGTTCCTGTTTTTCCACCTATGGTGAAGGGCATATCTTTAAATGCGTATCGTCCGGTACCTTCTGTCACTACAGCTTCCATACTTTCTTTAGCAGCGTTGATCACATCGGGTCTTGCGATCGCGTCGTCCATGACGGTTGGTTCGAATTGCTTTAGCACAATCCCATCCTGCTGTACACTGTTGACCAGGTAAGGTTTCATCATCCTGCCATTATTAGCCACTGCATTATATAGTGTCAGTGTATGAAGGGGGCTCACCTGTGCCGCATAGCCAAAGCTCATCGTAATCATATTCATCACACCACCCCTGTTTTTATCAAGTGGAGCAAAACGGGGACTGGGAATATTTGAAAGATCTACAGGTGAGGGAGTATCCATATGATAGCGATGCAGGTAATCCCGGAATTCTTTTGGATTTTGTCCGAAGGCTTTGTAGGCAAGTTTGCTCATTCCAACATTCGAACTGTGTGCAAAACATTCTTTTACTGTCAGGACAGGTTTGGGAGAGCGCTCTGCATCATTTACGTTTCTTGGACCCACAACCATCCGACCCGCGCTGCCCACTTCCACCAGGTCGGTCATCTTTGAACTTCCTTTTTCCAGCACGGCCAACAATGTCACCAGTTTAATGGTGGAACCAGGTTCTGTAATACGTAAGGCGTAGTTATCATCTTCCCAGTAGCTGCCATCGGGTCTGCGGCCCAGGTTTGCGATCGCTTTAATTTTTCCGGTTTTGGTTTCCATGACTATGCATGTACCGTATAAAGATTCAGTCGCCTCCATTTGTTTTAGCAAAGCGGTCTCGGTAATATCCTGGATATTCACATCGATCGTGGTAAATATGTCCTTCCCATTTTCGGGCTCTATCTGGAATCCCTCTACCGGGATCGCTCCGCCCGAAGCTTACCTTACCAGGCGTTGACCCTTCTGGCCCGTGAGTAATGAATCATATGTTTTTTCAAGACCGACATTTTGCTTTTTCACTTTGCCGTTGCTGGCAATATGTTCACGCGAAAGACCGATGGTGCGGTTGGCGAGTAATCCGAAGGGCGAAAGCCGCCGGCTGTTTTCTTCTACGATCACGCCACTTTTATTACGACCTAATCTAACCAGTGGAAACTGCCGGAAGTTTTTATATTGCTCAAAAGACAATTTCTTTTTCAACGGGTAGTAACGGCTTTTCTTTTTGTAGCCTGCCAGTAATTCCTTTTTATACTGAGCCGTTGTTTTGTCTCCGAAATAACGTGAAAGCGCAATAGCAAATGAGTCAACGTTTTCATGAAACACTTTCCCGTTTTTATCACGTAAACCATCAGCCTGGAAGTCGAGGTAGATATCAAATTCCGGAAGCGAGGTGCTTAGCATCTGGCCATCTTCGCTATAGATGGTTCCACGGTCGGCATCCAGTTCTACGATACGCTGATGCATACTGTCGCTCATACTGCGCCAGTGCTCGCCCTCGAAACGCTGGATATAAAACGCTTTCCCCAGAATGAAGACGCAAAGGACCGCCATGCCGATAAAGCACAGGTACACCCTCCACAATATGTCGCGCCTTACTTCCATTTTTTGTTTAACAGTTGTTTTTCTTCATTAAAAACCCTCACCCCAAATCCCTAATTCTTAATCCCTAATTCCCAATTCCTAACAGGAACGCTATCGGCTCCCTTCCTCCACCTTCCCTGCCAGCACCACCGGCGATGCTATCAATTCTTTCAAACCAAGGGGCTCAACAGCTTTTACCAGTTCGCTTTGTTTGCTTCGAAACATCACTTCAGCCTTTACCGTCTTATATTCATGCTGTAGTTCTCTCACTTCCCGTGTTGTCCGGCTTATTTTTCTTGCTGTTTTATCAGCCATATGACCATTATATATGTAGATGACGGCTAATAGCGTAAGAAATAAAAAGAAAGGAACCTGTTTTACTACCGACTGGTAATTCAACAATTTCTTCCAACCGCGCACCGGTCCCTTTCCTTGTTTTATTTCTTTTCCGTCCATAATCTCTTAATACAATATTCCATTTTCACATTTTCACATTTTCACATCATCACATTTTCATATCCCCCCGCATTTTCAAATTTTCAAATTTTCAAATTCTCAAATTCTCTCTGCAACTCTCAGTCTCGCACTCCTCGATCTCGGGTTATTTTTTATTTCTTCTTCCGAAGGTTCGATTGGTTTTTTTGTAACCAGTTTCAATTCGTTTATTGTTTCAGTATTGATAAAAGGATTCTCCACCGACTCTTCAAATGAGCCGCGCTTAAAAAATACTTTAACCAGCCTGTCCTCTAAAGAATGGAATGTGATGATGGCAACCCGGCCTCCGGGTTTCAGCAGTTTTGGGATTTGCTGCAGCATTTCTTTCAATGCTCCCAATTCATCATTCACTTCAATGCGCAACGCCTGGAAAACCTGGGCAAAGTATCTGTTTGGGTTTCCTTTCACGATCTCCCGGAGTGCTTGTTTAAAGCCGTCAATGGTTTTTAATGAAACATGACTTCGCGTATCCACGATGGCCTTTGCCAATGTCTTCGCATTGGTCACTTCGCCATATTGCTCAAACATCTTATGCAACTGCGATTCGCTGTAAGTGCTGATAACATCATAAGCTGTGAGGATCTGCCGCTGGTCCATGCGCATGTCGAGGTTGGCATTGAAGCGAGTTGAGAATCCACGATCGGCCTCGTTGAACTGGTGGCTGCTTACCCCCAGGTCGGCCATGATGCCATCAACCGCCGATACCTGGTGCAAACGAAGCAGTCTCCCGATATGTCGGAAATTGTGGGGAATAAAAACCAGGCGATCGTCGGCAGGCAGGTTTTGCCTGGCGGCTTCATCCTGGTCGAAGGCAAATAATTTTCCCTCAGAACCGAGTTTTTCCAATATGGCTTTGGAATGACCACCTCCGCCAAAAGTGCAATCCACATATATTCCGCCAGGTTTGATAGCTAACCCTGCTATCGTTTCCTGCAACAGAACGGGTACGTGATAGGTTTGTCCCGGTGACATGCCTGGTTGGTCAGTTAATTTTTCACCTTTATTTGACTTCTTCCCCATGTCAGTCAATTAACTTTTAAACCCTGCCCCGGTCAGCTACCCGGACTATTGCCACCTCCCAATACCTTGTGCACCATTTTGCTTAATGCTTCCGGTGAGATCGAATCAAAGAGCTGTTTGTACTTATTACTATCCCAGATTTCAAGTTTGTCGTCGGCCCAGTGCATGACCAGGTCTTTTTGTAACCCCGCATGCTCCTTCAGGTGTTGCGGCACCAGCAGTCGGCCTGCAGTGTCCGGTTCCACATAGGCGGCGCCGTTCAAAAAAAAGCGGCGAACCGGCCTTTCTTCCTCATTAAAATCATTCAAAGTCCTGATCTTCGCCGCAAATGCCTCCCAATTCTTCAATGTGAATAAAGTGACGCAATTGTCCAGACCCCTGTTGAAAACAAAGCGGGTACCCTCCTCCTCCGACAACTGCTTTTTGAAGGCAGCCGGTAAAAGGAAACGACCTTTTGAGTCTAAAGTCGCCTGGTATTCGCCAAGGATATCTATCATTATCAGGTGCTTGGATCAATTTTGTACTAATTCACACAAAATAACACTTTTTCCCACTTTCCATCCAAATTTTGGCATTTTTATTTTGTCCACAAACTTTTTTTACAGGTAAGTCAATACCCTATTGGGTTTCGCCAGATCAGCGTCGGTGTTATCAGATTTTACCTGTTAATATCATGTGCATTGCGGTGGATAAGGGGTGGAAAATCGTTCTTGCGGGAGGATGAGGTTAAGGTTAAGATTAAGGTTAAGCAGTAGTCTCAAACTTAGTCTCAATCTCAACCTCAACCTCAACCTCAACCTCAATCTCAATCTCAATCTCAATCTCAATCTTAATTCGAATCTTTGCAAAAATGCACCCCAAACAACTTTCCATCTCCGACTACACATACCAGCTTCCCGAACATAGCATTGCGAACTACCCGCTCCCCGTACGTGACGCTTCCAAACTGCTTGTATATGATAATGGAATTATCAGGGATGATAACTATAAAAACATTACCTCTTATATCGCGCCTGGCTCGATGCTGATCTTTAATAATACAAAAGTGGTGGAGGCAAGACTACTTTTTCAAAAACCAACCGGCGGCACCGTGGAGATATTTTGCCTGGAGCCACACGAGCAATATGCGGATATCAGCTCGGCAATGTCGGAGAAAGGAAAAGTGTGGTGGCAATGCCTGGTAGGTGGTGCTTCCAAATGGAAACACGGACAAGTATTAAAAAAAATAATCACAGCTTACGGAAAGGAGATCATTTTGCAGGCTGTGTATGTAGAAAAAAGAATGGGAAGCTTCGTCATTGAACTCTCCTGGTCGGATCCGGAAATGAGTTTCGCAGAGTTGTTACATCACGCAGGAGCAATCCCCCTTCCTCCTTATATCAAAAGAAAAGCTGAAAGCAGCGATGCTGAAAGGTATCAAACCATTTATGCCAGTCTCGATGGTTCAGTTGCCGCTCCAACAGCCGGCCTGCACTTTACCGACGAATTATTCGGGGAGTTTGCTAAAAAAAACATTCAGCGAAAATTTGTAACGCTTCATGTAGGCGCCGGGACATTCAAGCCTGTTAAATCAGAAACGATGGAACAGCATGAAATGCATGCGGAGTATATTGATGTTTCAAAAGAAACAATCAACGATATTCTTACCAACCTTGACAACAGGATCATTGCTGTTGGCACTACCTCCCTTCGAACGATAGAAAGTCTTTACTGGCTGGGCGTAAAACTAAACATCGAAAAAAACCAGTCAATACCTGAACTGCAGCAGTGGGATCCTTATGATCTGCCTGTACAGGATCTCACGGCTCATCAGGCCCTGGAAAATTTGCGTACGTGGATGGAGTCAAATTCATTGGAGAAGCTGGTCACCAAAACAAAAATTATTATTGCCCCGGGCTATACACCAAAAATTGCAGATGGGCTGATCACCAACTTTCATCAACCGCAATCCACCCTGCTTTTACTGGTCGCGGCGCTCGTTGGTGACGACTGGAAAAGAATTTATGAACACGCTTTGCAAAATGACTATCGCTTCCTCAGCTATGGAGATGGCTGCTTTTTGAACTTCAGGAAATAATCGAAAAGGCATTCTTTGTAAAAAAGGACTGAGGAATACAACGCTATGCCTTCTTCAATGGAAAATTCAACACAAACGAACTTCCTTTACCCAGTACACTGTCTACTTTGATTTCACCGCCCTGTGCTTCAACCACCGATTTTACATAACTCAGGCCCAGTCCAAATCCTTTTACGTTGTGCAGGTTACCGGTATGCGCCCGGTAAAATTTTTCAAACACACGTTTGACCGTTTCCTTGTTCATGCCAATACCGTTGTCCTCTACTTTTATCACCAGGCTTTTTCCGTTCGACTGCGTAGATATCTTTACCTGTAACGGAACAGTTTCCCTGGAATACTTGACGGCGTTATCAATCAGGTTATTGATCATATTGGTGAAATGCACTTCATCGGCCATTACAAGATCCGATTCTGCGTTAAGTGTAAGCTCAGCCTTGCCATTTTTTTCCTGTAGTTGCAACGCAAAATTGCCCACCACATCCCTGATCACCTCATGCGCATGAAGAGGCTGCATATTCAGCTCTACTTCCTGTTTATCCAATTGTGATGCCTTCAATATAGTCTCCACCTGGCGGTTCATCCTTTGATTTTCTTCCTTGATAATCGCGCTGAAATAACCCATCTTCTCCCGGTCCTGCATCACCTTTTCATTCTTAAGTGCATCCACGGCAAGAGAGATCGTCGCGATGGGCGTTTTAAATTCATGCGTCATATTATTGATGAAATCATTCTTGATCTCACCCAGTTTTTTCTGACGCAACATGGTGCGCACCGTGAGATAAAATGCGGTGATAATGATGATGGTGAAAAGAATGGATGATAGTATGCGTACGCGAAGCTCTTTTAACGCAGCATCTCTCCAGTCGAGTGCTACCACAACAAGGGTTTCATCAAGCGCAAGATTTTCCGCTGCCGAGCCACTGGGAGCAAACAAAGGAAAGCCACGTGAATAATTATTAAGCGTGTCGTCGTATTCGACGGCAAAGTTGCGTGATTGTAGTTCGATCTTCTCAACGCCTTGTGTTCTGGGGCTGATGGTCGCCAGCATAAACTCAAACCTCACTTTATCCAGTTCCATGGTATGAAACGCCTTTTCAATTTTCTCACGAAGTTCAGCGGCGGTAAAACGGCGACCGATGGTAACTGGTCTCAAAAATTCCATGGTGAAATCATCGTGAAAGATAGCGTTGGGTGAACTGATCTTGCTACTGAGATAATTTCCCTTGTATTGCGCCAGTTCATCGCCTACCATCATCACCGCCCTTTCTACTTTACCCTTGATCTGCTCCTCTTTTAAAAGGATCATATTTTTGAGCCAGGATATCTGGATAAAAATAATGCCGAGCAAAGAAAGCGTAATCAGTACTGTGATGATTGTAAAGGTCCGTTTCACGAAATTTTAGATTGCTGGTTTTTACGGAAAGATAAAAGGTTTTTGTTAACCATGGCAATCCGGCAAAAATACTACACAGCCAGCCAGATGCTGAATCTTTACAAGTCACTACTCCTTTTTTAACTGTACTTTAAAGGTCGTGCTGCTGTAAGCGGCCGGTAAGACGATGGGGCGAGAAGTGATAATTGGGCAATCCATTTTTCCTAACGATCTTTCCGTCTTCCCGTCTCCCCGGCCATAAAATAGCACTGTTTTTTTCAAAAAAATTAAAAATCCTAACTTGAAGTATGGTTGACCCCGGACCTGGCATATTATTAATAGCTGACCCGTTCCTGAAAGACCCCAATTTTCTCAGGACGGTCGTACTGCTTTGCGAACATCGCGAAGAAGGTAGTTTTGGTTTTGTACTCAACCGGCAATTTGAAAACACGCTCGATGAACTGATCCCTGACCTGGAAGGTTTTAAACTGCCGGTTTACTATGGAGGACCAGTTCAGCGGGATACGATCCACTTCCTTCACCAATATCCTATAGATATCCCGGGTGGTGAAGAAGTCATGAAAGGCATCTACTGGGGAGGTGATTTCAGCAAAACCGTTGAACTGATCCAGAGTGGTGATGTTGACTTTAATAAGATCCGTTTTTATATCGGTTACTCTGGCTGGAGCAATGGTCAGCTGGCCGATGAGATAAAAGAAAAATCCTGGCTTACCGTGCAGGCTAACCGTAAGTTAATTTTTCAGACCGATGCGGGAGATATCTGGAAAGAGTCGCTCAAACACCTGGGTGGTGACTATGAAATGATGATCCATTTTCCTACAGATCCTCAGTTGAATTAGAATTGATTTTTTGCCGGGATCCCGATAGCTATCGGGAGGGAAGGCGGGAAGCACAATACTTTACGTCCCACCAACCTTTACAACCGGGGTTCCGTGTTTCCGGGTAGTACGATTTTGAGCGGCAATATTTACCTTCGCGGCATTACAGTCCGACCCTGTTAATTAAAATTTAGAATCAAATAAAAACACTATGAAACGAATTTACCTAAGTGTAGCGTTGAGCCTCTCTGTTTTTTTATCTTCCTGCGATTCCTTAAAACAAATAGCATCCCAAATTGGTATTTCAGAATTTGAGATGGCTGCGGGCCTGAGAGATGCTCTTACGCAGGGATTATTCAGCGGGTTTGACGCGTTTGCAAATCCCAACAGCGGCAATCCATTGGTCCGGTTTGCATTTCCTGGTGATGCCGCCAAGATTGAAAAAACGTTGAAAGATATTGGCATGGATAAAATGGTAGACCAGGTCACTTCCAAATTCACCCGGGCCATGTCGTCGGCAGTTACTGCCGCGAAACCGATTTTCCTGAACTCAGTGAAAAGAATGTCGATCCGCGATGCGGCAGGAATTCTGGTAACAGACAACCTGCATGCGGCCACCGATTATTTTAAAGGCGCGATGTCACCCGAACTAATGACTGCCTTCAGGCCAATTGTAGACAGCACCGTAAAAACCGAGGGAGCGAATAAAGAATGGAGCAATCTTGTCACTGTCTATAACAAGATCCCGTTCATCAACAAACCGCTTGAAACAAATCTGACAGATTTTATTGCCGCACGTGCCATTGATGCCATGTTCACCTCGGTAGCCAGCGAAGAAGAAAAGATCCGTACAAAATACGAGTTCAGGAAAACGGATATGATGAAAAAAGCATTTGGTTATGCCGAAGAGCAATTGAAGAAGAAACAGCAATAAGCGCCCAGGGTGTAATTGTTAGTTGCATGTACAATTACTAAGTAGGTTCACGAGCGGTAGGACTAAAACAACTATCCCGGTATCATTACATTTCTTAAGTACAATATATGTCACTGACAGTTTTTATGAAGATGCGGGAAGTCATGACAGATTGAACAATTTAAAACACAGGATTCACACAGGTATACGATTTGCTCCATTGGGCAAAATGTATTTTTTATGAAAAAACTTGTTTTAAGTTCATTATTGCTGGCAGGATTTGCTTTCGCAGGACACGCTCAGAAAGGAAGTGTTTTATTGTACGGTAACGTAGGTATCTCCACGACCAAAGAAGCGGACGACGATAAATACACAACCTTCCAGCTAAACCCTGGTGTGGGTTACCAGTTTACCGAAAATTGGACAGCTGGTGTTAACCTGAACTATGGATATAATAAGGCCAATCCTTCCGGGCCCGGGGCAAGCACCACATCAAAAAATTATGGCGCGCGTTTATTTGCCCGGTACACAAAACCCCTGGGAGGTATATTC
>JAEYOL010000081.1 GCA_023411775.1 Bacteroidota bacterium | reverse complement strand
ACTTTAGGTATCAATGGTGCTACTGTAGGATTTGAAAATGGATACTCCTGATTTTTTTTATTAACGAACTTGATGGTTCCATTAAATTGCAAGTCTTGATTTTGTCTTTTAAATAATTGCAGACTATCCAATTCAAGAAATTCAATTTCCTTTTTCTTGTTGTAAATAAGATCAATTAGTTCATAATTTAGTTTTTTGTAGTTCGAAAGGCAGGAATCTAATAATTGGTTTTGTTTTCCTTTTGATGAATCAGATCCGAATAATATTGATTGTTGAGCATTAAGAATTAGTTCTCCTGTTGAAATGATTTCATCTATTTGTTTGATTTTTGACCGTTTGAAAAAGTTTGGATACTTATCAATTAATAATAAATAAGCATTTGCACCCATCAACCAATCAAGTGTATTTGGAATTATAGTAGAAGACAATTGCCCAGCATTAAGCTTCTCCTTTGATACCCTGTTTATAAAGTTGAGTGCAGAAAATTGGTTGTGTCTTTGGCTTAACCATTTGGCAATGCTGTTATCATTAAGTGAAATTCCTGATGTTTCTAACTCTGCGTTTCTTATGGACTCTTTGGTCGCCCATAGATGAAAGTAATTTGCAAACCTAAGATAACTAAGCCCCGAATTGTTGTACTCAAGAGGATAAAGAAAAGGGTCATTTTCTTGTACCTCATTTATGTAATCCCGAAGTTGCGAAGTTGCAGTATTCTTCTGCCGTTCAAGAATAGTACTTTCACTATATAGTATCTGTTGAAGTGTCTCAAAGAAGGAAGATTGTAGATCATCCAGCTTTACATTCGCAATGTATAATTCTTTATGTAAGAATTTGAAATTTTCACCTAAATTCTCAAACAATATCTCAAACCTCTTATCAATGCCATCAAACCGTTCATGCATGTGAAAATACAGCGTATCGATTTGCTTCGAAATTCCATCAAGTTTGCTAATTATAATTTGATTAATCTGTTCGTCTCTTGATGCAAAGAGTTGAAAAATATTAAACGCAGCAGAAAAAATATTAGCTGCTAAGGAAATGGTACCTGCGGTGTGCTTAAAGCCTTCCAATTTACTAGTAACGTTTTCAAAGTTATTAATTGATTCAGCTATTTGAACGACAGAAGCACCAGTTTGATATAGCTTATGGGACAAGTCTTTATTACCAGTTAGTTCAATGAGTTGTGAGAAAAAATTGATACCTGTCTGGGCAGTCTGTATTATTAAACTCAGTTCCTCTCGTTTTCTCTCAAGTTTTTCCCTTTCGGCATTCCTATTTCTTACTTCTTCGAGAATTTTGTTGTTTTCACGTTGGACATGCTCCAATGAAGCGAGTTGTTCGCCGAATTTTTCCAAAATTTTATTTTGAATATCTAGCAATTCTTTCTGACTGTTAACGTCATCAAGCAATTTTTCTAAGTTCAAATGATTTGTAAAATTGGGATTTGCATCCAGAATTTGCTTCGCTGTTTGATAAGTGTATGCTCCGAATGCTTTCCCGAATAGTTCGTCTAAACCATTTGCATAATCAGACCCTTCTCCAAAGTGATCGAGCATCCGATTGGTTTCGGTAAAAATCTCTCTTCCCAAAAACGAACCTAGCCGAACATAACTATATTCAACCCAAGGGTCGTAATCCATATTTTGTGTTGTCACATAATCATAAGTACGTTTAGCAAGTGCAACTAATGATAATGCTAATTCAGATTTACTCCTAGAGGGTAATTGCGAAGCCAAGTCAAGTTGATAATTATGAAATTCTGAACTAGTACTTATTGAGCTAGGAATACCTATATTTGAAAGCACTTGACTTTCATATTGATTAGTTTTGCGTACTGCCTTTCCTTTGGTCATAGACTTATCCCTCTCAAATAAATCGTTGTAGTAATTCAATTTTAAAACTTGCATAAAAGCTTTATTGCTTTCAATATTGAATTTGCTAACATTTGACCACACAACTCTATTCAATTTGGATGAGTTAGAATTTTGGGAAAACCCAGAAATAGTAAGAAATCCCACGAAAAGTATCACAAGTGCTACTCGGCAAATAATTTTCATCAGATAATCTTTTAGTTTATTACTACAATTGAAGCTTATTAAATCTTATTGGTTACCTAATAATCGGTGTTTCTCACTTTTGGAGATTGCTTTAGGGTTTCGTACAACGTTCAGGGCTTTCTGCTGTGCTGATATTCCGTGTTACTGCTGCCCGGTACTGTCGCTGATTAAAGATAGAAAGCTGATTGTATATTCCAAAGCTCGGTTATGTTCGTGAAGTTGTGACTGCAGCTGAATAGCGGGCGGGACGATGAGAATATATTCTGTCGCCAGCATAGCAGAAAACCCCTTGTTAGCGGCAGTCTACGTTCCTTTAAAATCGAATTGTGAGACTATGTTCCCTTTTTCTTCGGTGTTAGAAAATAGGCGATAATAAACACTATTATGCCGACTATTGTTGCAAGGCCCAAACTATATGGATACATATCCCAAAACGCATTATCGGGATTCATACTTGCATTCCTTGTGTAGCGAAGAGAAACATTGTCAGCACCTTGCTGTGCACTGTGTAAGACACGATTGTTAATAATCATGGAAAGGAAAATGGTGACGACAATTGATAAAATTAACGGCACTGCAATTGGTCTTTTCATTTTTGTATTTTTTTCAAGGTGGCAAAAAGCTTTTTACTTTAAGTTTTCATGTTTTTTTTGACCAAGTGTACAAAGAGTATATTATGACGGCCATAACAACCAAGGCTATTCCAAGTCTTATCGCAACAGTTCCGATTAACTCCGCCCAAGCCAGAATCGGAAGAAGAAAAAAGAGACCGATTAGAAGAATTAAGAATCCTAAACATCCGATTACACCTTTTGCTCCGGTAGCTGCTTCGGCTCCACTATCCTTGGGGTCTGTTTTTTTGTTCCACCAAACGAAATAACAAATCAAAAAACCAATAAGGATTAGCGGTATTGCGATGATTAACGATTCACCTATTTCATCTGCGTTAGGAAGCCCTGCTATTTCATATCCTTTCTTACTGTAACGACCTTGCCGTCCAGTTCCACCGCAGCTTGTACTTAATAAGAAGATAGGAGCTGTTCTAATCAGAGCTCTATCAATTTGTATACTGCGAAATATTTTAGTCATCAATGTCATTTACATATATGACGAGGTTCCACAAGGATTGCCGCTAACACTAAGATTGCTCTATTCTCTCTACTGTCCAAATTTTTTTCTTAATTGAAACTCAATCTTATACGGTTCGCTTTTTCGTATTGCCAGGTTGAGAAATGAATATTTGTGAGAATCACTAATTGACTTGATCTATCCTTATCGCCCCTCGCTTCCCTGCAGGCTTTCATTCTTGTCATAAGAAATATATGCCCCGATCTTTTTGAAGAAAATGGTGACAGCGATCATCAGCCCGACAAGGATCAGCAGGATCATTTCCTGTCGCAGCGATTGGATAAGGTACACTTCAATCAGGATAAAGGCATGTACAAAATATATCACACGCACCGCAAATACATGACTGAATCCCTGGTTGGTGAGCAGGTGATGAATATGAGTTTTATCCGCTTCGAAGGGTGAGCCGCCTTTCCAGATCCGTTTGGCAAACACACGAATGGTATCAAACACCGGCACCAGCACAATTCCTAACACAAACATCGGCGCGGCGGGTAAGACTGCCGTGGGGGAATCGATATTAAATTTTAACAGGCGAATACAAAGCACCGCAACCACAAAGCCAATGACCAGTGAACCGGTATCACCCATGAATATTTTTGCGGGATTGAAATTGAAATAAAGGAAAGCAAGTATAGCACCCGCCAGTGCAAAGGCAATTACAGCCGTGCCGGCGTCACCACTGAGGGTCATAAAAATACCCAGAGTTACCAGGCTCATAAAGGAAAGCCCACCACAAAGTCCGTCGATGCCGTCGATCAGGTTGAAGGCGTTGGTAATACCCACGATGGCCAATATGGTCAGAGTGTACTGCGTCGAGGTCGACAATTCATAAATGCCAAACAGTCCATCAAATGAAGTGATCCTGATACCGGATAGCGCGATCAGAGATGCCAGCCCCAGTTGTACGATGAATTTATACTTCGCCGAAAGATCTTTCAGGTCATCCATGATGCCCATGGCAAAAAGCGCAATGATGCTGAAGAAGAAACAAACCTGGCGGATATCGTTATTGAAGGGAAACCATAAAACCAGCGCCGCCACCATTCCTGCAATGATCGCGATACCACCCATGGTGGGTACCGGTACCCGGTGCAACTTGCGACTATTGGGCACGTCATGCAATTGATAGCGATTGATGAGGTAAATGATGGGAGGAATAGCGAGTAAAGCAACAATGAAAGCAGTGACAAAACAAAGCAGGGCAGGCTTAAATAAGTTGAATTGCAGGTCGGCCTGCAAGAAGAATGTAGAAATTCTCATTAGTAACGGTTTTTCCTGGTTATTGGTTCTCTGCCACAAAAATAGATCGCATTTCAAAAAACCGCAACTTGTTTTTTATTGTGTAGGGTTTCGATTTTTTTGAACCAGGCAGGTATTCCGTCCTTATATGAATTGCCTACCCGACTCTGAACCGGAAGGGTGCGATCCAAAAAATTTTCGCTTTAACTGGTGAAATGATTATTAACCGGCTGGGATGAAAACCTTATTACCTTAATAACCTAAACGCACAACAGGAAATAACCTTATTCCCTTATTTTTCAGTGGGATAAGGGAATAAGGTGGGGTGTTGTTAAAAATAACTTTTTACTAAGGTAATAAGGTTAAGCGAGGCTTTTAATGGTTACCAGGAGAAATTGATCTGGCGAAAATTTGAGATGCACCCAACCGGTGCATTCCTGCTCAAAATTTTAATAATCAGTTATTTTTGTTGATAAACCGTTTCTTATTTCGTCCACCGTCTCCATATTAGATAATCCCATTGAATACCTGAAAGGGGTGGGTCCGCAGCGGGCAGAATTGTTGAAGAAAGAACTGGAAATCTTCAATTTCCGGGACCTGCTCGAGCTTTTCCCCTACCGGCATGTCGACAAAACCCGGATCAACCCGATCAGCGATATCAACCCCCAGACCGATCATATCCAGGTGGCCGGGGTGCTGGTTGACCTGGAACTGGCTGGCACCAAGGCCTCCCGGCGCCTGATCGGGCAACTCAGGGATAAGACCGGCTTTCTCGAACTGGTCTGGTTCCAGGGCATCAGCTGGATCCAAAAATCGCTGGTACCCGGTCAGTCATACCTGGTGTATGGCAAACCTGGCTTTTTTAATAATAGTGCCCAGATCGTTCACCCGGAGATCGAGCCTTTAACGGCTGAAAAGAAGGATGGTAAGAGTTTCCTGGAACCGGTTTACCCGGCTACGGAAAAACTAAAAGCCAGGGGACTGGGCGGCAGGCAGCTTGCCAAACTAACACAAGTCCTGATGGCCATGCTACATGAGAAAGATCTTCCCGAAAACCTGCCCGCAAAAATTGTATCCACCCTGCAATTGATGCCCAGGTTTGAGGCTTACCGCCAGGTTCATTTTCCATCCTCAGCCAATCAATATGAAGCAGCGGTGAAAAGACTAAAGTTTGAGGAACTGTTCATGGCGCAACTGCGAATGAACCTGATCCGATCCCGCCGCCATCGTTTTTCAAAAGGTGTGGTCTTCGATAAAGTTGGCGAGCTTTTCAATAGTTTTTACAAAAACAACCTCCCGTTTGAACTGACTGGTGCGCAAAAGCGAGTGATCAAAGAGATAAGGACCGATACCGGCACGGGAAGGCAGATGAACCGGCTATTGCAGGGAGATGTGGGAAGTGGTAAAACCATCGTTGCCCTGCTCACGATGCTGCTGGCTGCCGACAACGGATTCCAGGCCTGCCTGATGGCGCCTACGGCCATCCTCGCAAACCAGCATTTTCAATCGATAACTGCACTTTTAAGGGATATGCCGGTTTCGGTTGAACTGCTTACAGGTTCCACAAAAGCACGGGATCGCAAGCGCATCCTGTCCGAACTGGCCGCAGGCAACACCCATATCCTGGTTGGCACCCACGCCGTGATCGAGGATGTGGTCCAGTTTCACAAACTGGGGCTGGTGATCGTAGATGAACAGCACAAATTTGGCGTAGCCCAGCGTGCACGACTTTGGCAAAAAGCCGAAACGCCGCCCCATGTGCTGGTAATGACGGCCACCCCCATACCCCGCACACTTGCCATGACTGCCTACGGCGACCTGGACTATAGCGTTATTGACGAATTGCCTCCCGGTAGGCAGCCGATCATAACAGTTAACCGAAATGAATCGCAGCGAAGTCGTGTGATGGATTTTCTGCGAGCCGAAATAGAAAAGGGCCGCCAGGCTTATATCATCTTTCCGCTGATAGAAGAAAGCGATAAACTGGATTATGAAAACCTGATGAGGGGTTATGAAACAGTAAAAGGATATTTCCCCGAGCCAAAGTTTTGGATCAGCATGGTGCATGGCAAGCAACCTGCCGAACAAAAAGAAACGAATATGCAACGTTTTGTTACCGGCGATACTCAAATCATGGTTTCAACGACTGTGATAGAGGTAGGTGTGAATGTGCCCAATGCTACGGTGATGGTGGTGGAAAGCGCGGAAAAGTTTGGGCTTTCACAATTGCACCAACTACGTGGCCGGGTAGGCAGGGGTGCGGAGAAAAGTTACTGTATCCTGTTGTCAGGATCGAAACTGGGGAATGATGCCCGCGAGCGACTAAAGATCATGGTCTCTACGAGCAATGGTTTTGAGATCGCTGAAAAGGATATGGAACTGAGGGGGCCTGGTGATATAGAAGGCACGCGGCAAAGCGGGATGCTCAATTTTAAAATTGCCAACATCGTGCAGGACCGCCCCCTTTTGGATACCGCCCGCAACCTGATCTCGGCCCTGCTGGAGCAGGACCCTGACCTCAGTTCGGCAGAAAATTTGCCGCTAAAAAACTACCTCCTTCAGCAGAAAGGTAAAATGGCCTGCAGTAAAATATCGTAAGGATACGACGATAAGGATCAGGGATTTTGTAAAGCTTCCCGCTAATAATTGAACTGCAAAGAATAGCAATTGCCTTGTCAGCGTTCTTAACATAAATTTTCGGACTGTTTACCGAATATTTGCGTTAATTTAAAGAAAGAATGACAAGCCTTAAGCCCTATATTTTTCTCTTAGCGTTTCTTGCTCCTGTTGTTGCTGGTATTTCCCAGGGTTATGACAATATTGAATTCATTGAAAACAAAGGACAGTGGGACAACCGCATTAGATTTAAAGCAGATGTGTATGCCGGCGCGGTATTTATGAGATCAAGCGGTTTTACCATTTTGCAACATAATAAAGACGACTACGCGAAGTATGTCAATAAAAATACGCAGCAACATCATGCACCGGCATCAGCGGTAGCTATGGCAAAGTCGCCGGAGCCATTTATACTACGTTCACATTCTTATAATGTAGATTTTGTGGGTGCATCTCCCAAGACGCAGGTTGTGCCCGATAAGCCTATAGATACCTATAATAATTATTTTATCGGCAACGATCCCTCCAAATGGGCTTCCAATTGCAAGATCTACCAGGCAATAACCATGAAGGAGGTTTATCCCAATGTTGACGTTCGTTATTATTCACATGAGGGTGCGATGAAATATGATATCATCGTAAAACCGGGAGCGGATATCAGCCAAATTGCCCTCAGGTATGAGGGGGTGGAAAAGATGATGGTGAGAAATAAGGAACTCGTACTCGGCACATCTATTGGTGAGTTAAAAGAAGCGATCCCATCCACATACCAGTACCGCGACGAGGGAAAGGTGGAGCGTAACTGTAAATATGTGGTTAGAAATAATATTGTCCGGTTTGATGTGAAGAATTATGATCCAACCAAAACACTGGTTATTGACCCCACACCAATATTTGTATCGCTATCCGGAAGTACCGCCAACAACTGGGGATTCACTGCGACATACGGGCCCGATGGAAGTTTCTTCGGTGGAGGGATCGTGTTCCAATCAAACACCTTCCCGGTATCACCCGGCGCGTTTCAAACTGTTTTCCAGGGTGG
>JAEYOL010000012.1 GCA_023411775.1 Bacteroidota bacterium | reverse complement strand
GTATTCGACTCCTGGGCAGGACTTTTATCTCCCCGCGATTTCGAAACCTATTCATTAAAATATATAAGGCAAATCGTGAACGCCGTAAAGGATATGGCCCCGGTCATCGTATTTGCCAAAGGTGCCTGGCATAGTCTTTCGCAATTATCGGAAACAGGTGCGGCGGCGCTTGGTATTGACTGGTGCATATCACCCGGGATAGCAAGAAAATTCGCCGGTTCCGATATGGTGCTACAGGGAAATTTTGATCCTGCCGGTTTGCTTTCTCCTATTCCAACCATTCAAAAAGAGGTCAAGGAAATGCTGCTGGCATTTGGCGAACAAAAACATATTGCCAACCTGGGTCACGGCATTTTACCCAATATACCGGTTGATCATGCAAGGGCATTTGTAGATACCGTAAAAGAATTTGAGTACAGTAAAACCGCCGTGAATATTTAAAGTATAAAAGCTGGTGATAACCAAAGAACATAAGCTAAAAGACAAGTGGGTCGGTTTTATACATAGCCTGCAGGATGATATTTGCAGGAAACTCGAAGCCGAAGATGTTAAGGCCCTGTTTTCTTCTGAAAAATGGGAACGCCCGGGCGGCGGAGGCGGCGACACCCGAATCATGAAAGATGGTAATGTTTTTGAAAAAGCAGGCGTCAACACCTCGGTCGTTTCCGGAACTGTGACTGAAACCATGCGCAATCAGTTGAAAATAGATGGCGCTAAATGGTTTGCCGCCGGGTTATCGCTGGTATTACATCCATTGAACCCGTATGTACCGACAGTGCATGCCAACTGGCGCTATTTTGAATTGTACGATAAAGCTGGAAAACTGACCGACTCCTGGTTTGGTGGTGGCGCAGATCTTACGCCTTATTATTTGTTTGAAGAAGACGCCCGCCATTTTCATGGTGTTTTAAAAGGAGCTATCGATCCCTTTGGTCCTGAACTGTATCAGCAATATAAAAAAAACTGTGACGAATATTTTGTGAACACGCACCGTAACAATGAAACAAGAGGTATTGGCGGGGTGTTTTATGATTATCTTAAACCGGCAGACGAGTTTGATGCTGATACCCTTTTTCGTTTTCAGCAGGCAAACGGAAATGCATTTTTAAAAGCCTACCTTCCTATTGTTGCCAAACGAAAAGCGACAAACTATACTGAACGTGAACTGGAGTGGCAGGAGATCAGGCGGGGACGATATGTCGAGTTCATCCTGATCCATGATCGCGGAACAATTTTCGGTTTGAAAACCAACGGCCGTACCGAAAGCATTCTGATGAGCCTTCCACCACGAGCCAGGTGGGAATATAATCATGTTCCGACCAAAGGAAGTGAAGAGGAAAAATTGTTGGAGGTCTGTTTGCATCCAAAAGACTGGGTGTAGCTGGATCCGCCTAATGAAATAAATATGTATCTAAATTTGCCGGCTGATCTAAATTTTTAATGCAATGATTCAATACCGTCGTAACAGGATCCTGCGTGCAAACCCGTCCATACGTAGCCTGGTAGCGGAAACGATCTTACATCCCGCTGATTTTATCGCACCACTTTTTATTGAAGAGGGAAATAATATCAAAAACGAGATCGCTTCGATGCCGGGGTATTATCGTTATAGTATCGATCTGATCGTAAAAGAAGTAAAGGAATTATACAATACCGGCATTCGTTCGGTCCTAATTTTTGTCAAATGCAGGGATGAGGATAAAGACAACACGGGACGCGAAGCCTGGAATCCCGAAGGGCTTATGCAACGTAGTATCAGGGCAATAAAGGAAGCCGTGCCCGATATGCTGGTTATGACGGATGTGGCACTAGACCCCTATTCCACTTATGGCCATGATGGTATTGTAAAAGATGGTGAAATCCTGAACGATGAAACTGTTGAAGCGCTTTCCAGGATGTCGGTGAGTCATGCACAGGCCGGCGCCGATTTTGTTGCGCCGAGTGATATGATGGACGGACGCATTGGCGCGATAAGAAAGTCGTTGGAAGAAAATGGTCTTACCAAAACCGGTATCATGAGTTATAGCGCAAAATATGCTTCCTGTTTTTATGGCCCGTTTCGTGATGCGCTTGATAGTGCGCCCGGATTTGGTGATAAGAAAACTTACCAGATGAACTATGCCAACCGTCTTGAAGCCATCAAAGAAACCCTTATGGATATTGAAGAAGGCGCCGATATCGTAATGGTAAAACCAGCTATGGCCTATCTCGATATAATCCGGGAGGTGAAGAATGCGGTGAACCTGCCGGTAAGCGCATACCATGTTAGCGGCGAATATGCGATGATCAAGGCAGCCGCTGAGAAGGGCTGGATCGATGAAGATAAAGCTATAATTGAAAGTCTTACTTCCATCAAACGCGCCGGCGCTGACCTGATCGCTACCTATTTTGCTAAACAGGCTGTAAAACTGATTTCCTGAACTGAAAGAAAGTTTTGACTACAAGTTGAAGAAATAATTACTATGTATCCAAAAAGCCAGTCTTTGTTTACCCGCGCCCAGCAGTCGATCCCTGGTGGTGTCAACTCCCCGGTAAGGGCGTTTAAAAGCGTGAGCGGCACCCCGGTTTTTATTGACAAAGCCAGCGGGGCCTATCTCTATGATGCCGATGGCCGACGCTACATTGATTATATCGCAAGCTGGGGGCCGCTGATCCTGGGACACGCGTACGCACCTGTTGTAAAAGCGATCCGGGAAAAAGTCCTCGACGGCACATCTTTTGGAGCCCCCACCGAACTCGAGATAGATATGGCTGAGCTGATCAAATCGATGGCGCCCAATATTGATCTCATTCGCATGGTGAGCAGTGGTACCGAAGCCTGTATGAGCGCGATCCGCGTTGCACGGGGATATACAGGTCGCAACAAATTCATCAAGTTCGAAGGATGCTATCACGGTCATGCAGATGCTTTTTTAATAAAGGCTGGTAGTGGTGCCGCTACATTCAATATTCAGCATGTACCTGGAATACCGGCTCCTGTTGCCGATGATACTTTGACGGCGCCTTACAACGACCTGTCAGCAGTTGAAAAACTCCTTGAGCAATACCGGGACCAGGTGGCGGCCATTATTATCGAACCTGTGGCCGGTAATATGGGTTGCATTTTGCCAAAACCAGGATTTCTCGAAGGTCTGCGTGCTCTTTGCGATCGGGAAAAGATGCTTTTGATATTTGATGAGGTGATGACTGGGTTTCGCCTGGCACCAGGCGGGGCTCAACAGGCATTAGGCGTAAATGCCGACCTGGTAACCTATGGAAAAGTGATTGGCGCCGGCATGCCTGTAGGTGCATTCGGCGGCCGGAGGGAGATTATGGAATCAGTAGCACCAGTTGGTAAAGTGTACCAGGCGGGAACGCTTAGTGGTAATCCAATTGCGATGATCGCCGGATTTACTTTACTTACCGAACTCAAAAACAAGCCAGGTATTTACAAGGAATTGGAACAAAAAACGGCACAGCTGAGTGAAGGCATGGCTGAAATTTTTCAAAACAAAAAAACTCCTGTTCAAATCAACAAGTTGGGAAGTATGATCAGTGTACACTTTGCAACTGAGCCCGTAACAGACTTTACCAGTTCATCCCGTAGTGACCAGCAGCAATTCAATGCATTTTTCCACCACATGCTGAAAGAAGGAATATATCTGCCACCGTCCGCATTTGAAAGCTGGTTTCTCAACAACGCCTTATCAACTGGGGATATAGCGGAAACATTAAAAGCAGTTGAAAATTTCAGATAGAAAAAAGACCCTCTGTCTAAAGGAAGTCATCCCCAATTGTTAGTAACCCTGGCCAAAGCTATAGTTGTGTAGTTATTTATTTTTCACATACACATGCTTGATATTTGCCTTGCCTGTTTGGCGCTCGTCCAGTTGGAATTTATCAAGGCTCTTGATCAATGGTAATAATTTCACGTAGCCATAATTGCGCGGATCGAAATCCGGCTTTCTTTTGAGCAATAATGTTCCCAGATTCCCGAGGAATGCCCAACCGTCCTCGTCTGCAATATCTTCAATGCTATCGGCGATCAGGCGGGTGAGTCCCTTGTCAACATTTCGGATCGCTCCTTTTTCCTTAGCCCCACTACGTGCGCCTTTTGCCGGCCGGGGACGGGGCTCAGGCTCTTTTTGAGCTTTTAATATTTCCAGGTAAATAAATTTGTCACAGGCAGAAATAAAAGGCAGCGGTGTCTTTTTCTCACCGATACCGAAAACCATCATACCAGCTTCTCTCAAACGAGTGGCCAACCTGGTAAAATCACTATCACTGGAAACAATACAAAAACCATCCACCTTCCCACTGTACAGGATATCCATAGCGTCGATGATCATCGCCGAGTCAGTTGAATTTTTCCCGGTCGTGTAACTGTATTGTTGTACCGGGGTAATGGCGTTTTCCAGCAATACGTTTTTCCAGCCTGAGATATGGGGCTTTGTCCAATCCGCATAGATACGCTTAAAAGTGGGTGTACCGTACTTCGCGATCTCTTCCATCATTTCTTTCACGTTGGTATACGGAATATTATCCGCATCGATCAAAACAGCCAGGCGGAGATCCTTTGTTGTTTCCATGACTTACAATTATATAGCTAAAATACGCTATCCCGGCGGGAAGGTAGAATAAAACACCCCACCTCTCTTAAAGGCCGGCATCCGCATGTCAAGCCAGTTATGCCTGTTGTCAAAGGAATTTTACCACGGCAGCCGGGTTTATTTCTTTTGTATTGTCAAAGGCAATCAACAATATTTTCTCATCTTAAACTACAATCTTATGACTTCAACATTTTTCAGGCATTTTGCCGGCCTATTCCTGTGTGTCACCCTGTTTTCCTTTGCTAAACCACGGCCAGGAGGTGAAGGTTTCGAAATACTGGTCAATAATAAAACTGTGATGCAGCAATTTGGAGATGACATGAAAGTAATCAAGACCCTGAAGCTGGATCCATCCATGGTAAACGGGCAACTGTCCGTAAGATATCATCATTGTGGTAAAGTGGGTAAAAACCGTGTAATCGCATTAAAAGATGCCAAAGAAAATATACTTAGGCAGTGGAAGTTTACCGATTCCCGCGAAGCTGCTACCAGCATGAATTGTAACGTAAAAGAAATCCTTAGTTTGCTCAAAGGAAAACATCAAACCGTGAAATTATTTTATACCTCCACTGAACTTCCACGGGGAAGAGTGTTGGTAACGCTGGCGAGGTCGTGATGGACATGGAATTAGAATTTGGGATCATTGCTGTCCGGGAATAAATTTTAAAATTTTTATCAAAGCTTTGACCAAGGCGTCAACTACGGCTATTATTCTCACAAGGGCTTTTCTTTATTTTCATGGCCTGTGTACTTCTTTTTCACCGGTGTCCATGGATGCCGGAACTGCCGTTCCGGCCAGCAAGGACGGATCGGAGTTCCGTTTTGCCAGCCATCCTGACCGCTCGCTTAACCCTTAGTGTAAAGACGGCTTAGTCAGTAATTTTCTTGTTTCGCTTTCTGAGGCCAGGTTTTCCCCGGACAACAATGATTAGAAATTGGGAATTGGGTTGCCCAATTCCCAATTTTTTATAAAGTTATTCGCAGAGCTGAATTGTATTCTCGTTCTTTGTGCTCATCTGAATCTTATTTACTTTATTGGCGCTGTTGTAATAAAGGATGAGAATCCCGTAGGCTGTTGAAAATGCATCCCATTTAGCTTCTTTTATTTTTGGATTCCCCAGCGTTTTAAACAGGCTGTTACGGCTGGCGCCCATTAGCGGGACGGTAAGCTTACCTTTGAACTTCGGCCCGATCTCTACATAGTCGCGCGCTGTATAAAAAAAGAGGTCCTTGTCCTTAAAATAAATACCACCTCCACAGCCTGCTGTTGCCGATTCCTCCTCGCTCGACGTAAAGCAGGGCAGTTTGGTTTTTATCTGCGTAATATTATCAGTAATCTTAAGCCCGTTGATCTTTCCATCGAGTACATCTACCTGGAAAGTCGGGCAACTTGTTGTCCTTTTTAACTGGGCGTCGACAGCAAAACAGCCCAGGCAACAAAAGGCAATTAAAATAAAAGTTTTCATGCTTTAAAAATTGGTGTTTTTAAACGGATCACATCGGTTATAACTACAAATTCCTTGCTAAATTTTCCGTGGTTGAATTAAAACCACACTGTTTACAACCATATTTTGTTGCGAACACATTTTTTACCACGAAAACTTTCCAATATTATATTTTTCATACTTTCAACACATGTAAAAAATACGAAGAGCATGTACCGGAAGAGACCTGACCTGGATATCGTCAAAGACCTGCTTGAACTTGTTTTGGAAGCAAACCCTTCGAATGAATTTACCCGAAGTTTACTTTTCCAGTACGAAGAGCGGGGCGGACTGAGTAAAAAACAACTGGAAGGTTTGTATAAGAAAGCTTCAAAAATTTCAACCATTCCTCCCGCTAAACTGGCTACGCTGGAAGCAATGATCCTTAAAAGACCTAATCGCTATAAATCGACGTTGCCGGAGAATGCGCCGTTGTATACGAAAGACCTAAAAACCGGGGAATTGATCACAGCCATCCTGGAAAAGTATCCGCACCACAAGAGGGTCTTATTCTTCCGTGCGAAATATGATAACAATGAAACACTCACACCGGTAGAACAGGCGGAGTTGGAACGCTTTCATAGACTTCTCAACAGGTAAAATGTCTTAATTTAGTCACCATAAACTTAAAAACTCAGTTATGATTAAAAAGCTGATCGCAGGCGCGGTATTTGTATGCTGCAGCGGTATGATATATGGACAGGAAAAAGGTGATCCCGCCGCTACAGAAGTTTGGGAACCCGAACCAAAGGTTGTTACACCGGTTGTAAACAATAAACCTCCTTCCGACGCAATTGTACTTTTTGATGGAAAGGATTTTTCAAAGTGGGAGACAGAAAAAAAAGAAGCGCCAAAATGGGTCATTGAAAAGGAAGGTGCTTTCACGGTTAAAAAAGGCGAGGGAAATATCCAGTCAAAACAGGGCTTTGGGAGTTGCCAGCTGCACATCGAATGGCGCACCCCTTCAAAAGTTGAAGGTGAAAGCCAGGGACGTGGCAACAGCGGTATTTTCTTTATGGGACTTTACGAGTTGCAGGTATTGGACTCGTATAAAAATCGCACTTACTCAAACGGCCAGGCCGGGAGCATTTACAAGCAACATATACCGCTGGTAAATGCCAGCAAAGGACCAGGTGAGTGGCAGACTTATGATGTAATTTTCACCGCACCTAAATTCAATGCGGATGGATCTTTACAATCTCCCGCACGTTTTACTGTACTGCACAATGGCGTGCTGATTCAAAATAATGTGGAAGTAAAGGGTGAAACGGTTTATATAGGCCAACCCACTTACAAAGCACATGCTGATAAGGCGCCTTTCATTTTACAGGATCATGGCAACCCCGTAAGTTTTCGTAATATCTGGGTAAGGGAACTCTGATAATTATTCTTTTGATATCGAATTAATATATCCTGGTTTCCGGGCCGGGATATTTTTACATGTATGGCAAAACTGGCTCCTCAACTTATTCAATTCTATAAAAACCTCGTCGCCCCCACCCTTCCAAAAGGATTTGGATTGCTGCATCCTCAACCCGAAAAAGAGGTGATGGATATTGTCGAAAAATTCTTTCTTAAGTTTTACAATGATGTAAAACCGAGAAAGCTGTTATTGGGTATCAATCCCGGCCGTTTCGGCGCCGGTATCACCGGTGTCAATTTCACAGCGCCAAGGCAGTTGAAAAAATATTGTGGTATTGATCATCCCTGGAAAGACAGTTCGGAGCTTTCGGCCGAATTCATCTATGAAATGATCGAGGCATATGGCGGGGCTTTTAAGTTCTATGGCGACTATTTTATCGGGGCGATATCACCGCTTGGTTATATTAAAGATGGCAAAAACGTCAACTACTATGATGACAAAAAACTTTTGGAAGCAGTGAGACCCTTTATTATCGACACACTACAACAACAACTAAAGATGGGCTTCCAACGAGATACCTGTTTTTGTATTGGCGGCGAAAAAAATTACAGGTTCCTTTCCCAGCTAAACGAACAACTTGATTTTTTTGAGAAAATCGTCCCACTCGCCCATCCACGTTTTATCATGCAATACAAAAGGAAAACCAAACAGTCTTTCCTGGATGAATACCTGGCGGCGCTTCGAAAATAATCGTTTAGATTTTTTCAGAATGATTTTTTAATTGTACCTTTTAGCGAAGGCATGTAGTAACCAAATACTACCTCCGGCCAACTGTTTCTTCACTTTTAAAAAAAGGAGGTCATTTATGCTTGTACGACTCACCTTTGTAAATTTTCTGATCGGTCACGCGGAAGAAGGAAAAAAGATCTATCATGATGAGCTGATGCCACTTGTCAGAAAACAAAAGGGAAACCTGGATTGCAGGTTACTGGAACCGATTGACGAATCAGATGACTATATCTCGATGACGGTCTGGCAAACCAGGGAAGACTCGGATCGCTATCATTCGAGCAGCATTTACAGGGAGATGATAGAAAAGCTCCAGCCGATCTATTCGATAAACCCGGTGCTGAAAGTCTACACAACGGAACCTTTAATGGAGCCGGCTTAGTCTTGCTTGCAGCGCTCCAAAAAATCCTTGATACCAGCCACAATCTTATCAGCCACTTCCTGCTGGAATTTTTCATCCAGGATCAGCATCTCGTCGGCAGGATTGCTAAGGAATAGTATTTCGACCAGGGCATTTGGATATTCAGTGGGGCTGTTGAGCATAAAATTGAAACTACCCACCACGCCAAATTCATTCAAACCTGTTTCAAGCATCCTCGCATAAATGTGTTGGCTAAGCGGTCTGAACCCATGGTGACGATAATAGGTACTGGTGCCCGACACATTTACCGGGTCACCGGAAGAATTAAAATGCAGACTCACCAGCAGGTCGGGCAGGCTATCGCGATACATGAGTATGCGTTCTTTATTGTCGACAAAAGTTTCGCTAACCCGGGTCATTAGTGTCTTGGCGCCCTGCAGGCGCAATGCCTGCCGGAGTTTTAGTGAAACGGCCAGCGCCAGCTCCTTTTCAGAGGAACCCGCGGGACCCCGGGTACCTGCATTGCCTCCACCATGTCCCGGGTCTATCGCGATACGAAGATTACGAAGTTCAAGGCTGGCAGGCTGACGCCTGATCCTGATCACAAGGCGGTTTCCTTCATAGTAGATCATATGACCCCAATGCTGCGCGTGTCTGAGATCGATCGTTATACGCAAAACTTCATCTTCTATCTGGTCGTACCTGACATTTTTTATTTCCTTCGTATTACTTAACTGCGCCAGCCAGTTGGTATTATTGGTTGCGCCAAACACATCTACAACTACACGGGATGGATCGGTCAGCTGTTCGGACTGGTAAGGAAGCCTGGTGCTTAAACCTACCTGGACATAGTCGTAGAGGGAGTCGCCGAATACACGCCAGCTGGATGTGAGTGAAGAAGGAGTAAAGCTTCCTTTTGGTAAATAGCTTACTACGTCATCGGGGATATAAGCTGTACGGTACTTTGAAAGACGGACCTTAAACAGGTTTCCCACTTTCCCCAATACGCGTAGTGGGACCAGTGAATCAATATAACCGATTTTTGAACCACCCAGCCTGTCACCACCCAGCCCATACAGGAGATAGGCAAGTCTTCCTTTTGTCTCTACCATATCTGAAGGCAGGTCCGACAACATCGAGATCTTATCATCTGTCAGGCGGGTAACCGTTTTCCCCGAAGCGGTTAATGTAACAGGTATCCTGGTTGCCGAAAAACGATCAGTATCGCTAACAGTAAATTCAGCCTGGTAAATCCCCGGAACAGGATTGGCGGCATCGGTAGGCAATTCGTGCAATTGAATATTTTCATTGGCAATTAGTTTTGCACCGGGCAAAGCCTTTACCCGTAGCTTAATCTGGTCGCCGGGAGAAACATACAGATTACCCTCAGGTATCACCTGTATGCTGGCAATACTTACATCTTTTACAGTATCTGGTACTGGTATGGTATAGCGGTAGATTAATTTCTTTGTGGCGCTGGTTTTACCCGGCCCTTTAGCTACAAGTGTGAAGGTGTTGACACCTGGCTTGATATCCTTCAGCTGGTGGGCAAAAGCGCCGGTAGGATAAACTTTCACGGGTTCATCATTCACCGTTAATTCGCAGGATTTGCAGGTAGCACCGGAAATAAACTGCCTTGCTGAACGTACCGCGTTGTTTTCATTGGATGGCATTGCCATTCGAAGAAAAGCGGGACCATCTTTTTGTGCATTTGCATTAATCGAAAAAACTAGGAAAATAAAAACTACTAATCTGTTCATCACCGCCGATTTTTAAAACCCTAAAAATACAGGTTTCTACAGGTAAAATAGCGATGATGTTGTTAAACCCGTGATTAAAGTTTTTCTTTCCATGGTGGGTTCAACAGATGGCCGTTCTTCTGCATCAGAACCCTCAATTTTGCAACCTGCTCTTCAAAACTTTCCATCATCCAGGGTTTATGATCCATTGTTTTTGCCAGCTGCGCCAGGCGTTCGTATTCATCAAAATCTCCCAGGCCAAAATGTGCTTCAGCCTTATTTACCGTGATCCAAAATTTTTGTTCGTTAAAGTATGCCAGGTCTTTCTCCATCATTTCGCCGGTTCTTTGACCAGCAGCCCAACGCTCCTCCTTACTTTGTATATCCTTCAATTCCTTTTGGCAGATATAGATCACGCGCCTGCGGGTATGGCTGGCATAAACCATATCGGCAATTTGTTCCTCGCGGGTATTACACAGCGTTGAATTGGCCCGGCAGTTCAGGGTATATGCGAGATTGATGCTGTTGTATCGATTATTGAGCAGAAAAAATCCACGTTGGAAAAACAGGATAGCATTACTCAGGTGGTGGTCCCCCTGTCCCAGTTCATAATATTTTTTTTCTATGGCCCCTGCAATTGTCACAGTCTCGGGGTCATTAGTGTGATTGAGATCGATATGATCCAGCAATTTCAGGGCATCGCCCAAAGCTGTGACCGGATCAGGCTTCTGCGATTTGTAAGTTGCCAGGGCAAGCCGGTGAATGAGGTAGGAATCATTTTTAGCAAAATTGCTTTCTGAGCCAATCAGTAAAGCGGAGTCAAACAACTTGCGCGCCTTGGAAAATTCCTTTCTGTCAATAGCCGCTTCCCCCTGTTCGATCAGCAGGGCGAGGGTTTTATTCTCTTTTACTTTGGGGTTTCTTTTCAGAACATGCACCTCCCCTTCGTCATGCTCCTCCACCTCTTCCAGCATGCGTACCGTTCGATCTACCTGTTCCTCCAGGGTTGGTGGATTTAGTCCATCTAGATAAGTATAGACGGGACTATCAGGTTCTCCGGAATTAAGTACTGCCTGCAAAGTTTCACCAAGCACTTTTCGGAAACGTTCGACTTCCTCATACTCGATACCTTCACCCAGGTGGGTGTAGCTGGTAATTTTGATATGGTTGAGGTCAAACGGATAGGCCAGTTTATCCTCCGATATTACGATAGTAGTATGTGGCCGGAGCGCATGGCGCACGCCTAATTCATAAAAAGCGTTCACATTGGCTGTAGAGAGATCGGCGATGACGACATCTGCTTTGAGCAGTTCCTTGTACATCGGTACATCGATCGAGCCCGAATGCCGTATCTCGTCGGCCCTTATGCATTCGAGACCTTTCTCTTCTACCACGGGCTTTATCAATAAGCGGTAGGATTTGTTAAGGTCAAGTTTGCGGCCAGTGGCATAATCTGTTTTGGTGCCGAAGCCCATTACAACAAAACAGCGGCGTCGTCCATTGGATGAGGTTTCATTGTCTCTCATAAGTAATTTTTTATAACCTATGATAGCTTGATGCTTATAAAGTTACCCTTTATCTGCTAATTATCAATAACCAGTTTATGGTATATTGCCTGATTACGAACTTAAAACTTAGTACTCCCTACTCGTTAACTTTGTCGAATGAGCCCTCGCATCATCTACATCATGGGAGTTTCCGGATCAGGCAAGACCACTATCGGGCTTGAGCTTTCCGAAGCGACAGGCATTCCATTCTTCGATGCCGACGATTATCATTCAACGGCTAATAAAGAAAAGATGAAAGCTGGTCACCCACTCGATGATAGAGACAGGCAGGGTTGGCTGGAAGCTTTAAACAATTTGGCCAGGCAGGAAGCAAAAAAAGCGGGTGCCATCATCGCCTGTTCGGCGTTGAAGGAAAAATACCGCTCTATTTTATCCAACGGGATAGAAGAACAGGTGTACTGGGTAGTGCTTGATGGTGCTTTTGAAATTATCCGGGAAAGACTTAAATCAAGAACGGAGCATTTTATGCCGGCAAGTTTGCTGCAGTCACAATTTGATATACTTGAGATCCCTGCCGGGGCTATGCTGGCTGATATAAATCACCCGCCTGCGACGATTGCAGCGGAAATCAGGACCTGGCTGGACAAGCTGGGATAGCTACCATTAATCAGGCAATACCGGTCCGTAGTGGACTCTTTTCTTTCTTTTACTCTGCTGGGGATATAAAATGTCGTGGGCTGTCTCATAACCTTCATCAGCTATCCTGGCGTATCTTTTATTGGTCTGGTGGCGGCGGATCGCATAGATGGCAAAGCCCGCTGCAGCGGCGAGACCGATAGCCAGCATGATCCTGTTGGTTCTTTTCATTTCTACTTTTTTTACCGTTATAAGATGGAAGCCTCTTGGCGACTTAAGATCAAACTAGGCAAAAAGCATACCATCACCCTGATAAGTTGCGACTTTTACTCGACTCCTCATTCGTGAACAACTCAGCCGGGTAAACGGCTTTTTCGAAGACGGTTTCCGTAAACTTACTCCCCAAAAATGAGTAGTTCTGTGATTGTCCCGAACCCGGAAATTGGCTTGGTTTGCATTATATACAGCTATATGCAACTGATGATGTACATAGGGAACGACCTGATCGAAGCGGTGCCACTCGACCTGAACAGCATTCCGAAACCGGGCTATCTGGGCAGTTTTAAGAGGAGCCTGAAGATGAAATACCGCGATCTTATCCAGCAAACACCCGATCCACCCGAGTTCCTGGTGATCGAACCCGTTAAAACTTCGCAAACATCAGCCCATCAAAAAGGCTGATTCTTTCCGTTCCCTACACCCCCTTTTCCCTCGGAAATGCCTAAAAATTCCTCCATTCACATAATGTGGAAATTTTATTAATAACTGCTAGTGTAAATCATCTACATTTATTAGCGTTAATAACTGCAAACCCATCAACATTCAAAACAAAAACAAGATGGCAACAAAAAAGAAAGCAGCTAAAAAGGTAGCCAAAAAAGCGGCCCCTAAAAAAGCAGCAAAAAAAACAGCCCCTAAAAAAGCAGCAAAAAAAGCAGCTCCTAAGAAAAAGGCAGCTAAGAAGAAATCGGCACGTAAACCCAATGCAGCCTTCATGAAGGCATTATCACCAAGTTCAGACCTGGCAGCAGTGATCGGAAGCAAAGCTGTGCCCCGTACAGAAGCGGTGAAGAAAATTTGGGATTATATCAAAGCCAATAAACTGCAGGATTCTAAAAACAAGCGTATGATCAACGCTGATGCTAAACTGAAACCTGTTTTCGGTGGCAAAGGCCAGGTATCTATGTTTGACATGGCAAAATTTCTTTCCAAGCACCTCAGTTAAACGAAGTGATTTAGTAACACGACAGGCTTTCTAAACGGGGCCTGTTTTTTTATGCCTGGATTTTCCTAAATAGGCAGGTAGCCCTCCTTATTTCTTTTGATGTGTTGTTGCCAGGTTACCGGCACGTGCTGCGGCCCTGTTCCAGCCTTTTTGAATCGCATCTTTTCGCAATGCCCTTCCCGGGTGTGTTTTAGAACCGGTAGTACTGGCGATGTAAAGCATGACCCTCTGTGATTGTTCAAGTGTGGCCCCCAGTTTTTGCATTACGAATCCTGCAAACTCATCAGCTTCAAGTTCGAGTTCAGGTCTGCTTCCGGATTTACGTATTGTATGTCCATTAAGATGATGCCCGATCTCGTGCGCCAGTAAAGCCATCGCCGCCCATTTGTCACCGGTCGTTTTATTGATCCAGTTAATATAACCCGGGTTGTATAAAATATACCTTTTCCGGCGGGAAATAGAAGCTTCTATATTAGCAACTTTAGATTCTTTTAATTCAAAATTTTGTTGAAGTCCGAGAGTATTAAGGATCTCCGCAAACATCATGGTGGTGGAAGGTATAGTGGGTCCCACACTATCTCGTACCTGGGGTATTGGAGAATTTACTGCTGTTGTTACCGGATCGGCAAAACAGAATGTATAGGCAGCTAAGCCGGCTGTAAGCAGATAGATTTTCATGAAGCATGTATTGGATCAGGTAAAAATAATCCGAACTATTTTGAATTGAAAATTCTGCAGCCTTTAGTTTTATCAACATCGCCAAATACCCGGTTTTCCAGTCTATTTTAACATTATTTGAAAATATCCCGTTTTCAGTTAATGCGTAAAAGCCTCCCCCCTGCTGTGGCAATCATGCCCCCGCTTAAGCAATAGACAACTGATATCAAACGCTGGTCAGGCTGGCATAGTTGTAGCATTGGCAAGTATAACAAACGCCATCCGTTTTATTAATCTTAAAAACTTGAACGTATGAAATTCAGAAACTTCCTGGTGGTGGCGGCTGGCGCCACGTTCGCATTTGCATCCTGTAAGCCTGCGTACCAGGCAACCGATACGGATACAACAGGAACGACATCATCTTCCGTAACGGTGAGTCCTACAATTCAAACTGCATTTACCACGCAATATCCCAATGCGACAAATGTAGTATGGAGTAATTATGACATGGCCGTTGAAACTCCCATCGATTGGGAAATGGCAGGATGGACTTCCCTCCAAAATGATGATTACCTGGTACGGTTCGATATGGACAACGAGAATTATTATGCCTGGTATGATAATGACGGCAACTGGATTGGCTCAGCCTATACCATGAGAGACCATACCCAGCTCCCCCCGGCCGTGACAACACTGATCAGCGAAAGATACGCGGACTACACAATTGACAAAGTAGACCGCGAATTTCAAAAAGACAGGATGGCTTACGAGATCAAGTTGAAAAAAGCTGATGACAGCAAGGTTAAATTATTGATAGACGCAGATGGAAATGTTTTGAAAGAAAAGATAAAATAATTCGCCTTGTGAAACCATAGAGGCCCCGCGTGCAGTAAGCACCGGGGCTTTTATTTTGTCTATCAGTTACGGTTGATTGAGTTTTTACAAAACATCACAAAGGGATGTTACCGTGCTTTTTCTTCGGAAGTTTTGCTACTTTATTTTCCAACATCGCATACGCGTGAATGAGCTTCTTCCGTGTTTCCCGTGGCTCTATCACTTCATCAATGAAGCCACGCTCTGCAGCCAGGTAAGGAGTTGCAAATTTTTTCGCATATTCCGCTTCTTTGTCAGCCAGTTTTGCGACCGGGTCATCAGCTTCCGTGATCTCCTTTTTGAAAATGATCTCACTCGCTCCCTTCGCACCCATAACAGCTATCTCGGCTGTTGGCCAGGCATAGTTCAGGTCCGCACCGATATGTTTTGAATTCATCACATCATATGCACCCCCATAGGCCTTGCGTGTAATTACGGTCACACGTGGTACTGTAGCTTCGCTAAGTGCAAAAAGTAGTTTAGCTCCATTGGTTATAATACCATTCCATTCCTGGTCGGTGCCGGGGAGAAAACCTGGAACATCTACCAACACCAGCAAGGGTATATTGAAGCAATCACAGAAACGGGTGAACCGGGCTGCCTTTTTGGAACTGTTTATATCGAGTACGCCCGCGAGGCTCATGGGCTGGTTGGCTACAATACCAATACTCCGGCCAGCGAGTCGTGCAAAACCAACCACGATATTTGACGCAAACTCTTTTTGTATTTCGAAAAATGATTCCGTATCGCAGATCCCGGCGATCACAGAACGCATATCGTATGGCTGGTTGTTGCTTTCGGGAACGATCGACTCCAGTTCCTCCCGTGTTTCATCAACCGGTGTATATGGCAGCCGCGGGGTGCTGTCTTCGCAATTTTGCGGCATATAGCTCAACAACTTTTTAACCTGCGCGATACAATCCATATCGTTTGCTGCGGTAAGGTGAGTGACGCCTGATTTGCTGAAATGCGTATACGCACCACCGAGTTCTTCTGCACTTACTTCTTCTTTGGTGACTGTTTTTACCACATTTGGACCAGTCACAAACATATAGCTGGTATTCTCCACCATCAATGTAAAATCTGTCATGGCCGGTGAATACACGGCACCACCAGCGCAGGGCCCCATGATCGCTGAGATCTGGGGAATAACACCAGATGATAAAACATTGCGATAAAAAATATCAGCATAACCACCCAGTGATCTTACACCTTCCTGTATACGGGCGCCGCCTGAATCGTTCAACCCGATCATGGGGGCACCGGTTTTCATGGCGAGGTCCATCACCTTGCAAATTTTTTCAGCATGTGTTTCAGATAGCGATCCCCCAAAGACTGTAAAATCCTGTGCAAATATGTAAACAAGCCGGCCGTTGATCGTGCCATAACCTGTGATCACCCCATCGCCATAAAATTGTTGGGAATCCATGCCGAAGTCACGGGTACGATGAAGTACCAGGGCACCTATTTCCTGGAAAGATCCGGCATCCATCAGCAGTTCAACCCGTTCTCTCGCTGTCAGTTTTCCTTTTTTGTGCTGTGCTTCATTGCGAGCAGCGCCACCACCTCTTCTACCCTCGTCGATCTTTTGGCGCAGGATATCCGTTTTCGCTTTCTTCATAAGAAATTTATTTATCGTTCAACCTGGACTTCCAGTTCGTCGGAACTGCTTCAACCGGCCGTGTTTCTTTTTGCCGGTCTAAAAAATATTTTAAAGCTACCATTGAAGCCATCTCAGCTTTTTGCTTTTGTAGTGATGAGATGTCCTCGGGTGTGTAAAACTTATTTATAAAATGGGTATCAAACTGCCCCGACAAAAACGCTTCATGATTCATAACAAATGAACCGAAGGGTAAAGTAGTCGCGACCCCTTTAACCAGGTAATTGCCAATTGCCATTTTCATTTTGGCAATCGCTTCAGTGCGTGTGCTGCCGTGGGTCACCAGCTTAGCGATCATCGGGTCATAATACACGGGAATAGTCTGACCCTGCTCATAGCCGTCATCAACCCTGATCCCATCACCGGCGGGTGGTTGGTACACAGACAACTGGCCGATCGATGGCAGGAAATCATTTAGCGGATCCTCAGCATACACGCGAAGTTCAATCGCATGGCCGTTAATATTTATATCATCCTGGGTGAAGGCCAGCTTTTCACCGCGTGCAATTTTTATTTGTTCAGCTACAAGATCGATACCGGTGATCATTTCTGTAACCGGATGCTCTACCTGCAGGCGGGTATTCATCTCCAAAAAATAAAAATTCATTTTATCATCCAACAGGAATTCGACTGTACCTGTACTGGTGTAACCACAAGCCCGCGCCACTTTCACAGCAGCTTCCCCCATAGCGTTTCTCAACTCGGGGGTTACTATTGCGGAAGGCGACTCTTCCACCACTTTCTGATGTCGACGCTGAATGCTGCATTCGCGTTCAAATAAATGGACGATGTTACCATGTTCGTCGGCCAACACCTGTATTTCTATATGACGTGGTGAGCTAACATACTTCTCGATAAATACTGAGCCATCGCCAAACGCGGATCTTGCTTCGCTGATCGCACGTTCCATTTGTTCTTCCAGATCATTCTCCTTCTCCACCTTGCGCATACCCTTTCCACCACCACCGGCAGATGCCTTTATCAGGACAGGATAACCAATATCATCGGCGATCTTTTTGGCATTTCCAAGATCGCTAATTGCTTTGTCAATCCCCGGCACCATCGGGATATTATATTTTTTAACCGCGTCCTTTGCAGCCAGCTTGGAGCCCATGATCCGCATGGCGTTGGCACGAGGCCCAATAAATTTGATACCCGCACGTGTGACTGCTTCAACAAATTCAGCATTCTCACTCAGGAACCCGTAACCAGGGTGAATACCGTCAACCCCGAGTTCCGTTGCAAAAGCAATTATTTTCTCTCCGTTCAGATAGGACTGTGCGGCAGGTGAGGCACCGAGGCAAACTGCTTCATCAGCATAGCGTACATGAGGCGCCATCCTGTCGGCTTCTGAAAAGACTGCCACAGAGGAGATGCCCATCTTACGAAGGGTGCGCATGATCCTGAGCGCGATCTCTCCGCGATTGGCGACAAGTATTTTTTTCATTGGCGGTTAAACTTAATTAAGTACCAGATTACTCCAGCTCCACCAACACTTGGCCCTTTTCAACTGCCTGTCCTTCTTCTACCGCTATCCGGCTGACCCTGGCATTGGTGTGTGTCATTATATTGTTTTCCATTTTCATGGCTTCAAGAATTAATATCTTATCACCTTCTATCACGTGCTGGCCTTCGGTAACCGCAATGTTCAATACCAGCCCTGGCATAGGGGCCTTGATCTCCTTGTGTTGCTTTCCTTTACCGGCACTTAAACCCATTTTCTCCAAAACCTGTTCGAGTTCCGTTTTTATAACAACCGTAAAGGTTTCTCCATCTATTTCAACCCGAATGGTTTTTGCATTCAGATCGGCGCTTTTGATCTCTGCAGAGACGCTTTGATGATCTTTTAAGAAATGATACTTACCAGGAGCAATTTCAACACCGTCAGCTTTTGCAATGTCCTGCTGTGTAAAGAAGAAAACAAACCCGTTGGTAGTTATTTTGTATTTTTTATCACCTGGCATAGGCAGCTTTAACCTGTAATATAAGAATTCCAGATTTGAAAAGCAGCTTTGTGGTTAGTGGTGTGGTGTTGCAGGTGTTGTTCGCAGCTTGTCTACAATTTGAGATATAAAGTAGCCCTTGCACTCATACCCCGATTGAATATGTAAAACGGTTCGACACTAAATGCTTTTTGCCCGGCGGGGAAAAGTATTTTTGAAGAAATAAAAGGTTGAAGGCCTTCGACGTTGCCCATAGTATAACCCGCATTAAGAAAGGCGGATACTACATAGTCGACCTGTACAACTTTATAACCCGCATACGCAAATATATCAAGTGAGTTACCGGGGAGTTCATATTCATTCACCCCATTCTTTACGGTAGAACCGGCTGCGAGGTTATATGCGACACCTATGCCCGCGTTAAAGCGGTTGACAAAGTAAGAGCCTTCGGCTGAAACGCCTTTTGGCAAAACATAAGATACACCAGCTGCAAAATGGCTTTCACAATCGGGTTGGGATAAAGCCAATACAGGCAATAGTAGCATCAAGGGTAGTAGTTTTTTCATAGTGCTGGGTTTTTACTAAAACAACATTATAAGTTGTTTTAGTATATAGACCACTAAAAATCACAAGATCAACGCTGCAAATTCGAGGCCGCAAATCTAAGGGATAATAACAGGATTAGGATTGATGCAGATCAGTAAATCATATAATCCTGCTAATGAACTGAGAGCCAATTGGAAAAATATTGGCTACTTAGTCCTTTTTGTGTTTCTTTTCCTTTTTCATTTTTTTGAGTGCCTTTTTCAGTTTGGCAATCGTTTCATGAAGGTCGCGCTCCTGGCGTTCCAGGATTGTTTGTGTTTTATGAGCAGCCTGGTCGAAATACATATTTGCTCTTGCCAGGTGGACGTTGAATTCTCCTGCCTGTTGATCAAGTCTCTTTAAGAGTTGCCAAAAATTTTCTTTCTTTTTCATAACCCTTCTTATTGCGATATCAAATACTGCGCCGGGTGACAAGAGATGTTAGTCCTGCTGTTGTTGTATTTCCGCAACCTCGAACCAATAATCGAGGAAAACGCGGATCTTCATACGCATACCGGCAATGGAGGAAGGTTTGGTAATATAAGAGTTGACGCCGGCGCGATAGTAGTTTTTGATATAATCAGCTGTGGTAATTTCGCCCAGCACCACAACGGGAATATGCGCGAGCCTTGCATCCTGTTTGAAATATTTCACTAATTCAAGCGCCTTATGACGATGGTCCTGGTTGTTGACAAGGATAACTGCTGGTAATCCGTAATCTTTTATACATTGATCCATTTCGTTTGTACCGCCAATAAAATGCATCGGAATCGCTCCATGCATTTCCTTTAATATGGACTCGGTAAGGTATCGGTCATCCTCGTCAGCCTGGATCATAAGTAAATAGGCGGGCATAAACACTTGTTCTTATAAAAATAATCCAATTCCGTTTGATCAAATCCCTTGTAGCATACAAAAGGGGATGCGAAGGCATCCCCCGTACTGCTTAACTAAACTCAAACTTACTGCGTGATAAAACTTATGTCGCATTTACTTTACCCCGACGACAGCTACAGTCGAAGAAAAAAACAAATGCTGCGTTTATTTGCCGAATCTACATCATTTTTTTTGCATTTTCATGCACGTTTTTTCGAAAAATTTGCAGGAACCAGCCTGTTTTTGGAGGAAAAGCAGTGTAATTCAAACAGATAAGTTCATTGGGAGCTAAGTTAGCGGCCGGATTTGGCTGGAAGTTTCCTTTCTTTTTTTACCACCGTGTTGTAGTATAAACAAACAGGCCTCATCAGGCATATTTCACACAAGGGCTTTGGCCGGCAGATCTCTCGTCCGAGGAAAGACATAGCCATTCCGGCATCCCACTGCCGGGCGGGTAATACTTCTTTGATTTGATTTTCGATCTTTTTCGGGTCAGTGCCTTTTGCAATTCCCAGTCGCGGCGCTACACGCACAACGTGCAGGTCTACAATCACACCTTCAGGCTTTTTGCCTGCCTCGCGCAATATAACATTGGCTGACTTGCTACCGATACCTTTCAACGCAGTCAGCTCATCATGCGATAATGGTATATTCTTATCCGATTTTAATGTCTGTGCGATAGTCAACAGCCAGTTGGCCTTGTTGGCAAAATTTCTCACTTTGCTGATATAGGGAAAAAGTAAACGATCATTTGCTTTCAACAATGATTTCATATTGGGAAAAGCCCTGAAAAATTCCGGCGCCAGGTTATTGATGTTCTTATCCGTATCCTGCGCCGATAATACCACCATCACCAGAAGCTGATAAAGACTTCTGTACTCGAGCGGATGTTTGGTGTTCTTGTATTTATTGAGAAGTGGTTTGATGGCTACGGACCAGTTTACTGTTGTTGCCATGGTAATTGTTTAAACATCATCCAAAATTCAAACGCTTTAAATTTGCTTTATGAATAGTGAAACAGGAAAATGGATCATCGCTGCCGGCGTTTTAATTGTAGTGGCAGGTGTGATCATTTATTTCTTCCACGAC
>JAEYOL010000007.1 GCA_023411775.1 Bacteroidota bacterium | reverse complement strand
AAATGGTGGCTATAGCTCAGTTGGTTAGAGCATCAGATTGTGGTTCTGTGGGTCGTGGGTTCGAGCCCCATTAGCCACCCGGTAAACCCCGATACGTTTGGCACGAATCGGGGTTTTTATTTTATAGTTTTGATAGTTATTCATGATGGTACCGATAATTAAAATCCGGGTACATCATTTGATTTTATACAACACTTTCCATTAATGAATTACTGGTTGCTCCTGATCCCCCTGCTTACCGCATTTTCCGGATGGATCACTATTCTTGTTATCCGCTATTCTATTTTTAAACCGGTTTCACCGGTAAATATCCTGGGATTCACTATCCAGGGGATTTTTCCCAAATACAAAGCCACGATCGCTCACCAGCTTGGCCGGGTGGCCGCCGCCGAATTCGCGACCCTGGGTACTACTGGTCAAACTATCACCGATCCCAAAAACTTTGAGACAATAAAGCCGCTGATCGAGTCACAGATGGATGACTTTTTACGCAACCGTTTGAAGGACCAGATGCCTATGATCAGTATGTTCATCGGTGACAAAACCATCGAACAGCTGAAGCTGATCTTTATTAAAGAAATTGAAATGCTTTTCCCAGGGGTTATGCATGAATTTTCCGGTCAGCTCAGGAATAATATCGATATGGAAAAGATCATCACCTCAAAACTGGCGGACATCAGCCCTGAGCAGGCGGAAAGCTTTTTTGCCAAAAACCTGGACAAATTCTTTCAAAAAGCTGCTGTTTTCGCGGTGATCGTGGGTTTGTTGATCGGGATCATCCAATTGTTGGTTGTAATTTAAAGCAAATACCCCCGGTTACCGGCAGGTTTTTCTGGCGGTCACGCCCCTACTCCACTCATAACCAGAAACATACCGCTTATCCAACTGTCAGAAAATTGTCAGCAAGTTCCGGCAGGTTTGGGCGTCTAACCTCTACACAACAAAACACATGAAAAAATCTTTAGTCTCTTCCTTACTTATCCTAAGTGTAGTTATCGCATTCGCGCAGGTGCCCCCGGGTGCTGGCAACCGCGGAACGGGTGGTCAGCAGATTACCGGCCGTTTATATGGCAAAGTTGTAGAAGCCAAATCTGGTAAAGCCGTGGAGTATGCATCCGTGCAGTTGCTTCAAAACCGGATGGACACTGCCACCAAACAAAGAAAAGAAACCGTAATCGGCGGGATGCTAACCCTGCCCAACGGCGATTTTAGTATTGAAAATGTACCTGTTTTCGGACCACTTCAATTAAAAGTGACCGGTATCGGTTTCAAAGAACATGTTCAAAACGTTTCGTTCGACTTAAAAAGAGGTGGTGACCCGGCGGCCATGATGAGCGCCCTTGACAAAGATCTCGGCAATATTAAAATTGAAATCGAGGAAACAGTACTGGGCAATGTAACCGTTACTTCCGAAAGACCCGGTCTGCAACTGGCGATCGACCGAAAAGTATTTAATGTTGATAAGAACCTAGTATCGGCAGGTGGCACAGCTATCGATATCATGCGCAACATTCCATCTTTGAATGTAGACATTGATGGTAATGTGACAATGCGTAATAATACACCGCAGCTGTTTGTAGATGGCCGCCCTACTACGCTTACGCTTGAACAAATTCCTTCCGATGCTATTCAAAGTGTGGAACTGATCACCAACCCTTCCGCCAAATTTGATGCATCCGGTGGTACAGCGGGTATCCTGAACGTAGTATTGAAGAAAGAAAAAAAGGTTGGATATAACGGTAGCGTAAGAGCCAATATTGACTCACGCGCCCGTGTTGGATTTGGTGGCGATATCAACCTGCGCCAGAAAAAATTAAATGTCTTTGCAAGTGGTATGTTCAACCAGCGCAAATCGATCAGCGATGGCACGACCACACGTACCAACCTGTTTGACAACCCTGATACCTATATCTCTCAATATGATCACTCGGTGATGGAAGGTCAATTTGGTTTTGCCCGCGCCGGTGTTGACTATTTTATCAGCAACAGAAACACCCTTTCCCTCAGCGCCAACATGGCGAGGGGAAGTTTCAAACCTGGTACAGAGAGCGATATTTATATAGATACACTATTTACATCCGGGAAAACCTCTTCTTTTTACAACCGCAATTCCGACGTAAACGGAAACTTCCGCAACCTTGGAGCTATGCTAAGTTTCAAACACCTGTTTCCAAAACCAGGTCGTGAATGGACGGCTGACGCAACCTTCAATAAAAGCAGGAACCGGAACAACAGCTTTATCGTAACGGATACATTCAATGTTCCGCAACACGACCTGCTGGGTACCTATCGTCAGCAACAACTGATCAGGGGCAACAACTCCAACCTCGTGATGCAAACCGACTTTGTAAATCCTATTGACGAAAAATCAAAGATTGAAATGGGATTAAGGGCACAGTTACGGACAAGTGAAAGTGCCGGGGCGTTTTATGTAGATGACGATGGATTCTGGCTGCTCCAGCCTTCTTCGCAAACAAATTACAAAAGCAACGACCAGGTTTATGCGGCTTATGCGGCCTACTCACGTCAGACCGGTAAATTCGGTTACCAATTGGGACTTCGTGCTGAAAGTTCGAACTATGAAGGTGAACTGACCTCTACGGGAGAAACGTTTAACATCAAGTTCCCCGTGAGCTTATTCCCCAGTGTATTTGTGTCGCAGCAGCTCAGCGAATCACAAAGCCTGCAGCTGAACTATAGCCGTCGTATCAATCGTCCTAATTTTTGGCAGCTAACCCCGATCACGGATTCATCAGACAGGCTCAACCCCAGTAAAGGAAACCCGGGTTTAAGACCTGAGTTTACCAACTCGTTCGAGCTTTCTTATGAAAAATCATTTAAGAACCGTGGCAATTTCCTCGCGTCAATTTATTACAAACACACCACCGATCTGATCACCCGCTTCCAGGAAAAAGGTACCGGTGCCGGTGGTGAAACCATTGCGTTAAGCACCTTTATAAATGCGAATGCAAGTTATGTAACGGGTATCGAACTGACTTCGAGAAATAATTTTACGAAATGGTGGGAGTTCACACCGAACTTTAACCTCTACACATCCGATGTTGAGATCGACCTGCCAGGCGAGCCAGATCAGCCCAAACTGACGAGCTATTTTGTAAAAGTCAATAACACATTTAAGCTGCCAAAGAATTTTACCATCCAGTTGTCGGGCGATTACCAGTCTAAAACAATATTGCCTCCTGGTGGCAGGGGCGGCGGTGGTCGAGGTATGGGCGGCGGCATGTTTGGCGGACCAGCATCTGCATCGCAGGGGTATGTGAGACCAAACTATGGTGTTGATATCGCGGTTCGTTATGAATTCCTGAAGAACCGTGCAGCATCCATTTCCGCAAATATCAACGATATCTTCCGCACCAGGGTATCGGATATACATTCTGAATCATCATTCATCATACAGGATGCATTCCGTCGCAGGGATCCGCAGATCCTGCGTATTAATTTCAGCTGGCGTTTTGGTAAAATAGATCCCAACCTGTTCAAAAGGAAAAACCTGAGAGCCGAGCAGGGCGCAGGTATGAATGAAGGTATGAATATGGGACAGTAAGGAAACGGAGTTAAGTTAGAATAATAGGAAAAACTGAAACCACGGTGGATAGAGAAATTATCTCTATGTAAGCCGTGGTTTCCCTTTTTATGGTCACGCAGGAACACAAGTGTACGGCATTTGATGGAATAGTCTCCTTCGTGCAAATCTCTGTGCCCTCCGTGTCCATTTCTCAGGATAGCGGAGACTTTGCACGCCATTCTCACCTGAAGAAAAGTATATTTGACCCCTATGAGGCCGCCAGGCAAATCCAAAAGGCTTGTATTTACTGTCACCAACGATCTTTCTTACGACCAGCGAATGATCCGCATTTGCACTTCACTGGCACATGCCGGCTATGCAGTCACCCTGGTCGGCCGCAGGATGCCCGGCTCCATCCCGCTCCGCAAAATGCCTTTTTCACAAAAAAGACTGGGCTGTTTTTTTTCAAAAGGAAAACTATTTTACGCGGAATACAATACCCGCCTGTTTTTCTACCTTCTTTTTAAACCAATGGACCTGGTCTGCGCTATCGATCTCGATACGATCCTTCCCTGCCTCTTGGTTTCAAAAATTAAAAGAATAAAACGGGTGTACGATGCACATGAACTTTTTTGCGAAATGAAGGAGATCGTGCAGCGACCCAGGGTATACAAAATTTGGAAATGGATTGAAAGAAAAACCGCACCCCATTTCCGACTTGGCTATACGGTCAACCAGCCCATAGCGGATGAGTTTAAAAAAATGTATAATCGCGATTATATTGTTATTCGCAACGCGCCGGTATTTAAACCCATCACCATACCCGAAAAACCGGAAAAATATATTTACTACCAGGGCGCGGTAAACGAGGGACGTAGTTTTGAAACATTGATCCCTGCTATGAAAGAAGTAAACGCCAGGTTATTGATCGCGGGTGATGGCAATTTCATGATGCAGGCCAGACAACTGGTAAAACAACACGCATTGGAAAATAAAGTCATCTTCCTGGGACGTATCCAACCCGAAGACCTGACCGAATATGCGAATAAAGCCTGGGTGGGCATCACTTTGTTTGAAAATACAGGTTTGAGTAATTATTTTTCCCTGGCTAACCGCTTTTTTGACTATATACATGCCGGTGTACCCCAACTGGGTGTTGACTACCCCGTTTACCGGGAATTAAACAAAAACATGCCCGTTGCTGTTTTGATAGAAGATCTCAGCAGTAAAAATATTGCTGCACAATTGAACCTATTGTTGGAAAATGATGTTTTGTATCAGACACTTCAAAATAACTGCCTGCTCCAGCGGGAGCGCATGAACTGGCAGCAGGAAGAAATTAAACTTCTTGATTTTTATCAAACCATATTTACCACGTGATCCGTTATTTACATATCGTTTGTCTTGATGTACCATGGCCAGCCGACTACGGTGGCGCAATCGATATGATGAATCGTATCCGGATGTTTCACCAGGCAGGCATTCGTATTCACCTGCACTATTTCAGCTATAACGAACGCGGGACACCTAATGAGTTGAACCAGTTTTGCGAATCCATTAGCGTTTACGAACGTCAAAAAATGAAGGACTGTTTTTCGTTAAAGACGCCTTACATAGTGGCTTCACGTATCAATGAAAAACTGGTACAACGACTAAATGAGGACCGCCACCCCATCCTGCTGGAGGGTATACACTGCACAGGGATACTAAACCAGATCGACCGCAGCAACCGAAAGGTTGTCGTGCGTATGCATAATGAAGAAAGCATTTATTACCGCGAACTGGCCAGGGCCGAATCCGGTATTATCAACAAGCTTTATTTTCACAACGAAAGCCGGCTGTTGAAAAAATATAGTACCGATCTCCCGGGCGACTGCATTTATGCCTGCATATCTGAAACAGATACCGAAATCTTTAGAAATGAGTATAAGCTGGAAGGGGCAAGGTTTTTACCCATCTTTCCTTCCTGGCAAAAAGTGACCGGGCAGGAAGACCAGGGTCATCTCTGTCTTTACCACGGTAATCTTTCTGTTCCGGAAAATGAGGAAGCTGCACTCTGGCTATTGTGTAAAGTATTTACAAAGGCAAGGGTACCGTTTGTCATTGCCGGGAAAAAACCTTCGAAACGATTGCAAAAACTCGCTGGTCTTTGCCAGCATACCTGCCTGGTAGCTGATCCCGGCGAAACGGAAATGAGCGACCTGATAAAAAAAGCCCAGGTGAATGTACTCCCCTGCTTTAATAAAAACATCACAGGTATCCGGCTGAAATTATTACATGCGCTTTATGAAGGCAGACATTGCGTGGTGAACAAACCTATGGTTGACGGCACCGGGCTGGAAGAAGCCTGCCATATCGGTACCAATGCGAATGCATTTGCTTCGATCATCCTGCAACTTTACCACCAGCCATTTACCAGGGAAGAAAAAGTACTGCGCCGCCAGTTACTCGGCACCACTTACGACAATGAAAGAAATACCCACCAGCTTATTCAATGGTTATGGTAGCATTGTCGATCACGCGGCCACGTTCGGTCTTAATAGTTCGCGCCGGAAATTTCTGCACCACAATATAATCATGCGTAGCCATGAGAATCGTTGTATTAAAGTCGCGTGAGATATGAAATAAAAGATTCATTATTTCATCGGAGGTTTCCGGATCAAGATTACCGGTAGGCTCGTCGGCCAGGATCAGTTTAGGTGAATTTAGCAACGCCCGTGCGATGTCTACTCTTTGTTGCTCGCCACCACTTAATTCAAATGGCATTTTAAAGCCTTTTGCTTTCAAACCCACTTTCTCCAATACGTCCATAATTTTGTCATCCATGAGTTTTTCATCAGTCCAGCCCGTAGCTCTCAGGACAAACTTGAGATTATTATTGACATTTCGGTCGGTGAGCAGTTGGAAATCCTGGAAAACGACACCGAGGGTGCGCCGCAGGTAAGGAACTTTTTTCCAATGCAGGTTACGCAAACTAAAGCCGGCCACCGTAGCCTCACCCTCAGTAAGTGTCAATTCGCCGTATAGGGTTTTGAGCAGGCTTGATTTACCCGTACCTGTCTTTCCAACCAGGTATACAAATTCTCCCTTGTTCACGGTCAGGTTTACATCCTGGAGTATCAGGTTATTTCCCTGGTAGATATTGGCATGACTGATTTCTATGATGGGTTCCGACATTATTCCGCTCTTTTGCTGCAAAATAAAGGAAACTATGGTAGAAAAAGACTTTTACCTCTAAAAACTGGCTGTCGTAGTGAGTTGAGTTGGATTCAAAATGGTTGTTTTTTTGTTATCTTACCAACCTGTTGAAGTAAAGCCTCCACACGCCAATATGAAATCGATTTTTCGTACCTGCTTTTCCTGCTGGATTCTATTATTACTTTTCCAAACCGGGTATAGTCAGCAACCACCCAATGCCGAGAATTATTTACAACGCATCGCCACGGCAAAAGAGGACACCCTTCTGATAAAAGCCTATTACGACTATGCGCTGGCATTTGAAGCGGTTCAACTCGACAGTGCTGTCAGGTATTATAAACTGGGGGGAGACCTAAGTAAAAAACTCGATTACTATCCGGGTATTTCTCATTTCGCAAGAAATAACTCCGTTGTGCTGAATATGCAGGGCAAATTCGATGAATCGATGGCCCTCAACAGATCCTTACTGACCCTGGCTACCGGGAAGAACCATCAACTGGATATTGCGAAAACGCTTAACAATATTGCCAGCGTTTTTAACCATCGCGGTCAATATGATTCCGCCTATCACTATTATCTGCAATCTGCGCGCCTATTCGAAGCATTGCATGACGACCGGTATCTGAATATTATTTATCAAAACATCGGTATTATTCTGGACAACCTGAAGCAGTATGACAAGTCATTGATGTACCATCATATGTCACTTCACCTGAGCCGCCAGCGAAAAGATACCGCAAGTATAACTTCCGTGTTGTTGAACGCGGCAGGAACTTTTGGATCCATGAACAACTATGATTCTTCGCTGGTCTATTCCATGGAGGCACTTAACCTGGCTAGAAAAATCGGTAATCTTTATTACCAGCAGGTAGCTCATCTTACCCTGGGAAATATTTATGCCCACAAAAAGGACTATCCGGCTTCTCTGCAAAACTTCACTCATTCACTGGAAATAGCGCAAAGCATGGATTATCCTTCAGGACAGGCAGTGTCATTGGGAGGCCTGGCGATGGCCAGCCTGAAAATGGGGAGACTGAAAAAAGCCAATGAATATGCCCTGCAAAGCCTGGACATCAATAAGGCCAATGATTATTTTGCCGCATATACCCGCCAGGTTAAACTATTAGCAGATATTAAATCCGAATTAAAGCAGTTCGACTCGGCATATCACTACCTCGAGATTTATACAAACCTCCAGGATTCGCTGGCAGGCATCAATACAAAAAAATATGTAGCGGACCTGGAAATGAAATACCAGACTGCATTAAAAGACCGTTCAATCACAGCGCAACAACTGGAGATCCGACAGCACCAGGACAAAATACGGTCGCGAAATAACTGGCTTCTTATCGCCCTGGGAAGTTTACTGATCGTTTCCGCCATTTCCATTGCTACTTATATATCTAACCGCTCTAGAAAAAAATTACTCTCCCAGGAAATTCTCACCCTGCAAAAAGAAAAAGAACTTGAAACATTCAAAGCTGCCATGGAAGCCAGGGAACAGGAGCGACAAAGAATCGCCAGGGAAATGCATGACGACCTGGGCGCAGGTTTAACCACGATTCTTTACCAGGCCAGCTCCCTCAAAGCATCTGGAAAAGCAGACGACAGCCAGTTGGATAAAATCTGTGAGACTTCGGCGACGCTGGTGTCGCAGATGCGGGATATCGTGTGGGCAATGAATTATGAAAATGATACGCTCGACACGCTTGTCGCATATATTCGACACCAGGGTGGCTCCATGCTTTCGCAAAATGATATCAACTATGAAATAAATGTACCCGATGAGATACCGGATATCGCCGTCCGGGGAGAACAACGAAGAAATATTTACCTGGCAACCAGAGAAGCCTTGCATAATGTGATCAAACATGCGAACGCAACAAAAGTCAAAATGGATATTACTGTCGCCGATTCGCTTGAAATTAATATCGCCGACGATGGAAAAGGTATTTCCGTTGTTGATAATGCATGGGGCAACGGACTAAAAAATATGGAAGCCCGAATGCGGCAATCAGGAGGAAGTTTTAGCTATTCCTCTACGGAGCCGGGTACCCTGATCAGGCTTGCATTGCCGCTGGATACCTGACAAAAGTTATATAGTCGGGCATATATAAAAAGGGATATTTGTAATATGGTAAGATCCATTTCAATTTGTATTGTAGAGGATATTGCAGAAGTAAGACAGGGGCTGGAGAGTTTGCTGGCTAATACACCGGGATTCCTATGGCTTCAATCTTTTACTAGTGCAGAAGAGGCAGTAGCCGGCATACCCCCACTTCAACCCGATATTGTAATCATGGATATTAACCTCACTGGTATGGACGGCATCCGGGGAATCCGTGAATTGAAACCGGTGTGCAGGGATACACAATTCATCATGTTTACCATCAACGAAGACAGTAGCCAGGTATTTGAGGCACTTGAAGCTGGTGCTTCGGGTTACTTACTTAAGACTACTTCACCTTCAAAGATCGTTGAGGCATTACACGAATTATACGAAGGTGGTTCTCCGATGAGCGCGGCCATCGCACGAAAAGTTGTATCCAGGTTTCAGAAAAAGGAAACGCTTACCGATAACCCGCTTTCACCTAGAGAAACGGAGATCCTGCAATTGCTTTCAAAAGGCTACCTGTACAAGGAAATCGCGGTTAAGCTGGGCATTACGACCGGAACAGTAAGACAACACATACATAAGATCTATGAAAAGCTTCACGTGCAGAATCGCACAGAAGCGATCAACAAATTGCTGGGCAGCGGCCGCTAGCATGATAGATGACAACGACAAATCCCAAAGAATTGGATAAACCGACATCGACTATAACTTTTGTTATATAGTCTCCCCTGCTTCCAGGTAATAAGTTTGTTCCCATATCAAACTATATTACCATGAAATTGCTGATCTATTTTATTTTCCTTCTCACTGCCTTCCTGTTTCAACGCAACGGCGCAGAAGCGCAGATACTGAAAAAAATCAGGGATCGGGCTGCCCAGACCGCCGAAAACAAAGTGTTGAACAAAACTGAAGAAGTAACGGATAAAACAATGGACGAAGCGGGTAAAAGCAAAAAGGAAAATAAGAATACAACAGAAGATAATGGAAGCTATAATCCGGAAGAAACCCTAAAATCGGGCGAAAGTTCCAAACCCTCCCAGCAGGGAAGTATGCTATCTTATGCCAATTATGATTTTGTACCTGGCGATAAGATTATCTTCTACTACGATATGGCCGGGGAGAAAGACGCAGAAATCCCCGGGCGTGTCCTGATCAATGATGGAAACGTTGAGATCCAGAACTACCAGGGACAAAAAGTGCTTTTCATACCAAAAGCCGCAGAACTGAGTATGATACCCGCGATGAAGACAAATAATTATCTCCCCGAACAGTTTACCCTCGAATTTGATGTGCTCATCAACGGCGAACCACATGAGAGTATTGAGATGTATTTCCGCAAACCCGAGTACGCGAGTCAGAAATGGAGCGGGAACAGCAATTATTTTATCCGCCTCAATGGGATTTCTTCATCGCAACCCGGTGTCGACTTCACCGTTAACCTGGAAGATGGCAACTCTGTCGGCGGACACCGTTACTTTGCTCCCGAAGCGGTCAATGAGACAAAGGACAACTGGCGAAAAGTAGCGCTATATGTCAATAAGAATATCGGCAAGCTTTATTTCGATCAGCACCGTATTGCTGTGGTAAACAGGATTGAGCCGGGTGCGGGGATGGTGACCTTCGAATTTAACAACGACACTAACCCCATCCTTATCAGGAATATCAGGATCGCCGCCGGTGGTGCCGATGCCTACAATAAAGTAATAACCGATGGAAAATTTATTGCCTATGGTATTCAATTCGACATCAACAAGTCTACTATCCGGCCTGAATCTATGGGGACGCTGAACGAAATTGCCAAAATGCTGAAAGAAAACCCTGATTTAAAATTTGAGATCGGCGGACATACCGACAGTGATGGTTCGGCTGAACTCAACAACAAACTTTCACAGGACCGGGCCGACGCTGTAAAGAAACAACTCACAAATATGGGTATCAGTTCAGAACGGCTTTCTACCAAAGGTTTTGGCGCCACTAAACCAATTGTCGAAAATAACAATCCTGAAAACAAAGCGAGAAACCGGCGGGTTGAGTTTGTAAAGAAATAAAGATTGTTCAGATATATAAGTTGAAAAACACTATACAAAAGACCATTTCAAATTGTTGAAATGGTTTTTTTTGTTTTCATTTTTATTTAATGTCCAAACATGTTCAATACCACTTATCGGGATTAGCCTGTTCAAAATCCTGTTTATATTTTTCGGGTATGTTGCCGGTCAGCATACAACCAGGTTCAAGGGATGGAAAGATATCTTCGAAAGTTCTGACCTCATTCATAAAAACCCTTCGATAAATATGTGATCGGGTAAGTTCACCAGGATTTTCTATACCGGCGGCGCCCATCAGTTCTACAAAACTTCCAACCGTGTCTTCATGATAGTTGGCCACTCTTTTCTTTTTATCACTCACAACCAGTCCCACCGTCAATTGCGGATCCTGGGTGGCTACTCCTGTTGGACATTTATTGGTATTGCATTGCAGTGCCTGGATACAGCCTACGGCCATCATCATAGCGCGTGCGCTAAAGCAACAATCAGCGCCGAGCGCAATGGCTCTCACCAGGTGAAACCCCGTTAATATTTTACCTGAAGCAATGATCCTGATATGCTGGCGAATATTGAAGCCCCGCAGCATATTGTGTACAAACGCAAGCCCATCCAGCATAGGCACGCCTACATGATTTGAAAACTCCTGTGGCGCCGCACCCGTGCCACCCTCTGCACCATCTACCGTTATAAAATCAGGATAGAGATCAAGCTCCACCATGGCTTTACAGATAGCGATGAACTCACTTTTACGGCCAATACAAAGTTTGAAACCAACGGGCTTGCCTCCTGATAGCTCACGCAGTTGCTGGATAAATAATATCAAGCCCCGCGGTCCTTCAAAAGCGCTGTGAAATGGCGGTGAATAAACCGTTGTATAAGGCACAACATGTCGTATGGCTGCAATCTCAGGCGTATTCTTCTTAGCAGGCAGGATGCCCCCATGACCAGGTTTAGCACCCTGTGATAATTTCAACTCGATCATTTTTACCACAGGAAGTGAAGATGTTTTTGCAAACCCTGTGGGCGAAAAATTTCCATGCTCATCGCGGCAGCCAAAATATCCCGTACCGACCTGCCATATCAGGTCCCCTCCGTGTTTTATATGGTGTGCGCTGATACCACCCTCACCGGTGTTGTGAGCAAACCCACCGATCGCTGCACCGGCATTCAATGCTTCAATGGCATTGCCACTCAGCGAGCCAAAACTCATGGCCGATACATTGAATATGCTTGCAGAATAAGGCTGACTGCAATCTTTGTTGCCAATTCTTACGCGTGGCTTATGATCCAACTTGAGATAATCTTTCGGAGCAATGGAATGACTCATCCACTCATATCCTTCTTCATATACATTTAACTGGGTGCCGAAGGGCATGGTATCCAGTTCCTGTTTGGCCCTTTGGTAAATAGTCGAACGGTCGATCCGGTTGATAGGGCGGCCGTCAATGTCGGATTCCACAAAATACTGGTACATCTTTGGCCGAAGAGCCTCCATCCAGTAACGCATTCTCCCAAAAACAGGGTATGTACGCATGATGGCATGCCGGGTTTGAATCATATCACCGATACCCATCACAAAGAGGAAAAAAACAAGGCCCGTGGCTATAAACCACCAGGGGTTTATGAAGTAACCCAACAGGCCGGTACCAAGAAGAACTATAATGCTAGTGAGTATAAATCCCTTTCGCATGTCACAATAAGATTTGGATACAGATGCAAAGCTAACCTTTAATATACTAGTGTACCCGATCCTGACTCTTCATTCCCGATCACAAGTTCCTTACGCGCTGCTTCTTCTACCCTGCCGATGACTCTGGCATCAACGTCAAATCCTTTGGCAACCCGGATAAACCTCTCTGCATCCTTTTCATTAGTATAGATCTCAAGCCTGGTGCCCATATTAAAGACCTGGTACATCTCGCGGTCATCGGCACCACTTGCCTTTTGGATCAACTGGAAAATTACAGGAGGTTCAAACAAATTATCCTTTACGATCCTTACGTTGTCGGGTACATATTTTAAACATTTGGTCTGACCACCGCCACTGCAATGGATCAGGCCATGAATCTCTTCAAAACATTCCTGCAATAACACTTTCATAACGGGAGCAAAGGTGCGGGTGGGAGAAAGCAACAATTTGCCTATTTCGATCTGCTCCCCATCAACTTCTACCTTCTCGGTCATCCGGTGTGGCCCGATATAAACTACATCATCATTCAGTGCGCCATCGAAAGTCTCGGGAAATTTATCACGATAAAATTTACTTAATACATCATGTCTTGCACTGGTGAGGCCATTACTTGCCAGGCCGCTATTGTAAGAGGTTTCATAACTCGCGTGGCCATAAGCGGCGAGACCAACGATCACGTCACCGGCTTTTATTTTTTCATTGCTGATGATCTGTTTCCTTGGCCAGCGGGCTGTCATGGTGCCATTCACGGCCATCGTTCTTACCACATCACCTACATCAGCGGTTTCGCCGCCCATGAAGTATATATTGACGCCGAAATTTTTCATGGTGTCAAAAAATTCCTGCGTACCGTTGATCACCGCCTCCAATACTTCTGCAGGAATATTTTTCTTATTCCTGTCGATCGTAGATGAAAAAAGCAGGTTATTGTAGATGCCTACGCAAAGCAGGTCGTCCAGGTTCATGACAATGGCATCCTGGGCTATCCCCTTCCAAACAGATACATCGCCGGTTTCCTTCCAGTACAGGTAAGCCAGTATGCTCTTTGTACCCGCACCATCGGCATGCATCACGTTTACCCAGTCACGGTCGCCGCAAAGCACATCCGGATACACCTTACAAAATGCCTTTGGAAACAAGCCCTGGTCCAGCTTTTTAGTCGCTGCGTGCACCTCTTCTTTCTGGGCTGATACTCCCCTTTTTTCATATAAACTCATATCGCCAATTGAGCCGCAAAACTACAGGTAATTCAAACACGGAACTGCAGTTTTAAGGGCCTGTCCGAAACAGGCGTACAGGTTACAGATATCCAGTCACAACCGGGCTAATGGTCTCTAACTCGCCTTCCCTATTGACATACAATATACAGCCGGTAGCCACCCATTGCAGTTTTTCAATAGTTTTGCAGCACTTTATGAAAGTCTACCATGGTACTGAAAACCTGCCGGAATTTGGCAACGCCGTGATCACCATTGGCACCTTCGACGGTGTACATATGGGTCACCGGCAGATCATCGATAAACTGAAAGAAGAAGCCCGGACCCATAAGGGAGAAACGGTCATCATTACTTTTCACCCACATCCCCGCAAGGTGGTGTCTTCCGCTATCCTGGGTGTACGCCTTATCAATACCCTGGAGGAAAAGATTGAGCTCCTTGACGGGCTGGGTATTGACCACCTCGTAGTTATCCCCTTTACCGACGCTTTTGCCAACCAGGAGGCTGAAAGTTATATTGAACATTTCCTGGTTAGCAAATTTCATCCCCATACGATCATCATCGGCTATGATCACCGGTTTGGCAGGGAAAGAAAAGGCGATTATTTGTTGCTGGAAAAGCTGGCACCCGTATTTAATTATCGCCTCAAAGAAATACCCAAACACGTTCTCGATGAAATTTCCATCAGCTCTACCGCCATCCGGGAAGCATTATTACATGGCCAGATCGAAAAAGCCGATAAGCTTCTGGGCTATGAGTTCTTTTTCAGTGGCATCGTGGTACATGGTGATAAGCTCGGCCGAAAACTTGGCTATCCTACCGCCAATCTAAAAATTGAAGACGAAGAAAAGATCATCCCCGGAAACGGGATCTATGCCGTTTATGCGGAAGTTATAAACGAGGTAAAACAAGATCTTACATCACGTTTAAAAGGTATGATGAGCATTGGCTTTCGCCCCACGGTAGATGGAAAAAAACGTGTGGTTGAAGTAAACCTGTTTGATTTTAACCAGGAGATCTATGGAAAAACTTTAAGGGTTTACGTAAAAAAATACCTAAGGGAGGAGGTGAAATTCGCTTCGCTGGATGAACTGGTTAAGCAGATAGACCAGGATAGGATCGATAGTCTGGCGGTGTTATGAGGAATTAGGAATTTGTAATTGGGGAACAAATTCCTAATTCCATTTTCAAAAAAAATTAATATTCAATCCTGAATTCGAGCTTGGTTACGTCGTCGAAAAAATCATCTATCGAAGTTGCGATAGTAACCTTTTTCCTGTCTTCAGAAAGCTTTGCGTTTTTTCCTTCCACTTTCTTTGCCGGTTTGGGAAGGTTATATATCAGCGTAGTATTAAAAGGCATTCCCTGGCCCGACACTTCTTTCAACGCCTGCATACCCTGGTCCTCACCCACTTTCGCATACTTCTCAGGGATATGTTTTTTTTCGATCACTCCTTTACCATAAGTCATCGTAAAATAATCATCGATAGTAGCCTTGGGCATCTGGTCGTCCGGGATGGCTGATGCACCATCCTTTCCACTTGCAGCTTCTTTTTGCATGGCTTTTTTCATGATCTTATCAGACACCTCGTCAAGCTTTTTAATCTGTGCAGAGTTCTCGAAAGGGAACTGCAGCTTGGTAACCAGTTTCTCTTCGTCGAGATTCATCACCAGTCCCAGCACACCTTTCTTAACCAGTTCCTTTTCTTCGGAGCTTAGTTCGGGTAAACTGTCTACCATTTTATCAAGGTTGATTGTGGTATCCAGGGCTTTTTCAGACTTACTCATGTCCTGTCCCGACATCTTGGCAATCCCGATCAGCCCACTCATATCGGTGGTAGTCATCAGACTGCCACTTCCGTTTTCATTTAAAGTAATTTCGCGGGTAGTCTCGCAACTGGTAAAGGCCAGCATTCCCCCGGCAAGTAATAATCCCAATAATTTTTTCATTAGTTGTGTTTTTATTTTTAGCCAGATGCATTTTCCGGCTTCTTCGTTGTGTAAAGAAAAGATATTCTTTTCAAAAACTTAAGCCATCATTTTGCAAACCATCTCTTTCATTAAGGAAGCATCCCCGGCGCCGGCGCTATTAACGCCTACACTTTTAAGATTGTATTGGTGAAGCAATAACAATGCCCTTTCAATGCCCTGGTAATCGTAAACTTTCGCGGCATGCAAATAGTCCTTTGCAAAAAATGAGTGAACCCCGATGGCAGCAGCAATGCCTTTTTCGTCCTTCGTGCCTGCGCCAAATACCATAAACACTTTACTGAAAAATGAATAAAGGGAAGGAAGTATCAATTGGATGGGTCCTGCCTTAGGGTTTGATTCGAAATACTGTATGATGCGTATGCTTCCGGCAAGGTCTTTCCTGGCAAGGGCTGCCTGCAATTCAAATACGTTGTATTCCTTACTTACACCTACGAACTCTTCGATATCCTCCTCGGTGATCGTTTTACGCTTCCCCAGGTTAACCGAGATCTTCTCTATTTCATTATCTATCCGGGTAAGGTCGTTGCCAATATGGTCTACCAGTAATGCCAAACCTTTGGGTGAAATAGAAAGCTGTTTCGACTGCACCAGTTCCTGTGTCCACTGATGGATCTGGTTATCGTACATTTTCCTGGTAGTCACCATGACTGCTTTTTGCTTGAGCAGCCTGGCTAGTTTAGAACGTCCGTCAACTTTTTTATCCTTATATGCCACCACAAAGATGGTGGTAGGAAGGGGCTTTTCGATATAAGCTTCGAGTTTGTCGATATCCTTCAGATGTTGTGCTTCCTTTAATAATACAACCTGCCTTTCGGAAAACATTGGATAGCGCATGCAGGCATTTACAACATCAGCCCAGGAAGTATCC
>JAEYOL010000270.1 GCA_023411775.1 Bacteroidota bacterium | reverse complement strand
GATCAATGTGTACTGCTCGCTTTGCCTGCTAAAGTTACGAAGTGGCAGGCCCAGGCCAAAAGTTGCGCCAAATACTGGCAGCTTCTGATTGATATGAATATAATCGGGACCAAAAAATGCGCCGGCCCTGTATGTTACATTGCTGAAATAATTCAATTTCGGAACGGGTCTCAATTGTACACCTGCTCTCAGCTCCCATTTATCCCTGCTGGTGGGGTCGGCCTGCCCGTAAGAACGATAATCACTCCACTTAGACTGACTATAATCCACACCGATCAACCATCCGGCCTCCTGTGTTGTTACAAACTTCTCAAGTACAAATCCTGCCGTATAAGATGAAGGATAAATAATAGTTCCTTTAATATCTTTCTGATCCAATACACTATCGATCCTGATATTGCCGATCGATTCGTCATAATAGTAAGTCTCCCTGATAATATCACGTGTACCTTTCATCTTCTGTTCCCAGTTACCATATGCGCCAAGCGACAGAACCATGTTCTTATTCACTTCCACCTGGTACTGCATACCGGCATTAAAATACAGGTTGCCATAACTGGTTTTTGTCTGGAAATTACCGCTGGTATATGAAACCGTATCATTAAATAAAGAACGGCGTACGCTGTAATCCTGCTTACCAAACATATAACCGCCATTGATACCAAAACTCAAAGAATGGACCTTGGTACGACTGAAAAGAATTCTTTGTCCAAGCCCCAGCGATGCAAGATACGATCCGCCATCACCTTCATTCAGGGTAACAGCGGTATCGATATAGTTTCCGCTATTTGGATCGAATATGCCCTGGACCGTATTCATCTTATAACTGATACGGGTCAGGGGGCGTAGTCCAAAACTCAGGCCCAGGTTAGGGCGAATCGGAACACCCACCTGCACGTGAGAAAACAAAGCATTATTGGCGGTGAACTTTTCTGTGTTATTAGGCTCCACCAGGCTGCGGTTCTCGAAGTTCAAACCGATATCCAAAATAGCGCGGCCGCGGGCGATTTTTTTTGCTGATTGTTCCTTCAGGGTCTGAAACGAACCATAAGAAGCCGGGTTGTTGAAATTGATAGAAAGGATATCAGAATAACCAGCTGAAATACCACCCATTCCTCGTCCGTTGACGTTGGTAGAAGGGACCAAATCACCCAAACCATAGCGGCTGTAAGGTGAGTTGTCCTGGGCCCGGCCAGGTATTGAAATGAGCTGAATGCTGGCAATTAGTATAGCGCAAAACAGGAATCGCAGTATTCGCAACAGATTGGTTTTCTTAGTAGTTATTATGTTCGCTGATAGCATAAAGACCCTTAAATATTAAATCAGGGTCTGCAAATATCTTGTTTTTAAGGTGCGAACCCAAATGCACTATATCCCCCCCGGTTAACAGCACGTTAAAGTTCGAGAACTTCGAAGCATATTCTTCGATAAATCCATCGATCTCATACACCATTCCCAGAACGGCGCCGGTTTGCAAATTGGTCTTTGTATCATATCCAATCAATGGCACATTAGCATCGGCTTCAACCAGCGGCAGCTTGGCCGTGAAATGACTCATCGCTTTTAGTCGCATTTCCATCCCGGGTGATATCGCCCCACCCAGGAACTCATGAAATTTATTAATGAAATTATACGTAATACATGTTCCCAATCCTATCACCAGGTTATTCATGCGGGGATAAAAATGAACAGCCGCTGCTGCAAGAGCCAACCGGTCGGCACCGATGGTTTCTGGCTTGCCTACCGGTGATGTAAATGCAAGTTTGGTAAGATGACTCAGCTTGTGAAAACGCGTATGTGCTGTCAGCACCTCTTCCATAGCAGGATTATGTTCGATAACTGAAGAAAGGATCGAACGCTGTGGCTTATAATCATTGATCAGTGACTTGATCGTTTCATTAGAATCATCTTTCAACACAATTACCTTTTCAATACCCGCATTTTTAAACACGGCACATTTCCGCCTTGTGTTTCCAAAGTCGAAGCAGAGAGTTGTCATGCACGCAAGATAACTCTTTGATGGAACAGTGGGAATTGTAGTCGGGAGTCGGGAGTCTGAAGTCGGTAGCTAAATTTGACTATGAATGGACTCCAGACTAAAGACCATAGACTACCGACTAGCTCCTAAAACTCCAGTCCGGGGAGATCCTTGAAATGCCCGTTTAGCTTGATCTTTTCCTTTAACTGCTCCATGGCCGCAACAGTGGGAATTACTTTGGCCAGGTATCGCTTCAGGTATTCCTGGCGCTGGCGCTCATCAAACAATCCCAGCAGCTCATATTCTTGTTTTATTGTGAGGCCAGCATGGTGTGCGATGTCATACGACCTTATCTCATCGTCTGTTTTGCTAAAGTCCTTATTCACTTTCAATAAATCGAGCAGATTACGCAGGCTGGTCATCACTTTACGCATGAGTTCAGGTTTCCCCTGCAAGTGATTATGAGGATAGTTGACGATAGCCCCGCTGTAAAGTTTGCCGGGAATTTCCCTGATGAGTTCCAGGATGCGAAACACATCAGTTCCCCTGGTTT
>JAEYOL010000264.1 GCA_023411775.1 Bacteroidota bacterium | reverse complement strand
GGTGATCCATTACATTATGTCCCAGTTCACCGCTGCTGCTGCCGAGGCCATCGGGCCAGATATCGGTAGCGGAGTTCATCAGAACCCAGGTTGAATTAAATGCTGAGGCGCAAACAAAGATGATCTTGGCCTTGTACTCGATCGTTTTATTTGTTTGCGCATCCACCACTTCCACACCGGTTGCTCTTTTCTTATCCTTATCATACAGGATCTTTGATACGATGGAGAATGGCCGGAGGGTGAGGTTACCGGTCTTCATCGCCGCGGGAAGCGTAGAGGACTGCGTACTAAAATACGCACCAAACGGGCATCCCCGCCAGCAACGGTTGCGGTATTGACAAGCGACACGGTCCTGGTGATCTTGTGTGATGTTGGCGGTACGGCCAACAAACATATGCCGCTTGTTTTTATAATGAGCGCGGATACGATTCGCTACATCTTTTTCTACAATATTCAGATCGATCGGTGGCATAAACTCACCATCAGGTAACACATCAAGCCCTTCTTTACTACCCTGTATGCCCGCAAATTTTTCAACATAACTATACCAGGGAGCCAGGTCATCGTACCTGATAGGCCAGTCGACCGCTATGCCTTCTTTGGCATTGGCTTCAAAATCCCATTTATTCCACCTGTAACTATGGCGACCCCAAAGCAGGGAACGTCCACCCACATGATAACCACGATACCAGTCAAAGCGTTTGATCTCGGTGTATGGATTTTCCTGCTCGTTGGCAAACATTCCCAGTACCGCTTCCTGCAGCGGGTAATCTCTTCGGAGCACAGGATGTTCCTTAATCATCTTTTGCGTGCGCCTGTTACGGTGTGGAAATTCCCATATCTCTGTATTGGCCGTTACATAGTCCTTAACGTGCTCGATATTGCGGCCCCTTTCGAGCATGATCACTTTCAGACCTTTTTCGGTTAGTTCTTTCGCGGCCCAACCGCCACTGATGCCCGAACCAACTACGATTGCGTCAAACTGATTATCTGCCATGATTTAATTTTTACCCTCCCCCGCGGGTGGTTAGTGTTTTCAATCAGTTCTCCAGGGGTAGAGAACAATTATATTAGCTTCGAGCAGTGAGCTTTGAGCCGTGAGCCGTAACAAAAGCTATTCAAATGCCCGGGGCTCGCCACTTGAAGCTCGCAGCTTACTCATTACACATCACATATTAAAACCGCCTTATTTAAGGCTGCCAGTTTATCTTCATTTGTTTTCCCGGTAGAAATAAATTCCTGCGCTACATATCCTTTGTAACCCGTGTCCAGGATCGCTTTCATGATAGCGGGATAATACAGTTCCTGTGATTCATCAATTTCATTACGTCCCGGCACGCCGGCGGTATGGTAATGCCCGAAATATTCATGATTATCGCGGATCGTGCGGATCACATCGCCTTCATTGATCTGCATGTGATAGATATCGTACAGCAATTTAAAATTAGGCGAACCGATACGTTTGCAAAGTTCGATACCCCATGCGCTCTTATCGCACATATAATCTTTATGATCCACCTTGCTGTTAAAAAGTTCCATCTGTATGATCACGCCGTGTTTTTCGGCCAGCGCCATGATCTGTTTTAATCCTTCGGTACAATTTTTTAACCCGGTCTCATCGTCCATGCCATGCCGATTGCCACTAAAGCAGATCAGGTTTTGATATCCTGCCACAGCTACCAACGGGATGGCGTCGCTAAACTCTTTGATCAATTTAGGGTGCAGTGTTTTGTTGTTCCAGCCATCAGTGAGACTAATATCACCCGCCGTATAGCACATGGAGCAGTGAATACCGTGTTTCTTCAAAACAGGCCATTCCTTTGGCGATGCAAGGTCAATAGCTTTTAAGCCCAGCGATTTTACGGCCACACACAGCTCTTCCAGTGAAAGGTGGTTAAATGTCCAGGCACAGACAGAATGGTTGATATTGCCTTTCAATTGGTGATCGTTTATACCGGTTGCCAATGCCTGCATCGTGGGTAAACCTGCTACTGCCAGGGAACCTGCAGCAATCTGTTTTAATAGTGTCCGTCGGGTAGTATGAGATTTCATGTCTATCGCTCCCTACAAGTTACAAATGATAAATCATAAAGCCTGTCCGGCTGTCAAATTTGTTTTTTTTCATTTCTGAATAATGCCAGGAATAAAAGAAATACTGCTGCCGCAATGATAGCCGGGATAAGCCAGATCATCCTGTAATCATATACATTGTCAGCGATCTTGTAAGCATCAGTGATCCAGCCGGCGATCTTAAAGCCGATCAGCATCCCGATACCATAAGTTGCCAGGGTAATCAAGCCCTGTGCGGCACTTTTATATTTTGGACCCGCTTTAGAGTCCGTATAGATAAAGCCAGAGACAAAAAAGAAATCATAGCAGATACCATGCAATGCAATACCCAGTATCAGCATAAAACTAAGCTCACCGGCATTGCCATATGCGAATAATACATAACGCAAAGCCCAGACCAGCATGCCGACCAGTATGGTGGTCTTGAAACCGAATTTCTTGAAAAACAGGGGTAGCAGTAATAAGAATACTACTTCTGAAATTTGCCCGATAGTCATCTTACCTGTCGGATTACTCATACCTGCATTAGTCAGGAAAGGGTGGGCATTTGAATAATAAAAAGCAAGTGGTATGCAAATGAGAATGGAAGAAATAAAGAAAATAGCGAAGTTGCGATCCTTTAAAAGTTTTAATGCATCCAGGCCAATGATCTCCCTGATGCTGACCTTTTCTTTGGCGCTTTTTGTTGGTGGTGTTTTAGGTAAAGTAAAACTGAACAGGCCCAGTGCGAGTGAAACGATAGAAGACATCAGGAATGTATTTCTCAGCAGTCCATTGGCGGTGTTTTCTTCAGTATCCCAATGGAAAGCATAACTGATCATAAGTCCTGCCACGATCCATCCGATAGTGCCCCATAACCTGATGCCCGAAAATTCTTTTTCAGGATCAGTCATCTGGCGAAATGATACTGAGTTGGTAAGTGCAATGGTCGGCATATAGAGTATCATATATACCAGTACGTACGGATAGAACACCCCGATATTATCTGCATTATACATCTGGTACATGAGGATGGCACCTATGATGTGGAGCACACCGAGGATACGTTCGGCATTGATGTAACGGTCCGCGATCAGGCCTATGATAAATGGTGCGATGATGGCGCCCCAGGACTGCGCGGAGAAAACGTCGCCTATCTGGTTGCCGGTTGCATTTAAATTGGTACCGAGAAAAGTTCCCAGGGTTACGAACCATCCACCCCAGATGAAAAATTCAAGGAACATCATCAGCGAAAGCTGGACACGGGTTGTTAGTTTCATAAGTTATTAGTTCTTGAGTAAAGATTAAACGGCCTGTAATACCGGTTTCTTTTTATTACGCATATAAAAATACAAGCCGGTAAATGCTACGATCAGTATGATAGGTATCACCAATGTGGCGTTGATGATCTCGGGACCAGCAGCCTTGTTGGCTTCGGCGACCGCCGCTTGCATGTCCGCGGTAGCTTCCGGGGCATTGTAAGCTTTTATATCGGCACCTTCGGGAAGTTTGTTGGCGATAAGCCTGTCGTAGAAACCGCCCATAAACATCATGTAGATCGAAACGGCAAACATGCCTGCACCGCCCATCAGGTTGATGCCAACTGCGCCGGTTTTGGGTAAATATTCAGAAACAAAACCCAACATCGTGGGCCAGAAATAACACACGCCGATGCCGAACACCACAGCGCCCAGGAATAACATATTGCCTGAGGTATTACCCAGCAGGTAAAGACCGATGGCGGAAATAATTGCCGACATCAGCAACACGCCCTGGGGTGCCAGCCGGTGTACGATTGGTCCTGCGAAGGCACGACCCAATACCATCACACCTGTTGATACGGTTAGGATCAAAATAGGATTGTCTGAAACGTTTTTGAGTAATACATCTATCCACTGGCCTGTAAATAACTCAGTGATGGCCGTGCCAAACATGCAGATAAGCATGAAAATAAACAGGGGATTGGCCAGGGATTTATACATTTCACCGGTTGTAACACCACTCGATACACGCTCTGTGACCGGGAATTTCAAACGGGAGAATATATAACCATAAATAAGTGTTGGATGGATCATCATCGCCATCTGTACCTGCCAGTTGATACCCGCCTTATCGAAGAAATAAACGATCAGGGTTCCGATAACGATGCCGCCCGGAAACCAAAGATGGAAATGATTGAGCTTGGTGGTTTTGTTGTCGGGATACAAAGCTGTTACCAATGGGTTACATGCCGCTTCCACCGTACCATTGGCAATACCGATCAGCAGGGTTGAAATAAACAGGGACCAGAACGGGTTTGAAAACTGGCCGGCAAAGATCGTAAGCACGATACCGGCCAGGTGAAATACGAAAGCCAGTACCAGCAATCTTTTCATTCCGATAATATCCACGACCATACCGCCAATAATAACTGCAAGCGGGAACCCCCAGAAAGCAGTGGCGGCGATCACGCCTAGTTGTTCCTTATCCAGGCCGAATTCAACACCCAGCCTGTTTAAGATTCCGGCACGGATTCCGAAAGAAAGAGAGGTAACAAGTAACGCGAGACAACTGGCAACAAAAAGTTGATTTCTATTTACAGCTTGCATGTCGTTAGATTTGTGATGATGATGGTTGTAAAAGCTAAATGTACTATTTTTAAAACCATATTCATTTAGTAGTCAATAAAAATAATCAATCACCTGCTAACAATTGTTTGAAATGATTTCGAGGAAATTAAGAATGGGAATGATCGGTGGAGGACCCGGGGCGTTTATCGGTGCCGTACACAGGATTGCCGCGTTGATAGATGGGGAAATAGAACTGGTCTGTGGCGCTTTCAGCAGCGACCCACAGAAGTCAAAACAAACCGGTGAAACATTACATCTTCCCGCTTCACGTGTATACGGTTCTTATAAGGAAATGTTCGAGGCCGAAAGTTTATTGCCGGCTGGTGAACGAATGGACTTTGTCAGTATCGTAACACCCAACCGCGTGCATTTTGAACCTGCGAAACTGGCATTGGAGAATGGATTTCATGTGGTGATGGACAAGCCACTCGCATTTGACTTTGAGGAGGGTAAAAAAATACAGGAATTGGTCGAAAAAAGTCAACTGCTTTTTTGTCTCACGCATACTTATACAGGCTACCCCATGGTGAAAGAAGCCAGGCAACTGGTCCTGAGCGGTAAGCTCGGTAAGGTGCGCAAAGTGTACGTTGAATATCCGCAGGGTTGGTTAAGCAGTTTCCTGGAAGGTGCGGATGCCCAAACAAATTCTTTTAAACAGGCTGCCTGGCGTACTGATCCATCCCAAAGCGGTATGGCCGGTGGAATGGGTGATATCGGTACACACGCTTTTAACCTCGCAGAGTATGTCAGCGGATTGAAAGTAACAAAGATCTGTGCTGATATAAATATTGTAGTACCCGGTAGAAAGCTCGACGATGATGGCAACGTTTTATTGAAATTTGAAAATGGCGCCAGCGGTTCTTTATTTGCTACGCAGATCGCTGCGGGCGAGGAAAACAATATTAAGATAAGGGTGTATGGTGAAAAAGGCGGGCTGGTATGGCAACAGGAAGATGCGAATAGCCTGCAGGTGAAATGGCTCGACAGGCCTGCCGAAATATATCGTGCAGGTAATCCGTACCTGGGAAATTATGCCAAACACAATACACGCACACCCGCGGGTCACCCTGAAGGTTACCTGGAAGCGTTTGCAAATCTCTATCGCAATTTCGCGCTTTGTTTAAAGGCAAAACTTGCCGATGAACAAACACCGCCTGAGTGGCTTGATTTCCCCGGCGTGGATGAAGGTGTGAGAGGAATGTATTTTATCGAGAAAGTGATAGAGAGTGGAAAGAGCGATCAGAAATGGTTAGCATTTGATTAGACAATGATCCTGGTTGTAAAGGTCAGCTTCAGGTTGGACTGATCTATTAAACAATACTCATCATTAATCCGCAATAAAGCATTTAAAATGACAACAATTCAAGGACCCGGTATTTTCTTAGCCCAGTTCCTGGACGACAAGCAGCCGTTCAATAATCTCCGATCCATTTGCCTTTGGGCAGAGGCTTTAGGTTTTAAAGGTGTGCAGATCCCTACCTGGGATCCGCGATGTATAGACCTTCAGAAAGCCGCTGAGAGCAAGACGTATGCTGATGAGATAAAAGGCATCGTCAACGAATGTGGCATGGAAATATCAGAGTTGTCTACCCATTTACAGGGACAACTGGTTGCGGTACATCCCGCGTATGATGACCTTTTTGATTCTTTTGCACCTGAATCGCATCGCAAAAATCCCAAAGCCCGCACCGATTGGGCTATACAACAACTTAAATATGGCGCGAAGGCATCACAGAACCTCGGGCTTAATGCGCATGCGACATTTAGTGGCTCCCTGCTTTGGCATACATTTCATCCCTGGCCGCAGCGGCCGGCCGGACTGGTTGAGGAAGGTTTTAAGGAACTGGCCAATAGATGGCTTCCGATCCTAAACTATTTCGACGAATGTGGCGTGGATGTTTGCTACGAAATACACCCCGGTGAAGACCTGTTTGATGGCATCACCTATGAGATGTTTTTAGAAAAAGTAAATAATCATTCGCGCGCCTGCCTCCTGTATGATCCATCACATTTTGTTTTGCAACAATTGGATTATATCCAGTATATTGACTTTTACCACGAACGTATCCGGGCTTTTCATGTTAAAGACGCAGAATTTAATTCTACCGGCAAGCAGGGAACATTCGGTGGTTACCAGGGATGGCTGAATCGCGCAGGTCGTTATCGTTCACCCGGCGATGGCCAGGTGGATTTCAAAAGGATTTTCAGCAAGCTCACCGAATATGACTACAAAGGCTGGGCGGTGATGGAATGGGAGTGTTGTTTGAAGCATCCTGAAGATGGTGCAAAGGAAGGTGCAGCGTTTATTCAAAAAAACATTATCAGGGTGACAGAAAAAGCATTTGATGATTTTGCCGGTGTAAAAGCCGATGAAGCTTTTAATCGTTCACTATTGGGGCTGAGTTAATACTTTTGCACTGTTAATGCAGTATATCAACTTAAAATAAATAATACATCATGAAAAAAATTCTTATTACCGCGATGGCTTTTGCAGTTTTGATTTCGTGCAATAGCGATAGTGACAAGGCCGATACAACGAAAGATACTCCGGCGGAGGAAGCTCCGGCCGAAACTGATATCACATCGCTGCCCGAATACCAGGAGGGACTTGAACTGATCTCTAAAAGCGATTGCCTGACCTGTCATAAAGTGGATGAAAGACTTACCGGTCCTTCATATCGTGAAGTGGCTAACAAATACGCCAGCCAGGCGCCGGGTGTTATTCCCGAGCTGGCTGACAAGATCGTCAAGGGCGGAAGTGGTGTGTGGGGTGAAGTACCCATGCTACCACACCCCAGCATTTCACAGGACGATGCGGAAAAAATGGTTAAGTACATTCTATTACTTAAAAAATAAACCTTTCATGATCAAAACTATCGTGGCCATTGGCATAACGGGCATCCTGCTTGCCTGCAATAATTCAGGCAGTAAAGAGACGACAACCCAGACAGAAAGCGCAATTACCGAAAATAAGACAGATGATGGCTGGGAACTTTTGTTTGATGGCGTATCAACAAAAGGCTGGCATAAATATAAAGCAGATACTATTGGCCATGCATGGAAAGTGGTTGACAATACTTTATTCCTGGATGCCACAGAAAAAGCTGACGGTAAAATTGTTGGTGGTGGAGATATTGTTAGCGACCAGGAGTATGACAACTTCCATCTTGTGTACGAATGGAAAATATCTCCCAATGGCAACAGTGGGGTGATCATTTTTGCGCAGGAAAATGAGAAGTACAAATATCCCTGGGAAACCGGTCCTGAAATGCAGGTATTGGACAACGACGGGCATCCGGATGCAAAGATCCAAAAACACCGTGCGGGCGATCTATACGATTTAATCTCTTCATCCAAAGAAACGGTAAAGCCCGCAATGGAGTGGAACCTTGCTGAAATAAAATGCAAGGATGGAAAACTCGAGTTTTTTCTAAACGGCGAAAATATTATTACTACTACTCTCTGGGATGAAAACTGGCAGCAACTGGTAGCCGGAAGCAAGTTTAAGAATATGCCCGACTTCGGGAAATTTAAAAAGGGAAAGATTGGGCTACAGGATCATGGAGATAATGTGTGGTTTAGGAATATTAAGATTAAGAGGCTGTAAAGTTATTTTAGGAATTAGTAATTGGGAATTTGGAATTGGGGCGGACCCAGTCACAAATTCCCAATTCGTATTTATATACCGCTGTTCTTTAGACCTTTCTCAAATGTGTGGCGGAGAAATGGTCTGCCGTCAAATTTTTCCTTGAAAGAAATCAATGGATAATTGGGACGCCACCCAAATGAACTGGGACCAAAATCAAGATACCGGAATTGATTTTGGAAAGCGTATTGAAGTACGCTGTAATAAGAAAAATGGTTGGCCTTGTAGTTACGGCCGTCGGGGCTGTCGTAAACGTAAAAAGTAGTCAGGATCGAATCACTGACTTTAAATACGATAATACCTGCGATCAGCGTATCCTCCAGGTAGGTTTTGAATGTTTTGACCGTGCCGGGTATAAGTCTTTCAATAGTTTCAAGTTCTGCGAAGCTATGGGTAGGCTGGCTAAGCAGGCGTTCCTGCGCCTGGCTCAACAGCTCGTAAGAAGCTATGTCAATACCATCAATAACCTCAAGTCGTAGCTTGGTTTTATGCAAGGGCTGTTTGAGCTCAGTCATTGTTTTTTTGTGAATCCGTGCGCCCAGCTTTTCTTCTTCTCCCAGTTCGTGTACCAGGATGATATCCGAATTGGCGATAGTGAAACCATTATTAAGAAGAATATGATCCACATAATGTGATTTTCCTGTCGCTGACTGAAAATGTGGTGAGGAGCCGATACGGATTTGGGAAAATTCCCTGTGCAGGTAGTCAAACAACTCCAGGTAAATGTCTTCAATTTCCTTAAACGTCAAGTGTCGATGGTATACCAA
>JAEYOL010000262.1 GCA_023411775.1 Bacteroidota bacterium | reverse complement strand
ATCGTTTCACTGGTGCCTCAAGAATGGCTGGAGGCGGACGCACCGAATATGCCTGCAGAGGAAAAGCGAAACGTTTATTCCCAGTTCCTGATCACCCGTCTTAACTCATCAGGTATTTTTTTAAAAGAAGCACAACATGCCAGGAAAACAATTATTTGAATATGCTGTGATACGGGTTGTGCCACGTGTAGAGCGCGAGGAGTTTATGAACGTGGGGGTGATCCTCTATGCCAGGGACCAGCAATTCCTGCAAATGCTTTACCGCGTTGATGTCAAAAAACTCGCGGCTTTTTCAGAAAATCTGGATATCAGCGAAGTGGAAGAACACTTGCTTTCCATCGAAAGGATCTGCAAAGGCGGACCTGGCAGCGGCCCGATCGGGCAGATGGATATGGCATCCCGGTTCCGCTGGCTAACCGCCACCCGTAGCACAGTGGTTCAACCCTCCAAAGTTCACCCTGGATTTTGCAATAACCCACAAGAAGCACTACAGCAATTGTTTGAGCAACTCGTCTTATAATTTCCGTTCATAAAATAATAGCGTATACCGTTTCAGGTGGCATAAAAATTGCGCCCGATTTAGCCGGCCACGTCAACTTCCCCCAGGGTTCACAATCATTTTTAACCATAAAAGTTATTTTATGAAAAAGTTAATGCTGACTTTGTTGATGTCCGGCATGATTGCCGGTGTTGCTATGGCCCAGCCCGCAAAAGAAATGAAAGAGGATGCAAAAGAATGGGATAAAAAAGTAAAGACTGAGCTGAACCTGACTGAAGAACAAATTCAAAAGTATGATGCCGTTAGTAAAGAGTATGAAGGAAAATTCGAAGAACTAAAAAAAGATGCCAGCCTGGGCAAGGAAGCACAGAAAGAAAAAAAGATGGAACTGAAAAAAGAAAAACAGGCAAAGTTGTTCGAGTTTCTGACACCGGAGCAGCAAACTAAGTACACTGCCCTGATGGAAAAAAAGAAATCAGAAAAACCTAAAGGATATTAAGAGTCCCTCTCAGAGGCTGATTCAGTATCGTAATTTTGTGCGGGAACTATAAAGTTGACTGACAAAACCTGAGGCCGAAAAGTTATTCATGCGATAACATCTTCGCCTCCCTTCCTTCCCGGCTAAATCTTTGAATCAGCCTCTTTTTTTATGCTTATAGACACCAGCACATTCAACACAAGGGTTTTATCATTTTCCAAACATTAAAATAGCTTAAATTCCATGCCTGCAAATACCAGGCTATGAGAAAAATGCTATACGCCCTCCTGTTATTCTTATTAAGCGCATGTCAAACACCAGGCCCCTCTGAAGAAGTTTCACTTCGGGTCTACCATGAAATTGATTCACTCTTACAGGTAAACGATTATTTCATTGCCCGTGATAAATACCAAATCGCATGCGATAGCTTACAGGAATTCCATCGCTTAAAACTGGGTGCGGTTATTGACAATGTCTTCAACAGGCTCTCCGCTTCGAATCGCAAAATTGATTCGCTGTTTAAGTTTTACGATGCAAAACTCTCGGACAAGGATAAATACAGGTTATTGCGTACCCGGCAAATGAATCATTCGAAGCTGTTTGAATACAAAGAGGCTGACGAAGCCATGGATGAAATGCTGACCAGTAATAAAAGCCAGATAAAGGAAGAAGATGTGGAGGACTACGAGAATACGAAAAAGATCTGGGCAGCCCTTGCAGGAGAGCCACCCCAACAGGTGATCATCTATGAACATACAGTATTAAAACTTAAACGTGACAAGCTTGGGCTTCAGAACCTTGAACTGAAACTGGATTCCCTGGTGATGGATTTTATTTTTGATACCGGTGCAAATTTCTCCACGGTCACTGAATCAACCGCACAGAAACTGAAGATACGTATGATGGATACCACCGTGATCGACGTGGGTTCCATCACAGGGAATAAAGTCAAATCAAAGATCGGCGTGTGTCCCGAATTTAGCCTGGGTGATATCCTTGTAAAAAATGCTGTCTTCCTGGTGATGCCGGATGAAGCCCTTGCCATACCACAGATCCCATTTCAAATCAATGGCATCATTGGTTTCCCGGTGATCGAGGCCATGAAGGAAGTACAGCTCACCCGCAGTGGTGAGTTTATCGTTCCATCTCAAAGATCGGCGCACCGTGAACAGAATATGGCGCTTAGTTTCCTGACACCCGTTATCAGGCTCGATGAGGGAAATTTTACTTTCGACTCTGGTGCTAATTCCACTATGCTATATGACAATTATTTCAAAAAACACAAAGACAGTATCGTCGCGAATTACCCCGAAACAGATATCAGGTTTGGTGGCGCCGGCGGTCATACAACTATCAGGGGTTACAGGGTTCCTTTTTCTACCACTATCAGCAATAGGGTTATCCAACTCGATTCGGTAGAACTGCTGAAAGAAAGTTTAAAAGAAGAAAATCATTTCACCGGCAATTTCGGACAGGACCTGATCGGTCAGTTTGAAAAGATGACACTCAATTTTGAATCGATGTTTATCTGGTTTGAATAAAAAGCATTGTTACATTTTCTGAATCATGATGACCAAAGTATCCATATCACCCGCCGATCCCGCTTCCCCGGCGGCACACAGCATGATGGCAGCTCTTTGGGAAGAGATACAACTCCGTTATGGGTTTGAAGCACCTATGCCTTTCTCATCGGAGGCATTTACCGGGCCACGTTCAGGGTTCTGGCTGGCATTTGTTAATGATGAGCCGGTAGGCAGTATCGCAATCTCTCCGCTTTCTGACCGGGAGGCCGAACTGGATATGATGTATGTTGCTCCATCGGCCAGGGGCACTGGCATTGCACATGAATTGCTGATGCAACTGGAGACTTTTGCAAGAGAGAAAAATTTTGAGCTGATTAAATTGAGAACAGGAACTCCGCAACCGGAAGCTTTACGTTTTTATGAGAAAGAAGGATTTAGACTCACGCCGGTGTATGGAAGATGGATTGGCGACGATACCGCACTTTGTCTTGAAAAAAAATTAAGCAGGAATTGAATGCTTCCAACCGACATAAAGTATTACTCCTGCCCGCTTGCGGGTTCTGCCTGTATGTATTGCTTTATCTCGTGGCTGCGTACTTATATCCCGGCGGTTCTGAAGTGGACCGTAGTTCGGTTGGATTCAGCTGGATGCATAATTATTGGTGTGACCTGCTGGCCCAAAACGCCGAAAACGGGTTGCCAAATACAGCCAGAACCATTGCTATCACAGCGATGGCAGTACTTTGTTTGAGTATCGCCCTTTATTCTTATTTCGTACCAAACCTCCTGGATCTTCCTAAATGGACAAAAACTGGGATCAGCGCGTCTGGTATTCTCTCGATGGGCGTACTGGCTTTTTTAACGGTAGGTAATCACGATACCGTGATCAATGCTTCGGTGGCGCTTGGCCTGCTATCCATGGCGTTGACCTTATGGGGGATGTTTCATCTGAGACTCTGGGGCTTTATAATCTTCGGCATAATTTGCCTGCTGCTGGCGCTGCTCAATACTTATGTGTATTACTCCAAATCCTGGATCGGGGCATTACCCGTTATCCAAAAGATTAGTTTCCTGGCCTTCCTGCTCTGGTTTAGCCTGGTTTCTGTCAAAGTTTACACCCATCAAAGAGCCCGTTAATTAACTCCCGACCCGGCCCCTTACCACTTCAGTTTTTACGATAACAGGTGCGAAAAAATACGAAATGTCGCATGAGAATTTTATTAAATAAAGGCCTTTGGGCAATAAAACCGGCGGTTTTCAGTTTCCCATTTTTAATGGTAAACACTTAGAAACGGTAGGCCAAAACTCTTAATCTTTCGATAGCTGATAAAAAAGCATTGTTTATAAATATTTGATTAGCATTTAAATACACAAAAACTGAAAAAATCCGAAAATAAATTGCAGAAAATACTATGAATCCAGCGGAGTTTTACCTTGTTTTGTCTCCGATTTAATAACAACCAATTCCAACCCATGAAACTAACTTTACGCTTATCTGCCTTAGTGCTTGTATTTACTCTTTTCACAAAGTCATCTTTTTCTCAAATTAGTATCCAGTCTACAAAGGGCTATAGTGTCAATGTCTATGTTGCCCCAATTGAACTGATCGTCCATGGCAACAGTAACAGCTGTACCTGGGGATATAATTATGATGTAGAGCTCGAGTACATTATCACCATCACGGGTAATAATGCACCAAAGAATCTATACACTTTACAGGGGACCATCACCAACGAAACTGGCTCATTATTCTTTAATCTGCCGAAAAAAGCAGGTACTGGAACAACTCGGACCAACGGCCGCGCCTGGAGAGCGGAAAGCGATTGCGGTACTGCCACGATTTCAACCATGAATTTTAAAAGCATCGAGATCACTATCTCTGGTGATGGGATCAACCACCAGGTGGTGTCATTTGCCTATGCCTCTATACTTCCTGTGAAAATGGTAAGTTTTACAACCCGCGAAGAGGGTAAAAAAGTAAAGCTCAACTGGCAGACTGCCACCGAAACGGATAATGATTACTTCACCGTGGAGCGTTCAACCAACCAGGACAACTGGACAGCAATAAAAAAGGTAAAAGGTGCTGGTAACTCCACCGATCTGAACAGCTACGAGGCCACTGATGACTCACCCGTAAGCGGTACGTCATATTATAGAATCAGGCAAACCGATTTCAATGGTAATACAACTTTCTCAGAAACCAGGTCTGTAAGAATCGAATCGCACCGCGGCAGCGTTTCTGTATTCCCTGTTCCGAATACAGGCAATAGGATCACCCTTAACGGGATAAATGAATATCGTAACCAGGAATTATCAGTTATCAATGCTGCTGGTGCGATGGTGCATACAACCGGGTTGACCAATGCTACCGTTGAATTACCTGCTATGTCCAAAGGCGTTTATTTCCTGCGTATAAAAAATAAATCAACAGGCGAAGCCACTACTCTTCGCTATGTCAAGATCTGATCTTTTCCATTAACCCTTATCTTAAAACTAAAAAGGCCCGTGTGGGCCTTTTTAGTTTTATCAGAAGAAAAAAATTATATACCAAGATATGAACGCAGCTGTTCAAAATTCTGGCTGGCTCTTAATTTACTGATCGCTTTGTCTTTGATCTGTCTCACGCGCTCCGGGGTTATATCATAACGACGCCCAATATCATCAAGACTAAGCGGGTAGTCCACGCCGATTCCGTAGAAATAACAAAGCATTTCTTTATGTCGCTCGGGAAGAATTTGCAGTGTACGGTCGATCTCCTGTTTCAATGATTCGGCATGATCGAGTTTGCGATCAGTACCATCAACATTCGGATTTTCTAATATATCTAGCAGGCTGCCGCCATCTTCATCTTCCGAAAATGGTGTATCGAGACTTACGTGTTCTTTTGTATTAAGGTGTGCGGTAATTTCATGCAGTTCCATATCAAGGACTTCCGCAAGTTCCTCGGCTGAAGGCGTTCTTTCGAGTTCCTGTTCAAGCAACGAATCTGCTTTGCGGATGCGGCCACCAGCGATCACCTTGTTGAGCGGCAAACGTACCAGTCGCGCATGATCAGCCAGGGCTTTGATGATGCTCTGGCGAATCCACCATACGGCAAAAGAGATAAATTTAAATCCTCGTGTATCGTCAAAGCGATCTACAGACTTGATCAATCCAATATTACCCTCGTTGATAAGATCCGGAAGGGAAAGACCCTGTCCCTGGTATTGCTTGGCAACAGATACCACGAAACGCAGGTTTGCTTTCACGATCTTATCCAGGGCTGTTTTGTCACCATTCTTTACAGCCCTGATCAACTGCACTTCCTCCTCAGCCGTAAGCAGGGGCACTTTACCGATTTCCTGGAGATATTTTTCCAGGCTGGCCGATTCACGGCTTGTAATTGATTTGGAAATTTTTAGCTGACGCATACGGACGTTAAATGATACTTTTTATAAATAAGGTTAGTTTGGTTTAGTAAAGGAACAAAATGACCAGGCCTAAAAAAATAGATTCCTGCCTCTTTTAATTGTAATACTTATGTCAAACCTCTTGTAGTGTTTATCCTACACAAACGCGTTTGAATAACAATAAAAACTAATGGGAGAGTAGGAATAGAGCGAATATGCGTATTGGAGATTATGCAGCTTAGTAGAAGAGCGAACGTTGATAAAAAAAATGGTGGGCACCTTGACTGGCACCCACCATTATAATGTTTTATTAATATTTATTTTTCCGGCAATCCGTCTTCTTTCCATTTCTTGAAAACAGCGATCGTACTTTCGCTTAATTTTTCCTTCTTAAATGGCATGAACCCTCTTTCATGTGGTTCCATTTCTATGCGACGGATGATATCATCAATATCGCTTTTTACGTTGGCATAGTTGTCATATGCTTTTTTCTTACCGCCTTTTTCCGGGATATGGCAGGGACTGCAATTGCCAACTACCAGGGTTTGTATACTGTTTTCATAAGCTACTTTTGGCGCTTCGGCTTTTGCTGCTTTTTTGGAACTGCTGCAATAGGAAAATGCAAACACAGCCCCGGTCAACAGAATTAAGATGGGATACTTTCGCATGGTGAATTATAGATTTTGGGCTTAAAATACGAATAGTTTTCTTTTGGTGAAATAAATACTCGAATAAACCTTTAAATTCACTCTCACTTATTTTTCAAGCTTTAAAACCAATGCAGTTACATGAGAAAATTTCTTTTTGCCGTTCTTTTTTTCAGCATTTTTAGCGAAATATCCGCACAGCCGAGGTCAGCGGCGCCTCAGCCCCGCCAGGAAGAAAAGCCTGCGGTGAAGGAGGAAAAAACCAACCTCCCGAATATTGTTTTCAATCCCGACAAAACTGTTGTTACCGAACATGCAGTAACCATCAAAGGCCAGCGGATCCCCTACAAAGCCACCACCGGCACCATGCCCGTATGGGATGAGGAAGGCAAGACCCTCGCCGGCTTATTCTACACCTATTATGAACGCAGCGATGTGAAGGACCGTGCCTCCAGGCCACTGGTGATCTCTTTCAACGGTGGTCCCGGCTCCGCTTCTGTATGGATGCATATTGCCTATACTGGTCCGCGCCTGCTCAATATCGATGACGAAGGTTATCCCGTACAGCCATATGGAATAAAGGAAAATCCATACTCCATCCTGGATGTGGCCGATATCGTATTTGTCAATCCCGTGAACACGGGTTATTCAAGAGCCGTCAGCAAGGATATCCCGGGTAGCAAATTTTTTGGTGTACGTGCCGATATAAAATACCTGGCCGAGTGGATCAACACTTTTGTGACCCGCAACAACCGCTGGGCATCTCCCAAATACCTAATCGGCGAAAGCTATGGCACCACCCGTGTATCGGGCCTGGCGCTGGAGCTGCAGAATGCGCAATGGATGTACCTGAACGGTGTGATCCTGGTATCACCCACCGACCTGGGTATCGAGCGTGGCGGCCCCGTGGAAGCGGCGCTTCGTCTCCCCTATTTTGCCGCTACAGCCTGGGATCATAAAGTACTGCCGGCCGACCTGCAACAAAAAGACCTGGTCGACATGCTGCCCGAGGTAGAGAATTTTACCATCCATGAGCTGATCCCCGCCATGAGCCTGGGTAGCTCGCTGGGAGATGAAAAGAAAAAACAGATAGCCGAAAAGATGGCGCGTTATTCCGGTCTTTCTGCCAAAGTGATCCTGCAGCACAACCTGGATGTGCCCCTGAATTTTTTCTGGAAAGAACTGTTACGTGATAAAGGATTTACCGTAGGCCGGCTCGACTCCCGCTACCGTGGTATCGACCGCGGTGATGCCGGTGAGCGACCCGATTTCAACGCGGAGCTCACCTCCTGGCTGCATTCCTTTACGCCTGCTATCAATATGTACCTGCGCAACGATCTCAACTACAAAACCGACCTGAAATACCTGATGTTTGGGAATGTGCATCCCTGGGACCGCAGCGGCGACCGTACGGGTGAGAACCTGCGCCAGGCCATGGCCCAGAATCCTTTCCTGCATGTGATGGTGCAGTCGGGTTATTATGATGGCGCCTGTGATTATTTCAATGCCAAGTACAATCTCTGGCAGATGGATGCCGCGGGTAAACTAAAGGAGCGCCTGAGCTGGAAGGGCTACCGCAGCGGGCATATGATGTACCTGCGCAAACAGGACCTGGAAACCGCCAACGAGGATATTCGCCAGTTTATCAAGGAATCTACGCCGGGGACTGGGAAAGCGGCGAGGTATTAGGCATTATAACTCACTTAGTTAAATGATATCGGGCCACATTTTAACTGACAAATTCTTTTCATTCAACTCGGGGAAAACACGTTTTAAAAACGTGTTTTCCTCTTTATAATTGAAGACATGTTTGCTAACTTAGAATTCATATCTGGATTAATATGGAGTGTTGGAAAAACATATGGAATGGTTGTAATGGTCGCTCTGATTTATTAGTATCAGTTTCATTTCCTGTCTTTTCAATTGCTACACTACCTCATGAAGTAGAACAACCTCAACTTTTATCCGTTCAACATTCTTCTTCGTCGCTCATTTACCTTAAATTTTTGTTTCCATTCCTAGCAATATATTTGTTGTCTTATTGCCTTAATACCTCCATCTCTCAAGCATCGAATTACAGAGCTGAAAATAAAATTAGATTATTGACTATTAATTATACTTTTTATATATCCACCGATAAAAGGCAAAGAAATGCGGTTACAGTGAGATAAACATAACTGGCATTCAAATCGTCGCTTTGAAAATCCTAACTATTAGAAGCCAATAAATATTTAAACGTAGTATAAATAGTTCATTAGGTCCGATATAGAGGTAAAACACTTTAAATTGTTTTCCGGTGAAGTTTAAGCTTAATGGTACTATTTGAGAAATGAATACAACTAGCCATGAATGGTCTACTTCAATTTTGGATTAACGATTATTTTACAGATTTAATATTAACACTGACACTAATTGTTGTTTTTGTTTTATCAATCACCAAGGGGAAAAAGCATCCTCAGTTTAAGTATTTTCCTGTGTATTTTCTTTCCTTTCTGATACTTCAATTCTTCAACTATAGTTATTTTATCCCAGATGCTGATTCGACGCTTCGCAATACAATTGCTAGGACGGGATATTACATCGACTGGATGGTAACGATAATAGAATATTTTGCTTTTACTTACTTCTTTTTTTCTATTAACAACAACTCGCTAAAACGGAAAGTAATTAAATGGAGTTTTATTATTGTAACCTTGTTAGCTTCGTTTTTCGTACTAAATGACGTGCTAACCAAATCAAAATTGAGTTATAATTCCATTTCCGCAACATACGTTTTGGAGTCAATTAGTTTAATCCTATTCTGTTACTTGTATTTTCACGAGCTCTTCACAAAGTTTCAAAAAACCAATCTTTTACAAGACACCAATTTTTGGACAGTGACTGGATTAACTTTTTATTCAATTTGTACTCTTCCTACAACCCTTGTTTTGAATTACTATATAACTATTGACTACTTATTCTATGCAAAAATTTTTACCATCATTCATGTTTTCTACTTACTATTATTTGTTTTGATAATCAAATCATTTTCATGCAAGACACCAAAACTAATTTAGTAATATTTCTTGTTGTCGCTACCATTTTGATTCTCACATTAGCTGGGCTGATTGTGGCATTAATTCATATTTACCAGAAGAAGCAACTTATAAATCAGGATAACATCGATGAACTCAAAATTGACCATGAAAAAACCCTCATGGCTTCTCAGTTGGAAATCCAGGAAAGCACTTTCCAACATATCTCGCGAGAAATTCATGACAATATTAATCTCTCTTTAACGCTCGCCAAACTCAAATTGAATTCACTCGGGTTTTCTCAGACCGTAATTAACGTAGGAGACGTCAGGTCATCCGTAGATCTGATTGGTGTAGCGATTGACAAGCTTAGCGCTATTTCTAAAAGTCTCAACTCCGATATAATCAGCAGTATGGGATTAATCGCAGCTGTTGAGAAGGAGGTTGAGCAAATCAAAGAAACTGGTTTGATTGAAATCCTGCTATGTATTACCGGGAGTACGGTGTATATGGATAGCCGAAAAGAATTGGTAATACTTCGTATAATACAGGAGGCATTGAACAATATAGTCAAACATTCCTCCGCATCACAAGTGCATATTAGCTTGCACTATTGTGCAGGTCATTTGGATGTCTCAATAAGAGATAATGGTAGAGGATTTGTACCTCCTGATCCCAATGAAAATACCAGAGCCGGCAAAGCCGGACTTAGCAATATGTCAAAGCGTGTCAAAGCAATGACTGGAGAGATGACCATTGAATCCAGCCCGGGACAAGGAACAACTCTTAATTTTATTATCCCTTTTTGATTATGCAAAAGAAAAAAAATGCCGTAAAAATTGCACTTGCAGATGACCATGCCCTTCTGCGCAGTGCGCTGGCCACCCTGATAGAAAATTTTGATGAATGCATGGTAGTAAATCAATCAGGCAATGGACAGGAACTGATTGACGCCATGGCAAACGGGCTGGTCCCTGACGTAGTCATACTCGACCTCAATATGCCTAAAGTTGATGGGCTCGAAACGGCAAAATGGATCCAAAAAAATCGTCCGGGTATTAATATCCTGATGCTTACTATGTATGATTCAGAGCTCTCTTTAATCAGACTGCTACAGGCGGGAGTGAAAGGCTTTTTGAAGAAGGACATTAGTCCCTCTGAACTAAAATCCGCTATTCTTTCGGTCATGGAAACCGGGTTTTATTATTCTAATAATACAACCGGTAAACTGGTAAGTCTTTTTCGTAACAACAAAGAAGGTAATATGAACCTGCAGAATATCATCCTCACTGAACAGGAAATCATTTTCCTAAAACTCGCCTGCTCAGACATGACATATAAAGAGATTGCCCAGAGAATGGGATATAACCCGAGGTCAATTGACACATTGCGGGATCATCTATTCGCAAAACTGGACGTCAAAAGTCGTGTTGGCCTGGTCATGGTGGCCATTAAAAATGGAGTCTTTACAGTTTAAATTGCTTATCACTGCATAAGATTACAAACGGAATCACCTATTTAAAAAAGTAACTTCCATAAAAAAAGGTTCCAGCAAAAACTGAAACCTCTTAGTAGCCCGTACGGGATTCGAACCCGTATCACCACCGTGAAAGGGTGGTGTCCTAGCCCTTAGACGAACGGGCCGTTTTAGGGACGGCAAAGATAGCGGTGCTGTAGTTTGTAGCCAAAAAAATTTAAGTTATTGACGCACAATTAACAGCAATCTTATGCCGTAACCTGCCTGGCCCCTGTTGTGATCTCGGAAAGCTTCACCGGGCGGCCTTTTTCCATCGAAAGCCGGGCTGCCACCGCGATCCTGGAGGCTTCGAGCCCGTCCTCCCCGCCAACCGGCATCGGCTTGTCTTTTATTAACGCATCGATAAAAAGCTCCATTTCCTTTAAATAAGATGCCGCATACCGGTCCATAAAAAAGTCGAGCGGCAACGCCTGGTGAATGCCTTGTTCATCATAAAGTATATTTCGGTTGTGCAGGTTGTTTTCCACCTGGATCATTCCAGCATCGCCAAATATTTCCAGGCGCTGGTCATAACCATATACAGCTTTACGACTATTGTCGATCACCGCATAAGTGCCGTCCTCAAAGGTCAAGGTCGTCAGGGCAGTATCGATGTCCCCCACGGTTCGAACGGCTTCATCTACCAATACCAGGCCTTTCGAAAAAACTTCAACCACCTTTTTATTCATCATATACCTCGCCATGTCAAAATCATGGATTGCCATATCCATAAAAAGCCCGCCGGAACTTTCAAGGTAATCAACTGGTGGCAAACCAGGATCGCGACTGGTGATCTTGACCACCTGCACGGGCCCGATTTTTTTGTCCATGATATGCTGACGGGCCTGCATAAAGTCGGGATCAAAACGGCGGTTGAAGCCCAGCATGAGTTGAATGCTCATCTGCTTAACAAGGTCCACAAGGGCAGCACTTCTTTCCAAGGACAGATCCATCGGCTTTTCACAGAAAATATGCTTTCCTGCCGTTGCGCTCAGGGTCAACAGGTCGGCGTGTGAGGAGGTGGGCGTACAGATCAACACCGCGTTAACTCCCTCATGACCGATCGCTTCCTCGGGTTGCTGGGAAAAAAAAGTATTCCCAAAAAGTTCTTTGAATTCCTCCTTACTGTACAGGGGATCGGCTACGGCCACAATTGATGCATTGGGAAAATATTGGTTGATATTTCTGAAATGTATCCTGCCAATACGACCGATACCCAACAAAGCAATTTTAACCTCTTTCATACTAAGTTATTTTATTGTTCCAAATACTTCAGCCCGGCAACCGGCGTAATGCTCCCGCTGAACCTTCTTTATAAATTCTCTTATAATCCTATCGACTGCAGGTAGGCCCGGTTATTCTTTGCGCAGGCTTTCGGATTGCCCATACCTGGTAACACATCCTGCTCCACGACGATCCATCCATCATAGCCCGTGTACTCAAGCCATTCTTTCACTTTTCTAAAGTCAACAGCTCCTTTACCCAATTCACAGAAAACGCCATTTCTTACTGCTTCAAAATAATTCCAGTCATTGCGCTTTACCAATTCTGCCACCTCTGGTGAAAAATCTTTAAAGTGTACATGCCAGATTCGATCCCGATATTGCTTCATGAGTGAAACGGGGTCATCGCCTCCGCCAAACATGTAATGCCCGGTATCAAAACACAAACCCAAAAGTCCAGGGTCAGTTAGATCCATCAGCGCATTGATCTCCGATGGCGTTTCAATAAATCCGGCGCAATGATGATGAAATACTGTTCGCATACCATAGCGATCTTTAATCGCCCGCGCAACACCATCCGCTCCCTCGGCAAAAACCTTCATATCGGTTGATGAAAGGGTTTCACTGGATTTTATTCTCCCTGCATGCATCGTACGATAGTCCACTGATCCGTTTTCATCTGCCAGCACGATAAATGCATCTTCATATCCGGCATCATGCATCAAACCAGCCACTTTGAGCGCCTTTACAATACCCTCCTCGTGAGCAGACGCTTTTGCAAGTGCAACCGGCACAAATACACCCAGCAATTGCAAGTCCCGCTTTGCGATCTCGTCCCTTAACTTCCCGGGGTCAGTTGGCATAAAACCCCAGTCACCCAGTTCAGTGCCCGTATAACCTGTCTCAGCTATTTCGTCCAACACCTGTCCATACCCTAAAGACTTACCCTCCAGTTCAAACTCAAGTGCTCCCCATGAACAAGGCGCATTGGCTATTTTAATCTTGGTAACTGTTTTCATCTTCTTCGTATTAGCTTAATAAAATATAGATCAGTATAGTAATAATCACTAATGCCAACCCTGCCGGTTTTGCATACTTCCAGGGCGTAATATTCACTTCCCCGGTATGTGTAGGTGTATAATTGTTTGTGTTTTTATAAAATGCGGAAACGATCAGCATCACCAGTATGTTTAACACAAACTCGATCCCCCACACATGTACGAAATGGATATCGACCTTTAGAATAAAGGTGGTGATAACGTAAAAAAGTAAACCTGTAATAATAGCTACTTTGGCGCCGGCGGCGGATATACCTTTTATAAAAAAACCACCAATAAGTATCGAAGCGATCGGGATGAAGAATATCCCATTCAACTGCTGCAATAATTGGTACAATCCCTCCGGGGCTTTCGCAACTAACGGAGCTGCGATAATTGAAAAAACCGCGATCACCACACTGGTCCATTTTCCAACTTTTACAACCTTTCTTTCGCTTGCATCAGGGTTAATCTGGCGTTTGTATACCCCAAGGCTAAAGAGGGTGGCGGCACTGTTGAGCACGGCATTCAGCGTACTCAGCACTGTTCCCAACACGACCGCAGCAAAAAATCCTACGAGTGAAACCGGCAAGACCTTCTTAACTAAATTCGGATATATTGTATCCTGTTCATTGTATAATGTTTCACGGAAATAAAAATATCCGATCACGCCGGGCAACACAATGATGATAGGCATTAATATCTTGAACACACCCATCAGCAAAAAACCCTTCTGCGCCTCTTTTAAGCTGGATGCACCCAGGGCCCGCTGCACGATCACCTGGTTCATACACCAGAAATAAATTTGATTGACGACAAGCCCTGTGAATAAAGTGCCAAAAGGAAGCACCGAATCTTTATCCCCAATTGAATTAAACTTCTCCGGTGCAGCATCATACACCCTGGTTAAACCTGTGACTATATTGCTATCACCGATATCTAATAATGCAATAATGGGTATCAACAAACCACCAATAAACAAACCCACACCATAAATCGCATCAGAATAAGCGATCGCTTTTAATCCCCCGAATATGGCATAAACCGATCCCAAAATGCCGGTAGCAATGATCAGGTATAGTAATGATCTTTCCTTAGTGATGTTTAATTTTTCTGAAATGTCAAAAAGCGTTTCCATGTTTATGGCTCCCGTGTAAAGTACCACGGGTAAAAGTGTGACTACAAAAGATACCAGCAATAATAAGTTCACTATAGTATGGGTGGTGCGGTCAAACCGAAGTTCGAGATACTGCGGTATAGTCGTTAAACCCATTTTCAAATAACGGGGAATAAAATACAAGGCACCGATCACCAGCGCAATGGCTGAAGTGACTTCCCATGCCATCACGACGAACCCATTCTTATAGGAAGATCCATTCATTCCTATCAGGTGTTCGGTCGAAATATTCGTAAGTAACATGGAAATGGCAATCAAACCTGCTCCTAATGTCCGCCCGCCTAAAAAATACCCCGATGCTGTTTCAAATTTTGATCGCCTGAGTTTATACCATGTATAAACTCCTACAAGCAACGTAAATACAATAAAACTGACCAGGGAGATACTCATCTGTAGGATTTTGAATATTAGAGGTGGTGACGTTGCTTTTTCTTATTGGATTTTAGTTGTTCAAAACTTTCCCTAACGGATGCAGCCGCCGCGACCTGGGCAAGCGGCACCTCCCACCAAGTATACCCATCTACTCTTTTACCCGGATCCGATTCTATATAGATCACCGTAGTACTATGTTCCTGTTTCGATTTTTTCAATGCGTGTTTAAATTCCTCTATCGTGTTTGTTCTAAAAACGACAGCCCCGAGGCTCTTAGCATTGTCAGCTAAATCCACAGGAAGCACCTTCCCATCCAACTGACCTGTTTTTTGGTTTCGATACTTATATGCGGTGCCAAAACCCCTGGTTCCTAGCGAAGCGGAAAGGCCTCCGATGCTCGCGAATCCGTTATTGTTGATCAGGATAACCGTTAGTTTATATCCTTCCTGTATCGACGTAATGATCTCCTGCGACATCAGCAGGTAACTTCCATCTCCAACCATCACATAAACTTCGCGGGAAGGATCCGCCATCTTTGCACCAAGACCACCAGCGATCTCATACCCCATGCAGGAGTATCCGTACTCAAGGTGGAAACCCTTACTGTCCTGTGTTCTCCAAAGCTTATGTAAATCTCCGGGCAGGCTTCCGGCGGCACACACCACGATATCTTTTGCGGAAGAAAAATTATTCACTGCTCCGACAATTTCAGCCTGTCTTACCGGCTGGTCGCCGGAAACCGCGAAAATACGATCCACAGTTTTATCCCATTCCGAATTATATTTTTTTACTGTGGCACTATAGCTGCTACTTACTTTATACGTACTTAAAAGTTTATTCAACTCCTTCAATGTTTCTCTGGCATCGGCAACTACTGGGATAGCTCCCTGCTTAAATGAATCAAATTCTGACACATTGATGTTTATAAACTTTACATCGGGATTCTGGAAGGCAGACTGGGAAATACTTGTAAAATCGCTATATCGCGTACCTATGCCAATCACCACATCAGCTTTTTCACAAATAGCGATTGCTCCTGGTGTACCGGTAACACCCGCTGCGCCCAGGTTTTGTGGTTCATCGTATCTCAAAGCACCCTTTCCGGCAAAAGTCTCAATAACAGGCACGCCTGAGCGATTGACGAATTTCTTCAATTCAACTGAAGCGCTACTGTAGATTACTCCACCTCCTGCAATGATCACAGGCGCTTTCGCGGCAGAAATGACAGCTGCGGCTTTTTGTAATACAAACCTGTCGGGTCTGGTTCGTGGAATATGCCAAACTTTCCTGTTAAATAAAGCCGCGGGAAAATCGTATGCTTCTGCCTGCACATCCTGTGGCATGGCCAGGGTGACCGCACCTGTTTCGGAAGGCGATGTTAGTATGCGCATCGCCTTCGGAAGGGCTGCAATCAACTGTTCAGGACGGTTAATGCGATCCCAATATTTCGATACTGGCTTGAAACAATCATTAACCGAGATATCGTTACTATATGGATATTCTAGTTGTTGTAATACGGGATCCACTGAACGCGTTGAAAAGATATCTCCCGGAATAAGTAATACCGGCAACCTGTTAATGGTTGCTGTAGCGGCGCCGGTTATCATATTCGTCGCCCCTGGTCCAATTGAGCTGGTACAAACAAATGCGCCCAGGCGGTTCTTCACCTTGGCATAAGCAATGGCCGTATGCACCATGGCCTGCTCGTTTCTTGACTGGAAATATCTGAAAGAGGGATTTTGAAATAAAGCCTGGCCGATACCTCCTACATTGCCATGTCCGAAAATGCCAAAACAACCAGCAAAGAATTGTGTCTCTACACCATCCGATTCTACGAACTGGTTCTGCAGAAACTCAATGGTCGCCTGCGCTACAGTCAATCGTTTAGTTTTGTTCCGCATTTGAAAAAATTATCGGGTTAATATTTTCAAAGCCCGCCACGCGAGCTAATAAATTCCATCAATTCGTCATGATACGGCATATCATTGGCACAGCCTGGCTTTTGTACTACCCAGGCACCTGACGCGTTGCCCATCCTGCATGATTTGAAAAAATCCCAACCCTGCAAGTAACCGTAAATGAATCCACTGGCAAATGCATCACCTGCACCCAACACATTTAATATTTCTACCGGGTAACCAGGCACATCCTCCTGCCTGCCATCCTTATAATAAATACTTGCTCCTTTTGCACCCCTTTTTACGATCAGAATTTCAGGGCCCGATCTCAATATCTTTTGAATGGATAATTCGATATCACCTGTTATTTCAGGAGCTGAAATCTGCTGGTGCTTGATTCTCACCTGGTCGGCTGACTGCAATGTAGCTGCGAGTATCTCTTCTTCTGTCCCAATCGCGATCTTTACTTTCGGCAACAATGCTCTTATCATTAATCCAAATGAGCGGATGTCTTTCCACTGGTCGGCTCTGAAATCAATATCAAGAATAACATCCGTCTGGCTATCACCCGCAACTTCGACAGCATAGAAAACGGCACTCCGGCTAGGCTCGATGTTCAGGGCTGTTCCTGATATTTCAAGGACTCGATATGTTTCTATCTCAGCAGCAATGACCTGGTCAATTGTGACCTGGCTATCGGCTGCATTCTCGCGATAATACACCAGGGGGAACCTGTCGGGAGGTTCGATACCCAGCACAACCGCGCTGGTCCTTGCATTATCAACCCTGCAAATAGCCGTTGTGTTTATCTTCTCCTTTTCTAAAAAATTCATAATAAAATCTCCGATTTTATCATTACCCAGCGCCGTAATCAGAGTTGCGGAAGCGCCAAGTCTTCTTGCACCAACTGCAATATTGAGCGGAGACCCGCCAACAAATGCGTCAAAACCTTTTATATCGATAAAGTCTGCGCCTATATTCTGCGAATACAGATCAATAGACGAGCGTCCGAAAGTGATAAGATCAAATTGCTTCTGACTCATTTATTACTCTTTTCTGCAGTGACCATTGGAATCCTTGGATCTTTTCCTTTCCAGGAATCGAATATCCACTTATGCTTGGGATCTGGCGTATTGGCAAGCGACTGATCACTGCCAGCTAAAAAATTTAAATAATAACAATTATATCCATGAGCTGCAACTACCGGGTGATAACCCCTCGGTACCATCACGATATCGTTCGTTCTTAGTTGCATTAATTCGTTAAGACTATTATCATCTGTATACACCTGTTGTATCGCGTAGCCTTCCTCTTTATCAATTTTAAAAAAATAAAACTCCTCCAGGCAGGCTTCTAAAAGCGCGCCATTACTGTCAACTATACGCTCATCATGTTTGTGTGGTGGAAACGAGCTCCAGTTGCCCGAGGGCGTGTACACTTCTACAGCCACTAACTGACTGCAGCCAAAACCAGGTTCGATCAGGCTGTTGATCTGTCGCGTAGCATTATTACCACCTCTTATTTCTATGGCCGCTTCTGCCGGGGTTTTAAACCGCGCCGGGAACTCGTTCGTTGCTTTACACCACCCTGTTGCGATATCGAGAACTTCCGATTCGGCTCTTAAACTAAATGATGTTCCAGGTGGTAAAAACAGGGTATGCGCTATACCATCAAAAACAGATTTTCTTCCATTGACTGTCTTCCAGGAGCCCTTACTCGAATGAACAGAATAGTCGCCACTTAATAAAATGATACCATACTCGTGTTCTCCAGTGTCACCTTCCCAAACAACATGTTTTTGCATCAGGCGTGCCTCAAAATTCAGGTGTTTCCATCCCGCTTCACTTGCCGAAACAGATTGATAGACGCCAAATCCCCTGGATGCATGACTTATCAGCTTATATTTATTATCCTTTATCATTAATTCAGATGAATAGTCGAAGTTTTTCCCTTTGACCCCAATACTTCAAAACGCTCAATCATAAATTCCTTATACGCCTTCATATATTCCTTTCCAGGCACAACTGGATCAAATGCCTCCGGATGCTCGAAAAAAAATTTCCTATGAACTTTTGTCCAAAGCAGCCTAAGATCAGTTGCGATATTGACTTTGCAAATTCCATAAGATATGGCTTTTTTCAATTCTTCATCCGTAACACCGCTTGCATTTTCCTGCAAGCTTCCTCCATATCGATTGATAGCCTGGACATCCTCCGCATTAACTTTTGAACTGCCATGCAGTACAAGGGGGAAATTGGGTAACTGTGCCTGAATCTCACGCAATACCGGGAACTGCAAGCCCTGACCACCGCTAAACTTATAGGCTCCATGGCTTGTACCCACTGCTACGGCAAGACTATCACAACCGGTACGGGCAACAAATTCTTTGGCCTGACCCGGATCGGTATATCGGGCTCTGGCTGTATCGACCTCCATATCATCCTCCACCCCACTCAAAACCCCTAATTCAGCCTCGACCATGATATTCTTCAAATGCGCTTTATTAACTACGGCCTTTGTCCTATTTACATTCGTTGTAAAATTATCATGTGAAGCATCGATCATTACGGAGGTATAGGTATCGTTGATCGCTTCATTAATATGCTCTTCTGTACCATGATCGAGATGAATAGCAAATAAGGCTTCAGGATAAATGGATGAGGCGGCATGGATCATTGACATAATCATCTTTGGGTGCGCATAATTTCTAGCCGCGGGTGTGATCTGGACAATTATTGGGGTCGACGTTTCCTGGGCTGCCGAAAACAAACCATGTACCTGTTCCATTGTAAACACATTTACAGCTGCGATAGCATATTTCCCGTAACAATGCTTATAAAATATTCTTGGCGAAACAGGATTCATCGGCAGCAATAAAAAATCGATTAATAAACAATATGACTAATTACTCTCGCTTTTTAAGAATTCACTCAATTCCCTAATCCTGTCTGTCCCAATCAAATCAACTTTAAGCTTCTTTTGCCATTCCCACGACAGCACATTATCCGGTGCCGCCCAGAAACGAATAGGTTTTCCAGCCCGATGTACACTATCAATGATATTTTTGACGGACCGCAACTCATCTTCAACCGGGTCGCGGTCACCTTTCCAGCCAGACAATTTGTTGAATGGCAAACTTACCAACGCAACCCTCGCCCATTCGTCTGCCGAATGCTTTTGCTTAAGGTCCGAATCATAAAAAATAAACTCCGGGTAATTCCTGTAATCCGGCGGTAAAGGCCTTTCCCCACTGATCACGACGGTTAAAGGTCCTTGTACGCCTGGTTTTGCAAGATAAGTTTGTAAGGGCTCAAGTTCTGAGATTAAAAGCTGTAAACAGGTCTTGTGATCTTGTTTTATATCTATTAATAAAAACACCTTCCGGGAGTGTCCTGCCTTCATCTCCTTCAATAGTGGCTCGATATACAGCCTGGTCAGCGTATTCTCCTTTTTGATCTCATCCCTTCTGTGTGCTACGAGCAATTTACCCCCAACAGGAAAAATATCGGCTTCAATAGAACCAAAACCATTTTCATAAGCCTGATAAAATGGCCGGGGATTAAGATAATCATTATGCGCATGTCCATTGGCCGTAGTATACCTCTTTTCCTGGCCGGTTACGATAACAGTCCAAGCAGTAAATGCAAAAAAGAATAATATGCGGTATAAGCGCTTCATCAGGGTTTCAGGCTGAACAGAAAATCTATCTGCTCAAAACTTTTATGATAATGGCACACGCAAGCCTGGGCCTGCATGTACCATCATCCAGATTGAATAATATCTTGACTCGATTAGTATCCGTCATTTTGCTCCAGGTAACCTGGTATACTCGACGCGCCGTCGATGGCTGTTTGAGGAATGGGGAATACTCTTTTCTTAGGATCTGAATTGCTTTTCTCAGTCCAGGTTCCTTCATACTTTCCAAAACGTATCATATCTGTACGCCTTACCATTTCCCAATATAATTCAAAACCTCTCTCACGATACAAAATATTCAGATCCATAGTCGTCAATGGTGGGGGTACAATCCTTGCCGTTCTTGCCGCACGTATTGTATTTACATCATTTAAGGCACTCGCTGCATCATTAGACCGGCGCAATTTGGCCTCAGCACGCATTAGGTAAACATCAGCAAGGCGCAGTATGATGATGTCGTGTTCGCCAAAATTCCTTCCGCTTACCGATCCTCTGCTAAATTCATATTTTTCAACTCTGTAACCAGTATTATAGTTGCTACCAGGGACAGTAAAATCAATAAACTCTGTAAACTCAACAGGAAGATCGGGCCTTGACCTGGTTGCATTATAAAGCGGGCTCACTCTCATCTTTCCATCTGCGCATTTCTTGAAAGAGCCATCGGGATTCTTTGTTAACCCGTATTGCTGGCCACGTAAGATTCCCCGGTTGATATGAAAATTCGCAGCATCCACACATGTATCATCTGGATTGGAATAGATAGTCAGGTTCTCTTTATAAAAACGGGGATCCGCATCGGCAGGATCCAGTGGTGCATATGCCTCCTCCCAGGTTTGGTAAAAATCAGGAGTTATCCCGGGACCATCCGTTCCATTAGCCCCTGTATAGGCAGGTAAAGGAAATTGGTCTCCTGACAATGAGAAATACGCCATCCGGTTGTGACCATTCAGGTCAGCTCTTTGGTCTACAGCGAAGATCACTTCCTTGTTGGTATGGTTGGCATCGTCAAAAATTGAAAAATATTCAGCCGCCAGTGTATATTGATTTGAACCAATGATCTTGTCGCAGTACTCTATTACCTTATCCATATCCTCTTGAGTGAATGTAAAGTTGACCGCATACCTGTCGCGATACACCGCGGAATTCAGATGAAGCCTTGCCAGCAAACCCCAAACACCTGCCTTGGTAATTCTTCCGGGCCCAGTTGTATTATCCAAATCCGTTTCGGACGCCAGCAGTTCTGTCTTAATATATTCTATCGCTTCATCGCCTCTCACAACTGTAGAAATCCCACTAGGTGTTTCTTTTATAAATACCACCCCAAAAAGATCAAGCGTCAACAGCGAATAATAGGCCCTCATGGCGCGGGCTTCCGCGAGAAATATCTTCGCATTGGGATCTGTATTGGTTGCCAGCGAATTAATAGCAGTTACGGCGCGTGACAAACCAAGAACTATATTGTTCCACGTATTCCTTACGTTCGGGTCACCGCTTGTTGTTTCATGCTTATGCAGGGAAATGTAAATACCATTATCTCCCCAGTCAGTACCACCTCGGTAGGGAAGAATCGCTTCATCTGTTGAAATTTCCTGAAGGGCAAAATATTGTGTATGTTGAAAGATCGTTGGAAGAACGCTGTAAACCGGTGCTATCGTGCCCTCGGCCAGTTGTTTGTCGGTCAGACCGGCTACAGATGCTTCATCAAGAATTTCTTCATTCAGTTTGGTACAACTGTTCAATATGGCTACTGCCCCGAAAAATGTAAGAATCTTAATTATTTTCTTTTTCATTTTCTTCAGTTTTAGAATGACAGATTTAATCCAAAGATGAAAGACCGTGCTTTGGGGTAACTTAAATAATCGATACCGTAAGAGCTGACACTACCTATGTTTCGGTCAATATTGACTTCCGGATCATATCCGTCATAATCAGTAATTACAAATAAGTTCTGCCCGGTAACGGATAACCGAAGTGCTGAAGCCCATTTCAAAAAGTTTATGGAACGTGTATTAAAGTTATAGCCAAGCGATACATTGTTCAGGCGGAGATAACTTCCATTCTTTAAATACCGGCTGCTCACTGATGCAGGATTGTTGTTTGACTCATTGAGATTTTCAGCAGCAGCACTGGTAGTGTTGGTGCTTTTCGCCAGTTTAGCTTTGTAGAAAATTGAATTGGCGGTATTGTCATAAACCTTATTACCGGATACACCATTAAAATTGATGGCCAGGTCAAAACCTTTGAAATCTACGGTTCCATAAAAACTATAGAGTTTGTCAGGTAAAGCTGTACCAACAGGCACCCTGTCCTTATCATTTGAAATAGATCCGTTCTTATCTGCGTCAAGGTATGCGCTCAGGCTGTCAGGACCGATACCGGTATATTGCAGTAAGTAGAACGTACCGATAGGTTGCCCATTAATGTATCCATTCAAGGTTGCAGACGTTAGTCCAGAGCCCTGGGCCGATCCCGAAGGAATAATCGTATACGGTGAATTCTCGATATTATTCTTGATAAATGTGATGTTACCACCCAAACCAAAACTGAGATCCTTATTGATCTTTTTACGATAATTCAGATCGATTTCCAGGCCGTTGTTGGTAATTGCCATGTCTTTCACATTTGTCCATACTTCAGATGAAGGCTGAACGGGATCTGCAGGTGTAACCTGTAAAAGTATATTGGTCGATTTTTTATTAAAGTAGTCGATAACACCCGTAAGGTCTCCATTCAAGAGTCCGAAATCAAGGCCTATATCCCACTGCTCTGATACTTCCCACTGAATATCAGGATTTGCCAGTCGTACATAGGTATAACTTGCCGGATATGTCCCGGAGGGATAAAGCGGGTAGCTTCCACCAGTTGACTGAAACAGGGGCTGAGTGATCTTTGGTGGTATTTCCTGGTTACCGGTCCGTCCCCAACCGGCTCTCAATTTCAGGTTACTGAAAATATCAGTGCTTTTTACAAAATCTTCTTCAGATAATTTCCATCCAAGAGAGAAAGAAGGGAAATAACCGTACTTATTGTTCTCTCCAAATTTGGATGAGCCGTCGACCCTGAAATTAATGGTCGCGAGGTATTTGTTATCATACTGGTATGTAACCCTTCCAAAGTATGATTGTTGTTCATTCACGTAAGCATACCCTCCCGGGCGATTGTTTACCAGCGTGAGTTCCTGACCTACACCTGGATTGTAGATCGGCTCCACTCCTCCAATTGGCAATTTATTGATACTAAAGTTTCTTCCCTGGATATTAAATTTTTGGTAAGAGTGCCCTGCTAAAACGGAAACATTATGTCCGGACTCCACAAATGAATAGGTAAGATAGTTTTCGATCAGTGTATTTCTGTTATAGTTCTGGTAAGAATCCAGTCTACCGTCTCTTGGTGGCGTTGCACTGGCAAGGGCCTGCACATCCCGCACGCCATTTGAATTGTCAATACCAAAATTTAGTTTATAGACCAGGCCTTTAATGATACGTACCGAAGGTGATATATTACCAATAAACCTATTGATCGTGCCTACATCTTTATCTAGTTCAAAATAAATTAGCGGGTTATTTAAAACGTTCTGGTAGATAGCCGGTTCACCATTTGCATCGTAAGCCGGGTAAGTAGGGTTATTTCCCAGTGCCTCGCCTATGATACTTGTAATAGGCGGGCGAACATTTTTTGTGTGCGCGACACTCAGATTGGCTTCGATAGTCAGCCTGTCGTCTAAAAATTTTTGTGTTGCATTAAATCGTCCGGTGTACCTGTCAAGTGAATTATTCCGGATAATCCCTTCCTGTCTTTGGGCGCCAAAGGAAGCATAATAGACGAGGTTGTTGGCGCCTCCACTAAGCGTTAGATTATAGTTTTGAGTTAACGCCGTTCGCATAACCAGGTCCTGCCAATCGGTCGAACCGCCTTTATCATCCAGGGTTCCGCCAATTCGGGGAACTTCTCTTCTAAATTCATCGGCGCTAAATACATCAATTTTATTAGCAAGGTTGGAAATACCGAGGCTGGTAGACAATCCAAGTACAGAAGTCCCGGCTTTTCCTTTTTTGGTTGTGATAATGATCACCCCATTTGCCCCGCGAGCACCATATATAGCCGTCGCGGACGCGTCCTTCAATACATCGAAGGATTCGATATCATCGGGATTGATGAAATTAAGGGGATCACCTCCGCCGGTACTTGAATTATCCAGGGGCAACCCATCTACTACAAATAACGGCGTACTACCACTTCTAACTCCGCCCGGTCCGCGAATCGTAATACCAAGTGCACCACCGGGTTCACCAGTGGCGGAAGTTACGTTTACCCCCGCTACTTTACCCTGCAATAACTGCTGCGGCGAGTTGATAATACCTTTATTGAATGCTTCGCTTTTCAGCGTCTTAACAGAACCTGTCACATCCTTTCGGTTTTGGGTTCCATAACCTACCACTACCACCTCGCCCAGATCAGAAGCAGTTGCTTTAAGTGAAATCGTTACCGTCTCGCTATTTGCTACTGGAACTTCGAGGGTGGAATACCCCACATAGCTTACCACCAAAACAGCGTTACCGTCCCTTACATTGATGGAGAAACGACCATTGGCATCAGTTAGGACAACGTTGTTGGTACCTTTTTCTGCAATGCTGGCGCCGGCGAGTGGTTTTGCGTTTGCGTCGTCTGCAACAGTTCCTCTTACCGTCAGTTCTGCGGGATTTTTACCCGGCGGCTCCCCGGCCAGTAAATGGCCCGAGTAGAAAAAACTTACAAAAAACAATAGCGTAGCTGGAAAAGATGCGAAAGATCGCAGCGTAGTTAGGAGTTTACACATTGGAAGAAGTTTAGTCTTGGTTATTAATTAATATGGCAAGGATAACCAAACCCTTTTACCAGAATGTTAAATGCTCTCTCAAATTGGTTTTTTTTGAGTTAATTTTTCGATATTACATTAGCTTTATTTACGAAACCGTTTTCGTCGCCCAACCGTTTTCCAGGCTGTTTTAACTGCTTATTTGCCCATGAAGAATATTAATATCAGAGAGCTGGCCAGTGAACTAAAACTCTCCGTCTCTACCATTTCTAAGGCATTAAATGATAGTTACGAAATCAGCGATGAAACAAAGCAACGAGTGCTGGAGACCGCAGCACGCCTCAATTATATTCCCAACCCTTACGCCAGTAGCCTGCGAGGCCGCCGAAGTAAAAATATTGCACTGGTAATCCCGGAAGTGGCAGATAGCTTCTTTTCCCTGGCAATTAATGGTATTGAATCTGTGGCCAAGGAAAAAGGATACCATGTGCTGATCTGCCTGACACATGAAAGTTTTGAAAATGAGAAAACGATCCTAAAGGAATTCCAGGGTGGCCGCGTGGATGGTGTCCTGATGTCTGTTTCAAGAGAAACGTCGCAGACCGATCATATAAGTGATTTGATTTCAAACGGGCTTCCACTAATATTTTTCGACAGGGTTTGTGAAAACGTGTCAACCGCACACATAACCACCGATGATTTCGATAGCGGATATAAGGCTACGCTACATCTGATAAACCAGGGTTGTACTGATATTGCTTTTCTGGCAATTTCAAAAAGTCTGTCTATCAGTAATAAAAGATTGGAAGGTTATAAAAAGGCTTTGGCGGATCAGGGCCGTCCTGTTGATGACACAAAAATGCTGGTATGCAGTAACGACACCATTGAAAATTACCAACTCGCGAAAAAATTAATGCAAAACAAGAAACGTCCCGACGGAATTGTCGCATCAGTGGAAAAGTTAACCGCCCCGGTATACCAGGTGTGCAGTGAGTTAAAACTCAATATTCCAAAAGATGTAAAGGTTATTTGTTTTTCCAACCTGGAAACGGCTCCTATCTTAAATCCTTCCCTGACTACGATTACTCAACCGGCTTTTGAAATGGGTCGAGCCGCTGCTACCCTGTTATTCCGGTCATTGGGAAAAGCTAATTTCAGCGTTCCTAATGAAAATATTGTAATTCCTTCGGTCCTCATTGCACGTGATTCTACAAGAAAATAACCGGTCGAATGTGGAATTTTTTATACACAACCCTTCCGACTGCATTAAAATAATGATAACTGCTGCGCAGGATTGTATACCGGAACTGGGGTTGAAGTAGTTGTATTTCTTTCCCCTGGCAAGACTTCTATTACCTCTGTTTCCCTATATCGTGTAGCAATAATGATATTGGTATTGCCTGCAACTTTACTAAAAAGTTCCTCCACAATTGATGGCTTGTTATTATTCTGAGACAGATGTGAAAGTACCAGGTACTTTAATTGTGTTCCACGATATTTTGTAAACAGTTCCAACGCCTGCGAATTGGAGAGATGCCCATCACCTCCACTTATCCTTTTCTTTAATATGAATGGATAATTACCATCTCTCAACATGTTTTCACAATAATTCGACTCCAAAAAAGCTGCATCGCATTGACTAAAGTGAGTAATGACTTGTTTACAGGCATTCCCAATGTCCGTAAAAACTCCAATATTGATTCCCCGAGACGAAATCACGAAACTATGCGGATCTACGGCGTCATGGCATTTCTTAAATGCCTTGATACTCAACTCACCTATACATATCGGGTCTTCCACATTGAAATGCCTGATATGCTCTTTTTCGAGTATCCGCCCGGCTAGTCGAAGTGTGTCTGGCGTTATGTATACAGGCAGCCGGTACTTTTTTGAAAGTACCCTGATCCCGGAGATATGATCCGCATGTTCATGGGAAACAAATATTGCTTTAACCCGGTCCATTGACAATCCGAGCCTGGACATCCGCAGTACCGTTTCCCTGCAAGAAATTCCCGCGTCTACCAGAATAGCTTCGCTTGTATTACCAATATAGTAGCAATTTCCATTGCTGCCGGATCCTAAGGATGTAATAAACAGGGACATGAAGCATCAAAATTATTCGATTCCATGATTTTTTCCCCGTAATGATTAAAAAATCTTTCCCCAGTTATGTATCGCTATGGCAGGCAATTTGTCATGATCTTTCTCAAAAACTAATGTATAGTCACCACGAGTATCACCAGGGATTAGCGAACCAGATTGCCGGGTTATTGAAAAACCGTAATGAGACAATTGCCGTGGCTGAAAGTGTGACCGCGGGGCAATTGCAGACATCCCTATCCATTGCGGAACGAGCTATGGACTTTTTCCAGGGAGGTATTACCGCCTATAACCTGGGACAAAAGACAAAACTACTCGGCACAGATCCCATACTTGCTATGGATAGTGATTGCGTATCACAACAAATTGCAATCACAATGGCCAAGAATGTAGCAAATCTTTTTAACTGCCAATGGGGCATCGGTATTACCGGTTACGCCTCCCCTGTACCTGAGAAAAATATTGAGGAATTATTTGCCTGTTTTGCCATAACCCGTGATGGTAGTACACTCATCTCCGAAACGATTAAAGCTGAAAAACAGGATCCTTTCTTTGTTCGGCAATTCTACACGCAGTACGTACTTGAGCAACTATTGAAATTGTTAGCTAAGGATAACAATTAAAGAGATTATCATGGCAGGGTAATTGTCGAGGCTTTATTATAATACATTGCTATGATAAACAGAGATGGCGCCTGCGTCAGCCTTTGGCAGGATAGTGTGCAACCTTATGCTCCGGTAAATAAGCCCAATAGCAAAACAATTTATGATGTGATCATCGCAGGGGGCGGTATAACGGGCATCAGTACCGCTTTACTACTTCAGAGGTCAGGAAAAAATTGTCTTGTCCTGGAGGCGAATACCCTTTGTTTTGGTACTACCGGTGGTACGACGGCTCATATTAATACGCTTCTCGACACGCCGTATACAACGATCAGTAAAAACTTCAGCAAGGAAACAGCTAAACTGGTTGCCCAATCGACAAAAGAAGCCATAGCACTCATTAAGAACAATATTAATGACTATGGGATCGAATGCGGTTTTGAAGAAACAGATGCCTTTCTTTTCGCACAGACGGAAAAACAGGAAAAAGAACTTGATAAAATAAAAGAAGCAACGATAGAAGCCGGAGTGACGGCGGAGTATGCTGATTTTATCCCTATTCCTATAAGCCAGACAAAATGTTTGAAGGTCGCTGGTCAGGCAAAATTTATTCCCACGCAATATGTTTACGGCATTGCCTCAGCGTTTGAAAAAGCCGGCGGTGTGATCGCAGAAAACACCCGCATTACTAATGCGGAAGAAACAGAAACCATAAAAGTGGAAACTAACGCTGGAGACTATATTGGAAATGCGTTGATCTATGCCACTCATATACCACCAACGGTGAACCTTCTTCATTTGCGATGTTCGCCTTACAGGAGTTATGCAATGGCAGTTACCTTAAAAACCAGCAACTACCCCGAAGGTCTTTGCTATGATATGTATGATCCCTATCACTATTACCGAAGCCAAAACATAAATAGGAAAAATTACCTGATTGCAGGAGGCTACGATCATAAAACCGGGCATGACGACAATACGGAGAACAATTTTCGTCAACTTGAAGCGCATATTCGGAAACACTTTGATGTTGATGCTATTGCCTACCGTTGGTCTTCACAGTATTTTGAACCTGCTGATGGACTGCCGTATATAGGGCAAATGCCCGGTCATCCCGGTAAAATCTACACTGCAACAGGATATGGTGGTAATGGGATGGTATATAGCAATGTTGCCGCCCTACTATTGAAAAGCATCCTGCTAAATGAAGAAAGCCCGTACCTGCGTGTATATGACCCAAACAGGATCAAACCAGTCGCTGGATTCGTAAATTTCATAAAGCACAATGCAGATGTTGTGAAACAATTTGTCGGCAAGTGGCTCCCCCATGATGAATTAGAGGAAATTTCGGCGCTCGCGGCGGGTGAGGGTAAAGTGATTAATTACAATAATCAAAAGATCGCGCTTTTTAAGGATGAGCATAATGACTTAAAAGCCGTCTCGCCTATATGCACGCACCTGAAATGTGAAGTAAAATGGAACAACGCAGAGCGATCCTGGGACTGCCCATGTCATGGTGCGAGGTATGCAGCCAGTGGGGATGTTCTCACAGGGCCGGCAAATTCGGGTCTCGAACCAATAGAAATAAAATCCTTAATAGAAAAATAAATTACGATGGAATCGACTTATCAGTCCTGTATCGAACTATGTGTACAATGTGCAGATGCCTGCGACCATTGCGCAACCTCCTGTCTGCGTGAAGAAGACGTAAATATGATGTCAGTGTGTATCCAATTGGATTTAGAGTGCAGTTCAATGTGTAAAACGGCAGCACTGCTTATGCACCTTCAAAGCTCTCATGCCAATACTGCATGTCAGCTCTGTGCCGATATCTGTATTGCATGTGCAGAGGAATGTGAAAAGCATGAACATGAACATTGTCTTCTTTGCGCCTCTATCTGTCGACAATGTGCTGAATCATGCATGAGTATGGCGGCAGCCTAAAACCTCCAATTAAACCAATAAATACTAAACAATATGGCAAAGTATTCAAAAAAAGCCCAGGAAAAGGTTGAAAAAGCAATGCATGAAAAAAAACGAGGTACACTCAGAAGTGGGCGGAGTGGGAAAAAAGTAACAAGCCGAAAACAAGCGATCGCCATCGGACTTTCTGAAGCAAGGGAAGCCGGTGCAAAAGTCCCCCGGAAAAAGGGAGCAGCAAAAAAAACAGCCAAAAAGAAATCCGCACCAAAGAAAAGATCTTCAACCAGGAAAGGCACAGCTGCGAAACGAACAACCAGCAGAAAAAGGGGTCCGGCAAAAAAAGCCATTTCCAGGAAAAAAGCCGCTAAAAAAAGTAGATAACAGACCGGATATCAATATCTCTACTTTTGATTACGTGTAAACGTTTTCAACCATTCGGCATTCTTTATGGCTGCCGGGGTTGCGGTATTATTAAAAAAGATAAATGCCTTTTTTACCCTTCCATCTTGAAGATAAGGCTCAACAACCGATCTTAAGTATCGGCTTGCATATGACGAGTAGTAAAGTCGTGGCGCCCCATGAAAACGATAATAAACGGTACTTCCATTAATCACGACATTATCCGGCAACTGAGGATGACTTATACCGGAGAAAACCGCCCCGGCCCTTTTTAATTTCCTAAATACCACATCTGTCCACCAGCTCGGATGTCGAAACTCGATTACATTAGTAACATTACGTGAAAGACTTTTGACTATCCCATCAAGTAGGTCAGGCTCATAACCTATAGTTGCTGGGAGTTGAAAGAGTACGGCACCGAGTTTATTACCTAAACCCTCTACCGTCGTACGGTAAAAATCGCTTAGTAGAGCATCGCAGTCCCTGAAACGTTTAAAGTGAGTGATTAGTCGTGGAGCTTTGGCAGCAAAAACAAAATGGGGCGGGCTATTGTCGTACCAGTTTTGTAACATCTTTAATTGAGGAAAACGGTAAAATGTGACATTTAGCTCTAAGGTGTCGAATCTTGAACAATAGAACTCGAACCACTTTCTTTGTGGCAATCCTTCGGGATAAAAGACATCCTTCCAATCCTTATAATGAAAGCCTGAACAACCGATGTACCACTTCATTTAAGCGCATTTCCCTATTCATGCAAAAATGTTTCCAGACCAGTGGCTTGTTATTTGTATAGTACAATAAAAAGATGGACAATGCCAGAAGGGCCTTCTATCGTTATATTGAAGGAGTTAGTCGAAAAATTTAAGGGCAGGAAGATAATATCTGCAAAAGGGAATGCCAAAGTTGATAAAGACAGACTGACTAATAAAAATATCATAGCTTTCAAAAGCTGGGGTAAGCAGTTTTTCATTTGTTTGCCGAGCCTTAGTATACGCATTCATTTTCTTCTTTTCGGCTCCTATAGTATCGATGAACAAACCAAACCAGACAGGAGTTTGCGATTGGCAATTTCAACTAATAAGGGCACGATGTACTTCTTTACTTGTTCGGTCCGGTTGATTGAAGACTCGCTCGATGATCTCTACGATTGGGAGACAGATGTAATGAGTGATAGCTGGAATGAAAATAAAGCAAAAAAGACTTTAAAGTCAATCCCTAATACCATGGTGTGTGATGCATTGCTTAACCAGGAAATATTTTCGGGGGTGGGTAATATTATCAAAAACGAGGTTTTGTTCCGGATCAAGGTTCATCCGGAATCACTTATGGGTAATATTCCCCAAAAAAAGATAAATGAGCTAATACGGGAAGCCCGAAATTATAGCTTTGATTTCTTAGAATGGAAAAAGGCTTTCGTACTTAAGAAACACTGGTTGGCCCACACCAAAAAGATTTGTCAAAGATGTAATCTTTCTCTCATTAAAAAGTACTGTGGTAAAACAAACCGCCGCACTTTCTTCTGTGAAAATTGCCAGGTGAAATATAAACCAGGAAGCGAAAATTTATCCAAAAGAAAACCCCGGCAGATGCCGGGGTAAGTTTTCAACCGTCCGGGTAGTAAATTAGTTTTTCGCGATATCAAATTTCCTGAATATGGCTTTTATACTATTCTGGATTTCCTTACTTGTCATATTCCTGTTACTCACTTCATCCGTAGCCCATCCCTGCCATACGAGTTTCTCGGTTTTTGCATCGATCATGGAGATCGTTACGGTCCCTTCGCGGGTATTTACGTCAAAATGGTCGTACCCCATAAATCTCGAAGGGTAATAGACCCTGTAAAACCTTCTGGAGTAGGGATTATAAAATGTACGGACGAAGGGTCTTGAATACACAGGGTCCGACTGTTGTTTAGTCGAGCGTTCTACCAAAAGGTCATAGCTCAGTAAAACATCGGGGTTAGATTTAGATTCCCGCCATCCTGCCGTCTTTTCCAGTTCTTTACTGACTGCATCCCGAACTTTCTGTTCAGCCAGGTCATTTTTTCTATTTTCCTTTTTGTCGCTACTCTCTTTTTCTACCCAGGCGTATGTTTTATATTTAGTAAAATCGGTATTGTCGTCTTTTTCTATATGCGCAGTGGAAGCACAACTTGCAAGCAAGAAGACGACACCCAACCATCCACTCCACAGTTTCAAATTGCTCTTCATAGTTCCTCCCTTTTGTTTATTGAAGTCACTATTAAGAACGGAAAATTGTGTGCCGGGTTTATTAAGGAGTTGTGAAAATTATTGACCTTTAGGCTCTGGGTTCCAGCCCGATAGGTATTAGAATTGAAATTAACAAAACAGTAACGGACGTTTGAAAGATAGATTAACCCAGTCCGATTTCTGAGTGCCGGGAAGGTATTTCCACATCAGTGAAACCTTTACGCAAAAGCCTATCTTTAAACGCTTGCTGCACATCGTATTCACCGTGTACAAGGAAAAGTTTGCTGACGGCCCGGGGATCCTGGCAAGCCAGCCATTGACTGAGGTCTTCGTAATCCCCATGAGCGCTCATACTGCGTACTGATCCAACTTCTGCATGAACCTCATGGACAACTCCAAAAATCGAGACTTCCTTGACACCGGACATTAACCTGGCTCCAAGCGAGCTTGGTTCACAATATCCCGTCATCAGAATAGTGTTCCGGCTGTTTTCGATATTATTACTTATATGATGCTTAACCCTGCCGGCTTCAGCCATACCGCTTGCAGAAATAATAACGCAGGGCTCATTTCTAAAGTTCAGCAGTTTTGATTGCTCGACGGTTTTGACATACTTCAGTCCCTGAAAAGAAAACGGATCCGAATCTGATTTGAGGATTTTCTGGATATAACGATTGAAGTATTCAGGATATCTTTTAGTAAGTTCGGTCGCTTCCAAACTTAATGGGCTGTCCAGAAAATAATCCAGTTTGGGCAGGCGGTTTTCCAACTCCAGTTGGTTCAGAGAGAATAAAATTTCCTGGGTTCGGCCGACGCTAAACGCTGGCATAATTAACTTCCCCTTTTTTTCAATGCAGGTTTTGTTTATCCATTCCAGTAAATGCTCAGGCGTAGTTCGCATCTCTTCATGAAGACTATTACCGTATGTCGATTCGAGAATAATATAATCAGCCTGTGGGAATACTTCGGGTGATTTTAAAATAATATCTCTGTACCGGCCTACATCCCCGCTGAAACTAATTTGTCTTGTTATCCCGTTCTCTGTAATTCGGAGGTGAACACAGGCGCTTCCTATGATATGCCCTGCATCCGTAAACATTACTTCCACGTCATCCATTATCTGCTGCCATCTTCCATAAGAAACGTCGATAAACCTATCCAGGCTACTTTTCGCATCTTCAACTGTATATAGTGGCTGCAACATCTGTTTACCTTCAGCCAGCCGCCTTTTATTGCTGTATTTTACGTCACTTTCCTGTATCTCACCCGAATCCTCCAGGAGTATCCGGGCAAGGTCGCTGGTAGCGTGTGTACAATAAATTTTCCCGGCAAAGCCATCTTTTACCAGTTTAGGTATGAGTCCGCTGTGATCGATATGTGCATGCGAGAGAACCATTAAATCTACTTCTGAAGGCTCAAACCCGAAATCCCGATTGAGAGCATCTGTTTCGCGGCCCATTCCCTGGAACATACCACAATCGAGCAATATTTTTTTGCCATTCTTTAAAGTGACCAGGTGCTTAGAACCTGTAACAGTTCGCGCCGCGCCGTGAAATGCTATCTTCATATTAATTTCGATGAGCCCTAAGAATCATAATTCTTTTGGGTTGTTTTAAAAAAAATCAACGTTAAGACTTCCGAACTTTAAAAGACCACGTAACTAAGAATTCCGCTATTACCTCCCCTCTATCATTTGTACCAATCGACCTTGCCTTCACCATACGACCTTCACCAGTTGAGATACATTCCTCTATTTCTTTTCGAAACTCTTCGCCATCATGACAACTAAAAGTGGTTCTACCGTTTGCCTTTTTGAAATATTCAGACTCCACCCTTACCACCAGCATGGAAACGCCGGGAGATCTATGATAAACGTACATCATCGCTAAAGCCCCGGTGCTCATCTCTGCAGCCATGGAAAGACAGGCAAAATATGTTGACCTGAAGGGATTTCGCGATAGCCATTTATAAGGAACACTTGCCGTGCAATGGTCTTTGTCAATACTTCGAACACGCACGCCACAAAAAAAAGCACTGGGCAGGCGGGTTAATAAGAACATCCTAAACTTGACCGGATGCCTCACCATTTTCAGGTAAGAGTCAATACCGTCCGTTTTCATTACTCCATATAATTTTTTGGATCAAGCGCTGCTGGTGACCAGTCCGATAAAAAACTTACAACGGTTTTTACATCATACCCTTTACCCTCTTCAAGGTAGGCCGAATTTTGAGTGTGAATTAATTCTCCTTTGTCATTTAAGATAAGAAATACAGGGAACCCAAATCTTTGCGGGTAAGCAAATCGTGCCAATAATTTTTCATTCTTGTTTTCCTTACTATAATTAAGATGATACACAACATAATTTTTGTTTATTACGGAATCCACGGATTTATTGGTGGTCGCCAAATCGTTAAAACGGGCGCACCATATACACCAGTTCCCTCCTATTTGTACAAAAATATGTTTGCCTTCCTTCCCCGCGCGGGTTACCACTTCGGACAATTTCATCTCGGCATCTTCATCAGGCTTATACAGCTTAAATTTACTCAGATCCTGAGATAAGGTGGTCGTTGAAAAGAAAACTGATAAAACTACCACAAGAAATAACCTCATATTCTTCATTTAGTCTTTATACTACCTATAGTTTACTTTGTCTTGTCAAAAGCTACAATTGTCGCAACAGCTTTATTATCATTCGCATTCGCCTTAAAGTAAATGCTGCCATTTGCGCCTGTACTAAAGCCGGTAGATCGAATCAAAATACTTCGTAGTGCATCATTGACCTTTCCTGCATAGCCGGACTGGTTACTGTTGCTAATTGCAGCATTCAGGCTATTATAATCCAGTTCATCTTTACTGGCTACTATAGCGATATAATCTTTTGTGCCTATACTATCCGCTTCCAGTGATTGTGACTTTGGAAACAAGCGGTAGCCAGTAATACCGCAATAAGGTGAATGCTTGGAAACTGTTTCACCTGGCTTCAGATAAGGGAATAACACAAAACTCTTTCCTCTTTCATCTTGTCCGAAAATATAGATATAACATTCGGTCGCGTTTTTAACTTCCATCTTAAATCTTGTTCCAACTCGTATAGGGTTTACTGTTTGAAATTCATTACCACCAGTTGAGCGCAATTGGATATTCTGTTTTGTTGCGTTGTCCACCAGTCCTATTGTACATTCCAGCGGAATATTAGCAACAGCTCCCCGTTTAGGTAGCGGGTCAATTCCATAAGCTTCACGCACATAATTTTTGAAATCACCATACCTGACCCAGGCAATACCTTCTTTCCCCCATTGAGGTCCCCAGCTATTCATGATCTGGAACGCTCCGCCGAATTTTCTATCATCGTATCCAATTACACACATGGCATGACCACCCATACCAACCTGTGACGCGTCCATGCCACTAGGTTGCCACAGTTCTTTGCCTATCATTTCTTGCATAAAACTCTGGCCGACCATCATCCCGATCACTACAGGAGCATCTTTTGCCAAATGTTCTTTTACTGCGCGCACATTAATGGAGTTGATATTATCCCCGTTAGTAAGACGTGTAAATCCATGAATTTTATATTGCGAAGCCTGTTGGACATGGCTGCTATTGGGCTGACGGGTGCAATCCCGTTCATCGTAAGGGAATTGGTTGAGGGGTAAGGCCCCTTGCCTTGACATCTGGTCCATGGCTCTTTGTATATAAGAACCCTGGCAATCATCCAAACCAATTTGATTATACATGAACGAAGGACTGAATCTGATCTGGTTGGGATCTACACCTGTAGATGCGGCTTCGAGGACCGTTCTGGCTGCATATGCACTGCTCCACGCAACGCAGCTCCCCTGCTGACCCTGATCGCCGCGTTGAGGCGCGAAGCGCAACAATGAAACTGCTTCAGGCAATGGATTTTTTCCCGGGTCGTCTTCCAATCCTTCATAAACTGATGCCTTATTAAATTCGGCCGGGTTAAAACTATATCCACTTTGAGAGAAAATTGACTGAGCAATGTCCTGGAGGTTACAATTTCCGCGGCCAAGAAAAAAATAGGCGCCGACGCCAAGTATTAGAAGAAGAAAAATGCCTTTCCCTTTAAACAGGCTTAGCAATAAGGGAAGTAAAGAAAAAAGGCCGCCTCCGCCGCCACCCGGCACGTTTCTTCTACCGCCACTATCATCGTTATAATCATTTTGATTCGGGTCTTGGGGATCATCTGTCATCCTGATTGGCATATCTCGAAAATTTTATTAACTAAATGTAATAAGTTCGATGCAATATTGTATCAACCCTGGGAATTAGTTAGATTTTTTCAACAACCTGCGCCAATATTGAATAAGTTTTGTCATTTTTGATGTATGCGGACTTTTTTTTTGGCGATTTCAGGACTAATATTTTTTTTGATTGTTTGTCGTTCGGATGTTTATGGACAAAAAATCCAGGGTAAACTTTATTTCACACCTGGAAAGTCTCTGAATATTCAAGTGGATCTCAAGTCAATCGTAACGCAACAGGCGATGAACAATGCCATCAGTTTTGAGGTGGATGGCACAGCCTTATTCAACTACAAAGTTTTGAATTCAACCGGCCACAACACCACATTACAACACAAAGGTCAGAATATTCGTTTCCAATTTAACGGAATGGGTCAAAAACATTCTTTTAATTCGGATGACAGCTCTGACCTTGCCGGACCGTTTGGTGACCCCATAAAAAATATTCTTTCGAAAAAGTATGAGATGACGATCGACAGCTTAGGACAGGTAGTAGCGGTCAACCCGAAAGAGACAGGCAGTGTTGTTACGGATGACAGGACGGCGATAGTATTGAATATGCTCAAAGACATTTCTGATATGGTAATTCCCCCGCATGAGGGACAGGCCAGTTTTTTTATGATCCTGCCAAATAATGGTGTTGGCATTGGTGAAAGCTGGGCTGATTCAAGCCAAAATGCAAATGGTAGCCTTAAAACTATCTATACACTATCGGGCTCCACAGACTCAACGCTCATCATTGATTTTAAAAGCTATTCTACTCTTATCGCTAAGGCAAAACTGGCAGGAAACGAAGCGACGACGACTCTTAATGGTAACGGAGCCGGAAAAATCATTGTTGATAGGGCCACAGGAATAATAAAAGAGAAAATTTCAATAACAGAAGCTGGCGGTACAATGGAAGCAATGGGTGGCACTACACCGGTAAACTCGAAAACAACTGTCGTGATTCACTTAAAATCCCCGTGATGAATTACCCGGTAATACTGATAGTAGTGGTGCTTGTGGTCTACCTTGTCTGGAAAATCATGGGGACAAATTACAGGCGGACAAAACGCCAGCCACGCCGGTTCAGCAGTGGTAGATACCGGAAAAAGAAAAACGAATCTGATGATCTATGATTACTTTTAAACTGAATGCTATAAATCAGGGTTTTTTTTGACCGATTATATATGCTCTGGGATCGCCGAGTGTAAATTTCTTTTTACCGGGAATACTATAAATTTCTACCAGATCAAACCCGGCAGTTTTTAATATTTCTTCCATTTCATTTATCGAGTAGATATAGTCGATTGCCTTTTTTGATTCTGTTTTGCCGTCAGCGGCAAGTATGAGGTGGTCGGTTTCTATCCGGGACGGTTTTGTGAAATATTTACTCTCCGTGATAAATTTCAGGTCTCCAACTTTAGACCACGATCGTTCTCTAAAATCTTTAAATGCGATTTCGGCCAACATCCACGAATTGATGAGAAAATATCCTTCCGGTTTCAAATGCCGGCCCACCATCGTCAAAATTTTCACTGTATCTTCCTTATCAAAAAAACAGAGGCTATTGCCCATACATAATGCCAAATCATATGATCCACCCGCTTCAAACTCTGCAACATCTGACTGAACGGCGTCTATCCGTAAATTTTCTTTAGCCGCAATAGCTCTAACCTCTTCTATATAGTCTTTGAGGTTATCTACAGCGGTCACGTGCATCCCGCTTTTTGCGAGAGCAATAGCATGGCGTCCATAACCGCACATCAAATCCAGTACACGATATCCCGGTTGAACTTTAAAATAGTTACGAATAAAGTCAGCCTCACGAATAGTTAATTCCTCCGGAACAATATTTTTCCAGATATTCTTATAGTAACCCTCAAAATAGGTGTTGTTAATATTCTCCATAAAAGAAAGGCTTAACCGAAACAGCAAAAGCTTAAGTTAAATACCGGAATAATATTGACTATTCCAGCAGCTTGTTACGCATAGCATACATAACGAGCCCGGCGATGGTTTTCGCACCGACTTTTTGCTTCATGTTTTGTCGGATGGTTTCGATGGTTCGCGGACTTAGAAATACCTCTTTTGAAATCTCCTCTGTTGTTTTATCCTCAGAAATTAGCTTCAAAATCCGAAGCTCTTTTTCTGAAAGTTTTACCGGGTTTGGGTAAAACTGTCGGACAGTTTTTTTATGTTGGAGTTTGAGTAATACGGCCTTGTTAACCAACTCATTAAAATAGAAGTCGTCATTCATACAGGTGAGAATCGCCTGGTAAATTTCGTCTGGATCAGTTGTTTTGGTAAGGTAGGCATTGGCCCCCATTTCCATCATCTTTGTAATCATTTCCTGATCGTCGTACATAGTTAAAACTATGATTTTCAAAGACTCATATTCTTTTCGAATTAAACTAATTGCATTAATCCCATCCACTTCAGGCATTCTTATATCCATCAGGATTACGTCTGGTTGTTTTAGCTGGAGCTTGTGCATCAGGTCTTTTCCATCCTCAGCTTCCCAGATAATTTTTAAATATTCTCTGTCTCTCAAGGCCATTCTGATTCCGTCCCGGAATATCTTATGGTCGTCTGCAATAGCGATTTTGATTTCCTGGCTTGTCATGTACAATTTTGGTTTTAAGCAGTCAATAAATCTAATGGATAGTGTTTTCCCGTGCCAAATGTAGCTTTTTTACTTTTCTTATTTTGACGTAATATATAATAGCCAAAGTAGATTGGCTAGCCTCTCCAGGTACGCGGTGTTCCCATAATAATCGGTAGAACTTGTATTAATTACGGATCAGCTTAAGTTTATAGCATATTTAAGTCTACCAACCCCTACCGGATTGTAAATTAATACCATCAACTCAAATTTATTGTTGAACATCCCCAGTCGCAAGACTCGTTAAAGAAGCACCTTGAAACGGCTGATTCACTCTTCAAATCGGTATTATCGGAATTATCCTAAGTTAAATCACGATAATAAATGGTATTTTTACTAAAAAAACATAGTTAAATTACTCATTTTTCAAAGGTATTTTATCTTCGTAAATCCACCAAAAACATTTATAATTAAGCCCTTGGGTGCTGGTTAGGGGTTTTATACCCATCATACCCCCATGGAAAAGCGATTGCACATTGTCAATTTTTACACCCAGAATCGATTCCAGAACAAAAAAACGTTACTGTTATGAAAAAGGCACTGAATGTATCTCGAATTCTCGTGAGAGATAACGAACTCTCAGTTTTTATTTGGGAAGGAGCTGAGTAAGGCTCGAGTATTTTATTTTCTAGAAAGTTTTTCTATTTTTGGTCAAAATCCAAGACATAGAAAAGCTTTTTTTATATATACTTACGTATTCTTACTTACTTCTCCCTATCGTCTTTTTATTATTGAAAAATAAAAGAGGGAATAGCCCCAAAGTTGTCGCAATCTACGGAGCACTTTTTTTTGCCTTATTATTCTTAGCTAACCCATACAACAGTTTTATCTCCCGGCCATACCTTCGCTTGTTTCAATTGTTCTATACATTTTGCGAGTATTTTTTCTTCACTTATTTAATTCTGCAGAATATTTCCGGCCGAAGATTCAAGATATTCATCATAACCTGTAGCGCTATATTTGTTGGCTTTTTAATTCTCGAATATACCGCTAAGAAGTCTGGTCATTTAGATTCAATCCCTGTTGGCATTGAATCGATTTTGATTTTCGTATATATCTCATTTTATTTTTATCAAAACTTCAAAAACTCAAATAGCGACTACATTTATAACGATCCCTTTTTTTGGTTATGTATAGGAATGTTGATTTATCTCGGCGGCACGTTTTTCTTTAACATCTTAGTAAATCATGTTGACGAGACCCAAATCGACAAATATTGGTTCCTGACTTATATTGCAGATATAATTAAGAATATCTTTTTCAGTATTTCTTTATTATTTTTTGACCGCTTTTACAATAGAGAAAAAATTGCCTCCAAATCTGTACCTTACCTCGACCTAGATATGAATTAAAACTACCACCCCACCATTATGTTTTTCCTTCAAGCCACTAACCCATCCTCAGGAGTCTCCTCCGTGCTGTTTATCGGCACAATGGGTATGCTTGTCTTGACGGTAGGTCTGGTTTTATTCATCATATTTC
>JAEYOL010000196.1 GCA_023411775.1 Bacteroidota bacterium | reverse complement strand
GTACACGAAGTGCACACGAAGGACACGATGTTGAATGAAAATTCTCCGTGCTCATCGTGACCTAACTGGACACGGAGTACACGAAGTGCACACGAAGGACCGATGTTGAATGAAAATTCTTCGTGCTCATCGTGTTTCCTCCGTGCTCATCGTGACCTAACTGGACACGGAGTACACGATGTTCGCACGAAGGGCACGATGTGGTTTGAAAATTCTTCGTGCTCTTTGTGTTTCCTCCGTGCTCATCGTGACCTAACTGAACACGGAGTACACGATGTTCGCACGAAGGGCCGAAGAGCTGAAAAGAAATTACCTCCGGGTAAGCCTGTTTTTGATAGATAAAAGTACCGGTACTATATCTGGTGATAGCCTGAAGCCGATCACGATCCCTCCATAAAGCAAAACAAATAAAGCACTACGCCAGACCAGTCCCCATAGGCCATGTACATTCAGGAAGAGAAAATAACAAATTCCATAACTGAGCGCCGCAGCTAGTACAATATAAATGGAGTTGCGGGTAAATGGAAACAATTTGTATTTTCTCCACAGAAAAGAAATACGTATGATATTATAAACTGCAATCGCAATAAGATTAGCAAGCGCAGGCCCTGTCATGTCAAAAAGTTTTGCGAAAATATAAGTGAGCGGCAACATGAGTATAAGCAGGATCACCCCACTAATGAGTTCAAATCTCCAGGCCGTAGAGGTTGCAATGATCTGCGCGTTCACTCCGGTACCAAGGTCGATGACCATGCTAAGTCCCAGAAATATAAATGCGGGGAACCCCAAAAGATAAATTTCTTTCAAGCCAAATGTGGTGATGGCCTCTTTGTAATTGAGGGCTATTAAAAGAAAGATCCCGCAGGAGAAGATCAACAGGTTGATCGAAGAACGCTGGTAGATCTTTTGAAGTAAGTCACGGTTTTTGTCTTTCCAGGCTTTCGAAAGATGCGGGATCGATACCGCGATCAGGCTTCGTTGCGGTGCCTGGATCACACTTGTCATCAGTGTGGCAATGCCAAAGATACCGGCCTTATCGATGCCGTTGGGCAATACCGAAGCAATAACGATCGTATCAAAGGCCCTGGATAAAGTAAAAATGATTACACCTGAATAAACGAACGCACAAAGTGTGATGATCTTTTTAAAATATCGCCTCGTTACTTTACTGACCTTAAATGTGAAATGGATCTTATTGGTAAAAAATAAATATCCCAGCAGGAAGGCCACCACCACCGGGTAGCCAAAGGAATACAATTTTATAAAAAGGCTGAAGTCCTCAATTACATCCATGATAAAAAGAACGATCAGCACGGTTGTCAGCAACCGCCACAACACTTCTCTCGCAAAATTAGCCAGCACGGGTTTTCCAAGTCCCCAGGTATAGGCTTCCATGATCGAAAGGAAGCTCAGGCCGAGACCCATGGGGAATATCCAGTAATAATAAGTAACGAGCTGCGGTGAATTAGCACTGTATTTCCGGATCACCAGGTCTTTAAAGAACCAGCCTGCCAGCATCACCAGTAAAAATCCAATTAACCCGATTAACAGGGCCCAGGTTAGCATATCATTTTTACGCGGTGGAAGGTTGTCGTTATAGTAAGGGTAGAATTTAAAGATGTACGATGGCATCGCCAGGTTAGAAAAAGCCATCATCAGCAGTGCAATCGGCATAAAGATGCTGATAAGCCCGTAATCAGAAGCCGTAAATAACCCTTCTTTGGTAAAGAAATAGGTATTTAACAGGCCAATGGCAAAGCCGAAGTAAATAACGATCGAAGAAATGATGCTTTGCCTTCTAATGCTGCTCATTTCGTAAAGATAAGTGCTGGGCGCGATGAGAATATTTATTGGGGTTGAAAATTGAAATTTTCAATGTCAACATTTGCTATTACTAATTATTGCTGTCCGGGAAAACGCTGGCCTCAAAAAATAGTACCCGGAAAAGTATGAATTAAGTTGTCTTAGCGCTAAGGGTTAAGCGAGCGGTCTGGAGGCTGGTAAAACGGAACTCCGTTCCGTTCATGCTGGCCGGAATGGGAGTTCCGGCATCAATGGACACCGGTGAAAAAAAAGTACACAGGTGCTACGAAAATAAAGTTAATCCCCTGGGGAGGGTAAAGCCATAGAACTCGCAAAGGTCAAAGGTTTGATAACAGTCTAAAAATTTATTCCGGGCAGCGTTGATTACTCATCGACATTTTTTACAGTGATATAGTAATTTTTGTCAGGATAAAAACTACTGCCATCGTACCAGTCGGCTAACCGAATGGTTTGCCAGCCTGTAGTGGGTTTCAGCCAGTGTTGCCTTTTTCCCAGCGAAACCTTTATCGGCATATTGAATCCTGGTATGCAATTGCTCCAACGAAAAGCAATCGATTTGCCACCTGTTATTTTGTATTGAAGTTCCGGTATCCGGGTATCCCGAAGGTATTGGTCAAAGATACCCGACAGGTCTTTACCCGATTTACGTATGATATAATTTTCCAGGTCTTTGGAACTGATGGTTTGATGATAAAAATCCCTGTTGAGTCCGCGAAGTATGGATTTAAATACGACATCGTTGTTGATCACCTGCCGGATCGTATGAATCAGGTTGGCGCCTTTGGGGTACATATCGCCGCTGCCCTCGCGGTTCACGCCATAAGTTCCAATAACCGGCGAGTCATTGTTGATACCAGCACGCAATCCCTGGCAGTATTCATC
>JAEYOL010000180.1 GCA_023411775.1 Bacteroidota bacterium | reverse complement strand
ACTTTATACTGATCCCTATCAATATATGGGTGCCCTGGGCGATGAAATGCACCGCGCCATCCGGCTTGTAGTGGATGTGGCGATACATACCAAAGGCATGACAAGAGAAGAAGCCATTAAATATATGATGGCCAACGAAGCGATTTCGGAGCAGGGAGCCACTGCTGAAATCGAGCGATACATGGTTATGCCAGGCCAGGCCCTCGCTTATAAAATTGGCGCACTGAAGATTGCTGAGCTTCGTACAAAATACGTAGACCAGTCAGAGGGCAAAGTAACGCTGGCTGAATTTCATGACGAGGTATTGAAACATGGATCTCTGCCACTAAGCCTGCTGGAAAAGAAACTGGATGAGTGGGCAAAAAGTTTAAAACGCTGATAACAGTAACATCAATTCAGGATTTAAGTTTGTCTGCCGGTTCAAAATCCAAACCGGCTAAAAAAAGACAGATCCATATTGATCAGCCAGGGTGAAGCGATAGCTGCCAGCCAGATGATCAATATTATTATTTTGCCGGCCACTGATACATCCTGGATCAGGTTGCGATGAAGCAGGCTTTGAATGGTCAGCATGATCTTTTCTTCTTTTGGGCTATACTCAAATGGCGGGGCTGTTGGTATGTCTTTGAAAGAGGGATGTTCGTTGATAAGAATATTTCTGATTTTCCAATAGTCTTCATCCGAAAGATCTTCATAAGCCACATTGAGATCGAAGCCCGCGGTTTCAATTTTTTTCTCAATCGTATTTAACCGCGTATCCCCAAACATTCGAAACAACATCATGGCCGGGAAAATGAGCAACGGGTAAAACGGCCGGCCCATACCATACAGCGCAAACCAGGTGAGGAAGGCGATTGACAGCAAAACAAATAAACGGCTCAGCCAGCTTTCTTCATCCAGGAAAACCCGGTTGAGCAATTGTCCTCCGTCGAGTGGATACACGGGGATAAGATTGACGAGGTTGAGAAAGATCAGCGATACGGCTACCGTGTAAAATGAAATACTGCCGATATAGAGACCGTGATTATTTTGGTAAAGAAAATATAGGATAATACCGAGGATAATTCCCGGCAACGGTCCTGCAAGCAATATTACCGAGGATTCCTTCTGCGAAACCTCCCGTTTACTTCCGGAAACATAAGCGCCGAGCAAAGGAATAAAGAATATGCCAAGATCTTTATAACTATAAAACTTCATGGCAAAGAAATGTCCCAGTTCGTGAAATACAACAATAGCTGTGATCAGCAATAGCATTTCAAAACTGTGAAAAATATAATAACCTAGGATCAGGTAAAGCGCAAGGCTGGCGATGGACTTAAGCCATACATTAGTGGCCTGCTCCGGTGGCTTTTGGAATTTTGGCGGGTACACAAATAGTTCTTCGGTCGATACTATTTGCTTATCGCCGCTTAAGCCCTGTGGTCCTGCGTAATCTTCCATCATTTAAAATTAAAAAAATTAAGGCTTAAGTGTAAGTGATTATCAAAATGGAATAGGGGTATTTCCCCGCGGCATTGTCTAAAGAATTAAACTGCCATGAAGTTGGAAACGCGTTTACCGGGCTATTAGTCTGTCGAGACTGACCTTACCGGGTCCGGTAAACATCAGTGCCAGGTAGCCAAGCAGGAATAATGCGGGTTTTTCTGCATCACCAAAAAAATCAGCGTTATGGATTTTGAATACGATCACTGCCATGGCGATGATCAGCGGGATGCAGGCAAGGCGGGTAAACAAGCCGAGTAAGATAAACACGCCACAAAAAAACTCTGCGAAGATCACCAAAGCCAGGGAAGTGGGGCTGCCGATATGAAATGGATCGGAAAAACTGGCTGAGCGCGATGCAAAATTGATCAGCTTGCTATAACCATGAGGTATAATAAGCGCCCCGAGGCCAAGGCGCATTAGCAGTGTAGCTATTGTAATTCCATTGTCAGTGTACCTGATACTTAACAGTTTTTTCATTTGGTAATTAATTTTTGGGGTTGGGACAACGGCCCGAAGAAGGGTGATGACCTTAACTGTGCAATAATACAGAAGAAATTTTAATTGCTTTTTATCGATTGAAGATGATTGATTTGTTAAACAAGATGTAATATCAGACTTATCCACACCTGTTTGGAATGATGTTTGGCGTTGGTTGAAATAATTTGAATATTCGCAGCGTTTATCCCCCAACGGTTTAAAGGACATTTGGCATGAAGCAATATTTTTCGCTAGCAATAGCTACTGTTCTGTGCATGGCTGTGCGCGCGCAGCAAACGATCTATTACTCCGACCCCCACACAAAATTCAAAGAAGCCAAGGAATATTTTCAGAAAGAGCAGTACAGCCTCGCTTACCCCTTGCTGAAGGAATTGAAACAATCGGTACGTGAGACCGATGTGGTTAACAATCCCGTAACAGTTCAGGAGATCAATTACTACGCCACCGCATGCGCCTTAAAGCAACAGGAGGAAAACGCGGTTGACCAGGCTATTGATTATATCGATCTTGAAAAGAATACGGCCAGGGTGCAAATGATGAATTTCCAACTGGCCGAATATTATTTCCGCCAACAGGACTTCAAGAAGGCTCTTGACCACTACGAACAATCCAATATTGCCAATCTCAGCAATAAGGATATCGCGACCATGAAATTTCACCAGGGATATTCCTATTTCACGCTTCAACAGTTTGCGCAGGCAAAACCCCTGTTCAATACTATTCGCACCATGAAGGATGATCCCAACTATCTTGATGCGAATTATTATTACGGGTTCCTGGCTTTTCGGGATAAACAATACAACGAAGCTTTGCAAAGCTTTAAGATCGTTGAGAATGAAAAAGCCTACGCGACTGTTGTCCCTTACTATATCGCACAGATCTATTACATACAGGGAAAAAAAGAAGAGGCGTTGAAATATGCAGAGACAAAGATCAAAACCGGACAGTCGCAATACTATGACCTGGAATTAAAACAAATGATCGGTCACGCTTATTTTGAGCGTAAAGAATTTGACAAAGGGCTGCCTTACCTTGAGGACTTTGTAAAGGGCTCGCCAAAGGTTCGCCGCGAAGACCTGTACGAGTTGTCATATGCCTACTATATGAACAACAACCTCACCAAGGCGATCGAAGGTTTCAAGCAGTTGAGTGGAAAAGAAGATACCCTGAGCCAAAGTGCCATGTACCTGCTTGGTGACGCTTACCTGAAGACGGGTCAGAAAAGCAATGCCCGCAATGCATTTTTATTTTGTGCATCAAACAGCAGCGACAAGAAACAACAGGAAGTTTCCCGTTTCCAATATGCCAAGCTTTCTTATGAACTCGGTTACCAGGATGAAGCGTTGAACAGTTTGCGATCATTTTTGACCGATTACCCCAATTCTACATACAACACCGAAGCAAAGGATTTGCTGGTAGCTGTTTTGACCAATACAAACAATTACCGTGAAGCGCTATCGCTACTCGATGGCATGAACAATCCTACCCCCAACGCAAAAAGATTGTATCCAAGAATACTCTATGGCCGTGCTACGGAGTTGATCAATGATGGTCGTCTATCAGAAGCAGATGCGTTGCTGGATAAAGCCTTAAAGGATCCCAATAACGGGGCAGTATTACCCTTTGTAAATTTCTGGAAAGGAGAGGTGGCCTATAGAAACAATAGGCTCGATGAGGCGATCAAGCATTATAATGCCTATATCAGCGCGGGATCACCGGCAAGTGGTGAAGCCAATGTGTCGAATGCAAGATATAACCTGGGTTATTGTTACCTGAGAAAAGAAAATTACCAGGCTGCACTTGGTTTCTTCGAACCCCTGGGCAGGAACCCCGGTCTCAGCTCTGATGATCTTACCCAGGATGCTTACCTGCGCGCCGCTGACTGCTATTATATGGAGCGCAATTTTTCAAAGGCCAAAACCATGTATGAAAACGTGATCCGTTTTTCATGGCCGGCCGAAGACTATGCCACTTTCCAGGATGCCATGATCACCGGGATAAAAAGCTCGAAAGATAAAATTAACCTGCTCAATACCATGAACAGGAAATTTCCATCCTCGCCTTTAATCACCGATGCCAATCTTGAGATTGCCAATACTTATATGGCGGATGAAAAATTCAGTGAAGCCATCCCATACCTTAATAATGTAATAAAGAGTACTGGTAATGCAAGCCTGAAGCCACAGGCTTATCTCAAATTGGGAACTTCGTATTATAACTTAAACAATAACAATGAAGCTTTGAAGCATTACCAGGAACTGGTAGCGCAATACCCCAACTCTCCTGAAGCGGCGGATGCTTTGAACAATGTGAAACTGATCTACGTAGAGCTTGGCCAGACAGACGAGTATGCCGCTTTTATGCGTAAGTCAGGAAAGCCGCTCAGCGTCGATACGGAAGATTCACTTTCCTATGCTGCTGCCGAAAACCAGATTGCGAATGGTAACCTCAATGCGGCGCTGACCTCTTTGAACAACTACATAAAAAAATTCCCCAACGGTGTTTATTTTGTTGATGCGCATTTCTACCGCGGTGAGATCTACTATGGTAAAAAGGACTGGGCCAATGCCCTGACCGGTTACGAGACGGTAGCAGCTAATGCACCCAATAGTTATGCGGAAAGAGCGATACTGGCCGCAGCCCGTATCAACTTTTTCGAACTAAAGAATTATGCGAGGGCGGAAACATACTATATCCAGCTTAAGAAAGAAGCTTCAAACCAGGAAAACCAGTTGGAAGCGATGCGTGGATTATTGCGTAGCCAATACCAGCAGGAGAAATGGTCGGACGCGGTTACAAATGCCAGGGATTTAGTGGACGCCAAAGGAAGCAGTACCGATGATAAAGCGCTGGCGAATATGGCGATCGGCAAATCCCATTCCGTCAACGGACAACACGACCAGGCAATATCCAACTTCAAAACTGTAGTGAATTTAAACAAGGCAGCCCTTGCGGCAGAAGCGCGATATGAAATTGCGAATAGCTGGTTCCAGTTAAACAAACTTGCCGACGCGGAGAAGGCGGCTTTTGAAGTGATCAATAAATCTGGCTCATACGACTATTGGGTAACAAAAGCCTATATACTCCTGGGCGATGTTTATTTTAAACAAAAAGATTATTTCAATGCTAAAGCTACATTCCAGAGCGTAGCAGATAATACGATCGAGCCGAATTTGAAAAAAGAAGCTGAAGAGAAACTGGCGCAGGTAACGGAGGAGGAGGGAAGGAGTAGTAAGGTGGGGAATTAGGGATTGATAATTAGGAATTAGGGAGAATGTTTTATAAACATATTGATAAATGAATATTCAAAACAATATGCAGATAGCGAAGAGAAGGCAACATGCGGGTGTTGGTTTGAAACCGGGTGGACTAAACAGGATTATCCTGTTGGGCCTTGGCATTATAAGTTTCGCGGCAACATCAGCGCAGGATCCCAGCAAGCCGAAGGCTATTGATATCACGTCCGCGTTTAAACCGGTTTTGCGTGATGCAGCAAAGATCAATTTTAATCCTTCGCCACCTTCGACTGATACTTCAAAGCCACGACTGCAATACGATATCCCCAATCCCAACCTTTTGTTTGCCTACCAGCCCGGTACACTTAAGCCGCTGGCCTTACAGGTAGACTCAACGGGAGTATTTGATAATAGTAATTATATCAAGGCGGGTTTTGGTAGCTTGAAGACGCCATATATACAAGCCGGCTTTTCCTTTGGTGACGGTAATACAGCGGGAGCCAATATTTACGCAAAACATGTTTCTTCACAGGGTAAAAGAGATTACCAGGACTTTACCAATACAGAGGTGAAGCTTAGTGCGTTTTATAAAACGGTAAAGAACCTTGAATGGAATGGTAGCATCGGGATGAAACAAAACAGGACGTATAAGTACGGTTACCAGCCCGAGTCGCTCTCGTTTGTAAACGACTCGATACGCCAGCGATTCCAGACTATTTCGGCTCGTATTGGAATGCACAATGTTAATAAAACAGAATATGGCATTTCTTATGCACCTGAGATCAGGATCGATATTTTCGGCGACCACCTGAAAAATAATGAAAGCAATTCCGTGGTCGACCTTCCGCTTGAGAAAAAGGTAGGACAGGATTTCGCTGTTCAGCTCGGTGTGACTTTTGATCTTACCCGCTACTCGCCAAAAGCAAAATCTGTTGTCAATAATACCGCCTGGTATATTTCTCCGGCGGTGTTGTACAAAAGTTCAACGCTTAGGTTGCAGGGAGGAATAAGACCATCCTGGGATAACGGGGCCTTTAAGATGTTTCCCAATATCCTAGCGGAAGTGGGAACCTCAGACCAGCGTTTCACACTCCAGGCTGGCTGGACGGGGCATATCCGGAAGACCACCTACCAGTACCTTGCTTCACAAAATCCCTGGTTATGGGCGCCAACGGAACAGCTGAATACCTGGGTCGAAGAAAGATATGCCGGATTTAAAGGCGCCGTTGGTGATCATTTTACCTATAGTGCCAAGGTTGCGTTCAATAAACTCAATAACCAGCCACTTTTCATCAATGATACCACAACAGGGGGAGATGGTAAGTCTTTCCAGGTCGTGAATGCCAAACGCGTCAATGTAGTGAACCTCGGCGGTGAACTGGGGTATACTGTGGAGGAGAAATTCTCTGTGGTCACCAGTCTTCAGTTCAACCAGTTTACCGGGTTGCAGGGACAACAAAAAGCCTGGGGGCTGATCCCGCTTGAGCTGAACACTGCATTACGACTCCAGGTCATCAAAGACCTCTGGCTTAAAGGCGACCTGTTTGCCTGGAACGGTCCAAGGTATATGAGGCAAGATGGCAGCGATGGCAAGTTAAAAGGCGCTGTTGACCTGAATGCAGGCCTGGAATTTAAAATTCAAAAAAATATCAGCCTTTGGACGCAGTTTAATAATATCTTCAACAAAGAATACCAACGCTGGAACCAGTACCCGGTGTATGGATTTAATTTCGTGGGTGGAATCATTTTTTCCTTTGATCAAAAGAATTAAAGATGTACGGGGAACTTTATCAATATCTCATCCTGCATAAGCAACTGAATATGCCGGGTATCGGCACTTTTCTGCTTGAAAGAAAGCCTGCATATATTGATTTTGTCAATAAAGTAGCTGAACCCCCCGCTTATACGATAGCCCTGCATCATGGCAATGTACCTGCATCAAAAAATGTTTTCACCTGGCTTTCTTCCAAGCTGGATATATCAGAACTGGATGCAGTAAAGCGTTTCAATGATTTTTCATTTGATATAAAAAATAGGGTGCTGGCTGGTGACAGGCTGCTTTGGGAAGGCGTAGGTGAATTTAGCAAAGGTATGGCCGGTGAAATTCGTTTTGAAGCCGTGCTGATGGATAAAAAGGCTGGTGTGCCCATACCTGCTGTAAAAGTGATAAGGGAGAATGCCGAGCATACGATGATGGTCGGTGAACATGAGAAAACATCTTCGCAAATGAAGGAAATCCTTTCACCTTCTAATGAACGAAGATTTCAGTGGTGGGGTATCGCGCTGATCGTGTCTTTGCTGGCATTTATTTTTATAGGTGTTTACCTGTCGACAAAAGGCGTCAAAACATCCTCTGTTGGCAATCAACAGCAACTAACACCTCAAAAAGCTTCTCCAACCTACCAATCGAAACCCTGATCCGGTATCTGGGATCCAACATCCAGTATCTGGTATCCAGCATCCAAAACTATGTCTGATCTCATACACTACACATCATGTCCGGCCTGCGCTTCAACTGCTTTTAAAAATGTTTTCCAGGTTAAAGATCATACGGTAAGCGGGGCATCATTTACGATCGTGGAATGCGGAAATTGTACGCTGCGTTTTACACAGGATGTTCCCGGTGTAAATGCGATCGGCCCTTACTATAAATCGGACAATTATATTTCGCATACAAATACCGCGTCGGGATTTATCAACCGGCTTTATCATGTTGTCAGGAGGCGTACACTTATTTCAAAAAGAAAACTTATTCAAAAGATAACCGGGCTCGGACGTGGAAAGTTGCTGGATGTAGGAAGCGGGACCGGGTCATTTGTAAATGAAATGAAGCAACACCAGTGGGACGTGTTGGGGCTGGAACCGGATGCGGATGCGAGAAGGGTTTCAAAGGAGTTGTATGGGCTTGAATTATCAGATACAAGCCAGCTGTTCAATTTACCCGCCGGCCATTTTGATGCAATCACGCTCTGGCATGTCCTGGAACATGTACATGATCTGCATGCCTACCTGCAGCAATTGAAAACAGTCCTTCATGAAAATGGCAAGCTGTTCATTGCGGTACCCAATTACACTTCTCATGACGCGGAAGTATATGCCGAAAACTGGGCCGCCTACGATGTACCGCGACATTTATATCATTTCTCTCCTCGTTCGGTCGAACAGCTCATGTCAAAACACGGGTTGAAGATCTCACAATACCTGCCGATGTGGTATGACAGCTTTTATATTTCACTAATGAGCAGCAAATACCGCAATCATGCTAAAGGCCGACCCGCAAGATCAAACTGGGTATCTTCTTTCTGGTATGGGCTCCGTTCAAATTGGAAAGCGATGGGAGATCGGAGGAGGTGTAGTTCGGTGATTTATGTAATCACAAAATAAGAGGGAACTAGGAATTAGTTATTGGGAATTTGGAGTTAGGAATGAGAGCCTGGAAGTATAGGTACTTCCAGTTCCTAATCCCCCAATTCCAAATTCCCAAAGAATCACTAGCGTTTGGCACTAACCTCAGCCATATCCGGAATCGCTTCGGCTTTATACTTGCCTGCGTCCAGTTTTTCTTTTGTAACAGAAAAAGCGTTTAATGTTTCTTCGATATCCTCATCGGTGTGAACCGCAGTTGGGATCAGGCGGTAGATGATATGTCCCTTTGGTATGACCGGGTAAACTACAATAGAGCAGAATATCCTGTAGTTCTCACGCAGGTCCATAACCATGGCAGTAGCTTCTTCCACGCCACCTTTCATGTAAACCGGGGTGACCACGGAATCAGTGTTACCGATATCGAAACCTCTTTCTTTGAGACCATTTTGAAGTTTAAGCGCATTTTCCCAAAGCTTGTCTTTTAACTGAGGTTGTGTGCGTAGCAATTCAAGTCTTTTCAGGTTTCCTATCACCAGTGGCATGGGCAGACTTTTCGCAAAGATCTGCGAGCGGATATTATAACGTATATAGTCTATGATCTTACGATCACCAGCGATAAAAGCGCCGATCGAGGCCATGGATTTTGCAAAAGTGGAGAAATAGAGGTCGATCTTATCTTGCACACCTTGTTCTTCACCAGCTCCGGCACCTGTTTTTCCCAAAGTACCAAAACCGTGGGCATCGTCTACAAGAAGACGGAATTGATATTTATCCTTTAATGCTGCGATCTCAACCAGTTTACCCTGGTCGCCGGCCATGCCGAATACGCCTTCCGTGATAACAAGAATGCCACCAGCGTTTTGTTTTTCGATCAGGGCGGTGGCGCGCTGCAATTGTTTTTCAAAATCTTCAATATCGTTGTGTTTAAAAACATAACGATGTCCGGGGTGTAAACGCACACCATCTATTATACAGGCATGACTTTCCGCATCATAAACAATCACATCATGACGACCGCACAATGCATCGATCAAACTCACCATTCCCTGGTAACCGAAATTGACCAGGATGGCATCTTCTTTTTGTTCGAATGCGGCTAATTCTGCTTCGAGTTGTTCGTGGAAATTGCTGTTACCGCTCATCATGCGGGCACCCATGGGCAAAGCAAGCCCGTATTTGGCGGCGGCATCCGCGTCCGCTTTTCTAACTTCGGGATGGTTGGCAAGACCGAGATAATTGTTAAGACTCCAGACGATCATGTCTTTTCCACGAAATTTCATCCGGCTGTCTATTTCACCTTCCAGTTTTGGAAAGGCAAAATAACCATGCGCTCTCTCCCTGTGCTGGCCGATAGGGCCATAATTCTTCAATAAACGATCAAATATATCTGCCATATTATTAAGTTGTCGATGTGCGGGTCACCCGGCTACACTTATGTCACTGCTGGAACCGCGTGAAACTGCGCAAAGGTAAGGGTTTGAAAGGCAGGTTCAAATAGGGGTAAATCATGTGTTAATATGTTGTATCTTAATGTTTATGAATTCAAAACCCCCGGAAGCTTTTACCGGTACATATTATCTGCGCGATGTTCACGAGGTGGAGTCAGGCTTCCGGATACTACCTGACCAGGTCTTCCAGTTTTTCGTGAGCTATGGTGCGCTAGACCGTTTTGGAGCAGGGAAATGGGCAGTCGCGGGCAGCGAGATATCCTTCCATAGCCGCCCCTGGCCGGGACAGGATTTTGCACTTAATGGGAGCACGGCTACCAATGAAAACTTTGTAGCTGTTAGAATCACAGATAAGAACCAGAATATCTTAAGGTTCGTAGCGGGCAGTATAAAAAGGGGAGAGCGTGGCTCCTGGTACCAGGCAGATGAGAAGGGGTTTATTTATTTTCCAAAACAGGATGTGACGAGTATCGCGCTGATCTCTGAATTTAGCGCCGAACGTGTTTCTGTGTTTAATATGGAATCTACTTCACACAACTATTTTGAATTCCGGTTTGAGCCCTGGATCATGGAATATTTTTTTACCGACTTCAGGCTGACTATCGCGGATGGGGGGCTAAAAGGAAAACACCCGATGCTACAGGGAGACCAGTATGTTTATAAAAAGAAGAAGAATATGTTTTGGTGAATACAGTGCCAGTGAAATTTGGTGCAGATCCGTCAAACCGCTCTATCCTATTTCATAAGAAAGCCTAATGTGAATATCAAAATGAAGTTCACAACGATATAGATTATTAAGTTTATGTTCCCCTTTCGTATAAGTTCCGGGCCAGGATTTTCTGCTATACTGATCGTTAGTGTTTCTTTCTCCATGAACAGTTGCTAGTCAAAGATAGAACCTGAAATTATATTCCAAAGCTAGGTTGTGTTCGTTCAGTTGGGCGGCGGCTGATTAGCTATGTCGATGAGGTCGAATTCTAAAGCCGGCATATCAGGATGCCGGCATAAATAAAAAACGTTTTTGATCCGTGTTTTACCCGAGGTTTTCCCAGGAATTTTTGCTACTAGATGTCAGAAGCTTTAAGTGTCTGACATGGGCTGAAAATCAGTCCCCAAAAATAGCGTTTCAGCGCGTGTTTTACCCGCGGTTTTCCCAGGAATTTTCGTTACTAGATGTCAGAAGCTTTAAGTGTCTGACATGGGCTGAAAACCAGTCCCAAAAAAAAGCGTTTCAGCTCGTGTTTTACCCGAGGTTATCTTAGAAATTTTCGCTACTAGATGTCAGAAGCTTTAAGTGTCTGACAGGGTCTGAAATCAAGCCGCGATAAAAAAACGTTTCAGCCCGTGTTTTACCCGAGGTTATCTTAGAAATTTTCGTTACTAGATGTCAGAAGCTTTAAGTATCGGACATGGCTTAGCCATCGCATCTAAATCATCTCAATTTTCGATATCTCCAGGCTGAAAAACAGAATCTGACAAAAGAAACACAAATCCTGGGGCTACTAGCTCCAAATTCCCAATCCCTAATTCCCCTAAAAGCTACACAACCAGCAACGCATCCCCATAACTAAAAAACCGGTACTTGTCCTTGATCGCTTTTTTATAAGCTTCCATGGTCAGTTCATAGCCGGCAAACGCGCAGGTCATGATCAGCAGGCTGGTTTTGGGTAAATGAAAATTGGTGACCAGCGAGTCCGCAATATTGAACTCGTAAGGCGGGTGAATAAACATATTGGTCCATCCCTCGGATGGCTTCAACAGTTTTTGTGCGGTAAATGAAGATTCCAGTGCCCTCATCGTGGTAGTACCTACAGAGCAGATACGATGACCATATTCTTTTGCGCGGTTAACGATCTTACAGGCTGTATCGTCGATATTGTAGTACTCAGCATCCATTTTGTGTTTGCTCAGATCTTCTACTTCGATCGGCCTGAAAGTACCAAGGCCGGTATGAAGTGTGACTTCAGCAAAACGGATACCTTTTATCTCCAGTCGCTTGATCAGCTCACGGCTGAAATGGAGACCCGCAGTCGGGGCGGCAACAGCGCCTTCATGTTTGGCATAAACAGTCTGGTAACGCTCTTTATCTTCTTCGTCGGGTTTACGTTTGATATACTTTGGCAGGGGTGTTTCGCCCAGTGCTTCCAATTGTGCGCGGAAACCTTCTTCCGAGCCTTCCCAGAGAAAGCGGATGGTCCGGCCGCGGCTGGTGGTATTGTCGATCACTTCAGCTACCAGGTCTTCCTGGTCTCCAAAATAAAGTTTGTTGCCCACGCGGATCTTACGGGCCGGGTCTACGATCACATCCCAAAGACGATTGGGACGATTCAGCTCTCTAAGCAAAAACACTTCGATCTTGGCGCCTGTTTTTTCCTTGCGTCCGTACATACGGGCAGGAAATACCTTTGTATTATTTACTGCAAAAACATCCTTGTCATCAAAATAATCGAGGATATCACGGAAATGTTTGTTTTCAATCTGGCCGGTATGACGATGAACCACCATCATTCTGGCGTCTTCACGTTTTTTGGCGGGGTTTTGGGCAATCAGGTTTAAGGGCAGGTCGAAACGGAATTGTGAGAGCTTCATTGATGAATTTTGTGGTTTATAAAAGGCCCACGACATACACCGGAATATAGAGGGGGTTGATCGACTCCGGGCATACAGGTTGCTGCAGGATCAGTCGGAGCGGCAATCCCCGGTCTTACGGCACCGGGATCTGTCATGCGACAGCTATAAAAGCTGGCAAAGGTAAAGATTTAACGGCAGATTTGACCGCATCAGCGCAATATTTTTTCAAATGGGCAGTTTCATGAAAGCAGCGTTAAGAAGCCCGGTTTAAGTGAGAATGTAGTATTTTACCAGCCACTGAACGAAGAAATTATGAGGAGGATATTCATACTCGGGCTGATTTTATTGCCATTTCTGTTAACCGCCCAGTCAAAAATAAAGCCCAGGAAATACCCAAGCCTGTTATGGGAGATCACGGGAAACGGGCTTCAAAAGCCATCCTATCTTTTCGGCACCATGCATGTTAGCAGCAAACTGGCTTTTCACCTGGCCGACTCTTTCTTCCTGGGTATCCGCAATGCCGACGTGGTGGCCCTTGAAACAAACCCCGAATCCTGGCAGGAGGATATGAGCAACTACGAAATGGATTATGGTTACAGGAACTACTCTGGTTATACAGGATCCAATTATGTAGAACTTCCCAACGAATATCTCCGTCTCAACACACTTAGATTTTATAAGTACGATAAGAAAATCGCTAGAGCACTATATAGCAACCCGTCAGCGATCAACAATTTGTTGTATCGTTCCTACGGTAACGAGTCCAGCGACTTCGAAGAAGACACTTATCTCGATATGTATATCTACCAGTGTGGCAAAAAATGGGGGAAGAAGGTGGCGGGTGTCGAGAAGTACGCGGAGAGTATGAAGCTGATGATGGAAGCCTATAAAGATGCGGCTAAGGACAGGCAAATAAAAGAGCGCAGTTACGATAGCGAAAACAGTTATTCATTCAACAAACTCCAGGAAGCTTATCGCAGCGGCAACCTCGACTGGCTCGACTCCATCAATAAATACAATAGTTTTTCGCCTGCTTTTGATGAAAAATTCCTGTATCGCCGTAACGAGATCCAGGCTTCATCCATTGATTCGATACTTCGTTCGGGGCAGTCACTTTTTGTAGGGGTAGGCGCGGCCCACCTGCCGGGCAACCGGGGTGTGATCGAAATTTTGCGGGACCAGGGATATAAACTGCGGCCCGTTAAAATGGGTGCCCGCGACAGCCAGCATAAAAACCAGGTGGAGAAAGTAAGGGTACCGGTGAAGTTTTCTACCCAGGTGGCTGATGACAGCCTATTTAAGGTAAGTATACCGGGCAAGTTTTACAAATTCGGTGAAGACCCAAGTCTCGATCAGCGACAGTATGCCGATATGGCCAACGGTAGCTATTATATGGTTACACGTATTTTGACCAATGGCTGGATGTGGGGACATAGTAGCGATAAAGTGTATACTACAATCGACAGCCTGCTTTATGAAAATATACCGGGCAGGATCATATCCAGGCAAAAGATAACCCGAAATGGATACAAGGGGATCGATCTTACCAACAAAACCCGGCGTGGCGATGTGCAGCGCTACAACATATTTGTAATGCCATTTGAAGTGGTGATCTTTAAGATGAGCGGTACGGGTGACTATGTATTAAAAGGAGAAGAGGCTTCAAAGTTTTTTGGCAGCATTCAA
>JAEYOL010000177.1 GCA_023411775.1 Bacteroidota bacterium | reverse complement strand
GGGTACAGTGGATGTAGGTACCGCTACCGGTCTCCGTAACCGGCTTGGTGCAGCTGAAATGGCGGGTAAGACGGGTACTACCAATGATAACGCTGATGCCTGGTATATGGGCTATACACCTCAGCTTCTGGGTGGTGTCTGGATCGGTTGTGATGACCGGTTCATCCGCAATGAAAGCAGTGGTGGTTATGGCGGTGCAGCAGCCAGGCCGATCTGGGAAGCTTTCTTTAAAAAAGTGTACGCTGATAAATCACTGGGTATTGAACGGGATGCAAAATTTGTACAGCCTGCCGACTACACCAGCGAGATCAACAGTGCAGACTATATTCCAACAGAAACAGATCCCAATCCCGAAGCCGAAGGCATCGACCAGGGCGTGGGCACGGCCGACGATTATAATTATATCGGCCCTGAATCAAAACCGGTTGTGGAAGATGATGATGGCAAGCCTACCAAAAAGGACACAGCTGATAACAAGACCGACAAGAAAAAATCGGATGCTAAACCCATCGGTGCACCCCAGGAAACTAAAAAGAAAAAGGGGTTCCTGAAAAAATTATTCGGGAAAAAGGATGATCAATAAAACTTAGTCTAAAAAAAGCCGCGATCAACCCGCGGCTTTTTTTATCAGGATAAATATTGAAAAACGCGGTGGTAGATTACCCGAAGACCCTGCCTAATTCCAAATTACCAATCCCAAAACACCTCTTAAACCTTCACCCAAAACTTCAGCAATCCATTCACATCATTCCCGCCCTCGAGATAGCCGGGTGGCAGGATATCGGTCATTCCATGATAGGTGGCGATTCGTGTCCCGGGAGGCCTTTGCTCAAGTTGCTTATATAAAACACGGCTGTATTGGTTGTAAAGCTCGATGGAGTAACTGACCCTGTCATCTATCTTTTCGGCGACGGTCAGGTTTTCGTAGAAGGAATTATAAAAATAAAAATGATCGTATAAGCCAAAATCAACCCCGGTTATATTGCCGTGGATAAAGGATACGTTTTTTAGTCCAGTCGCCTGTTTGGCAGCCTCCGCGTATTGTACCAAATCCTCACGTTGCTCTACACCAACAAAAAAGCAATCCGGTTTATAGTAGGCGGCAGCCAGGCAAAATTTGCCGATCCCGCTCCCGATATCCAGGATGCGGCTACTCTTCTCAGCTGCGAGAAAATCGGCGGCTTTCCGGGCCACCAGGAGCGGCGTCCAGTGGTTGCGGGCCAGGGTATGCAGCGACGGCGGATATAAAAGGTGGAACTGGTTTTCAGAACTAAACCAATCGCCCCGAAACGGGTCCGTTGCTGTATTCTCCACATTCATGGCACAAACTTATTGGATAATCTAATCCTGCTTTTGTTTATATTTTTTTTTCTGTTTCTTTGTTGACTTTAAAACAGATTGCCTGCATGAAAGATATCATTATCCCGGTAGATTTTTCAGAGACCTCTCTCAACGCCGCCCGCTATGCCGCCGCCATGCTAAGCGGCAAGGAGAATAACCGAATCATTCTCTACACCATGTTTAAAGAGGAGGATGACGAAGCTATATCTGAACAATACCTCCAAAGCCTGAAAGCAGAGATGGAGCAGAACGGTGTGGTTAATATTGAAACCATTAAAGAACTGGGTACCGATTTTATCGATAGCCTGGGCCGGCTGGCTTATCAAAAAACCGCGGAACTCATTATCATGGGTATTACGGAAAAGGAAGAATGGCGCCAGTTTCTCACAGGAAGCAACACCCTAAAAATGGCAGAGCAAAACGTTTGTCCCGTCATGATCATTCCCCAAAACGCGAAATACAACGGCATCACTAATATCAGCCTCGCCTCCGATTTCCAGGATGTAGACGCTACACCGGCACTCGCTATAAAAACTGTGCTTGAAATTTTCAATGCGCAACTGCATATCGTCAATGTAGACAACGAACACTACGTGTCACTGACCGAGGAATTTCTGACTGAACGCAGTAAAATGCAAAAAATGTTCGCGGATTTTAATCCCGAATTCTATTTTATAGGAATGAATGATTTCTATGAAGCAATTGAGCAGTTCACCACTGATAAGAAAATAGACCTGCTGATCATCATTCCAAAAAACCATTCGTTTATTAATAGCATTTTCAGCCGCAGCCACACAAAAAAGCTGGCATTTAGTTCCAATGTGCCCCTTTTGGCCGTTCACCAATAGCACTAAGAACTGTCAACCATCACAGGTGGCGGTTTGAAAGTTCGTTTATGTAAGTCAATTCCAAGTCGTTAAGCAGCCTTTTGCAGGATCTGCTAGTCATGCAGTTGTCTTAACTTTATCCTTATATTATGTCAAAAAATAACAGGATATCGGTCACTTCCGAAATAGGCTTACTAAAGCGATTGCTGGTACACAGCCCCGACAGTGGCCTGGGCAAGGTGGTACCTTCTAAGGCGCAGGACTGGCTTTTTGAAGATATTGTACACCTGGAAACCATCCGCCGCAAGGAATACGATTATTACACCAAATTACTGCTCTACCTGGCCGACCCGGATAAAATAAAAGGCCGGCTTTCCGAATGGGACGACAGCCGCAATAATTATAAGTTCTACAAACCCGATCATGACGAGTTTTATAAGTCAGATAAAGTTGTCGAATTACAGTGGCTGCTGGCAGAGATCCTGGCCGACAAAGATATCAGGCAAAAACTGGTAGCCTCTGTATGTGCGATAGAAAACTGTTCCTATGAATTGCAGGATCATTTGTCTTCGCTCGATGGGAAACAACTTGCAAAGGTTTTTATCAGTGGTACAACCAATGAAAAGGAGATGCTGTTTCCCCCCATTCCAAATCTCATTTTCACCCGCGACATCGGTATCGTGATCAATGATCATATCCTGCTGAACAAACCCGCCAAAAAAGCGCGGACCCGGGAGGCTTTATTGGTAAAATATATTTTCTATTCGCACCCGCTCTTCGAAAACTACCGGAAGAATATTATCGAACTTCCGGATACCTCGCATCATTTCCTGCTGCCACGCGATGGCGATGAAAAAAAAGTTACGCTGGAGGGCGGCGATATCATGGTTGTTACCAAAGACCACCTCCTGGTGGGCGTGAGTGAACGAACAACGATGGAAGCCGCGCACCAGTGCATCAAGGTATTGTTCGAAAAAAATATCGTAAAAAAGATCACTGTTATCAAAATCCCCAAGAAACGGGATTACATGCATATTGATACGGTATTTACCCAGGTAAAAAAGAATGTATGGGTATTGCTGGGTGCGTTTTCCCGGAAAGCCATCAAAATGGAAGACGCAGACCCTGTACAAAGAGTACTGGAGGGAAGCAAGAAGGAAGATAAAATAAAGATCATCCAGTTTAGAAAAAAAGATCCTTCCGACCCGGTATATTTTGACAACCTGGAAGAATTGCTGATCGATATCAGTAAGAATGATTTGAAATGCGAGGATAAAACGCGATTCATTTATTCCGGCAACAACGAATTCCCGTACGATGCCCGTGAGCAATGGACCGATTCCTGCAATATGCTTGCAATTAAGGACGGCGTGGTGCTAGGATATGATCGCAATGACAAAACTATCGAAGCGTTTAAAAACGCGGGGTTTGACGTTGTGCATGTTCACGATCTGATCCGGCAACTCGAAAATGACGAAGTGGATATTCGGAAAATGGAGGATACCCTGATCCTGATGCCTTCAGCCGAACTTTCAAGGGCCCGGGGCGGTTTTCATTGCATGAGTATGCCCCTGCTGAGGGAAGAGATTTAGTGGCGTTCGAAATCGGGTCAGACCAGATTGAATTTCATATGTGATGGTAATTGTTGACAAATGACCATCACACCAATAATATCCATCCATGCAAACTACATCACATATACTAATGATCAAGCCGGTGAGTTTTGGTTATAATGCCGAAACGGCGGTCAACAACGCCTTCCAGGTCAATACCGCCGAATCCGGTGTGCAGCAAAATGCATTGAAAGAATTCGAAGATTTCGTCGAACTGTTGAGAAACAATGGGGTGGATGTGACTGTTGTGGAAGACACGCCCCTGCCCCACACTCCTGACTCGATTTTTCCCAACAATTGGATCTCTTTTCATCACGATGGAACATTGTTGCTCTATCCCATGTATGCGGTAAACCGGAGGACGGAAAGGAAAGCGCATGTTCTGGACAGGATACAACAAAAATTCGCGGTGAAAAATAAACTGGACCTGACAGGCTTTGAAAACGAAAACATATTCCTTGAAGGCACAGGTAGTATGGTACTTGACCGCGACAACCGAATCGCTTATGCCTGTCTTTCTCCCCGCACCAATGAAAAAGTGTTGGAGGAATTTTGCCGCCAGATGAATTACAGACCCGTTGTGTTTAATGCCACGGATGGCAATGGCCAGTCTATATATCATACCAATGTGATGATGTGCGTAGCTGACCAGTATGTGGTCATTTGTATGGAGAGTATTTCGGATCCCCGGGAACAAAGAATGATCAGGGAAATCATAAGCGAAAGCAATAAGGCAATTATCCCCATCACGCTTCATCAAATGCAACATTTCGCGGGGAACATGCTGCAGGTAAAAAATAACAAGGGGGAAAAACTTCTGGTCATGTCAACCCAGGCTTACGAAGCCCTGACGATCGAGCAGTTGCAGGAACTAAACCGATACAACCGGATCGTACATTCGCCCCTTAACACCATTGAAACGAATGGCGGTGGTAGTGCCCGCTGCATGATGGCGGAAGTACACCTGCCGACTCTCAGCGCCTAAGTCCTGCAACGATATCCGACTGGGAGTTGTCAGGAGTAAAAAAGGTATATGCGGAATCTTCTGCTTATTTTATTCCTGGTTTTGCTATCGTCACTTTCCTGCAGGAAAGAAAATAGTCTACTCGTGTCTGGAATTGTGGTTGAAAGTAAAGGCTGCCTGCCTGATTCCTGGCTGGTGGCTATCGTAAATCCTGATCTTTCGAAACATCCCTTTCTGCATCCTACGGTTCTGGACTGCGCTGCCTGTTACAATTGTAGTAACTCAGTTTTTATTTCACTCAGCCCAGATCTCGCTGTGCCCGGCACAAAGGTCCGCTTTGAATATGACCGAACCGAGCCATCATGCCTGTCGAGCAGCGAAGTGCCCGAACATATTCGTGTGAAGAAAATCTACAAGTTCAATTAGTGGTTATTGGAGGGAATAAATGTATTTACATCCCAAAGGTTCTTTTCAAACCTTCTTCGAATGAGATCGGCTCATAGCCGAGCACACTCCGGGCTTTCCCAATATCCAAACCTGTCCTGGGCGGTCGCCGGGCGGGCTGTGAAAAGTCTGCCGCTGACACACGTCTGACCAGGCTTCTGTCTTTACCAAGCAGATCAGCGGTAAGACAGGCCATTTCATAAGGCGTTAAAAAATCTTTGCCACAAATATGATAAACGCCTTTCGCTTTTTGTTCCACGATACGAACTATACCATCAACCAGGTCGGTGACATACGTAGCCGTTCTAAACTGGTCATCAAACACACTATACACTTCACCTTTATCAAGTTTTTCTTTCACGACAGACAATAGATTACCCCTGCTTAAAACCGGCCGCCCATAAACCATCACCGTTCTTACAATGGCCCAATCGAATTCATATTCCTTTACTGCTTCTTCCGCTTCGACTTTTGTTTTTCCATAATAGTTTACCGGGTCAGGTGGATCGTCTTCTTTATACATTCCGGTCTCACCATCGAAAACAAAATCCGTGGAAACAAAAATGAAAAAGCTTTTTTGTTCGGCGGCATTTAAAAGCATGGTCACCGTGCCTTCTACGTTGACCAGGTATGCCTGCCACTGTTGTTGTTCGCAATCGTCCGGCTTACTCATGGCGCCGGCATGCACCACCACCTCAGGCTGGAATTTTTGAAATACATCATGCACCGCAAATGGATCGGTGAAATCCATGGCTTCATAAATAAAATTTTCATCCGCGGTAAAAGGTAGCCGGCAGTCCCCTTTCCCTGTAGCTACAACCTGTATCTTCATCTGCAGCAGTTGCTGTACCAGGTAATATCCCAGGAAACCATTGGCACCGGTGATCAGTACTTTCATGTGGTAAAATAAATATGGTTATGACTCATTTCAAAAAAAATCACAGGCCAGCGACGCTCAGCCGCTGGCCTGTGACAATATCTATGAAAGCGATCAAAACGCTTTTTTCTCGGCCGGTTTATTTAAGCCTGTAAACTTCGGCTTCACATTCATATTGTGAAAAATGAAAGAGTAGATATCAGCTGTTGTTTCCAGGGCTTTTTTCAGGTTACTTGCACCATGACCTGAATTCACATCGATCCTGATCAGCACCGGGTTTTCTCCCTTGTATTTATCCTGCAGGGTCGCTGCATATTTGAAAGAGTGCGCAGGTACTACCCTGTCGTCATGATCGGCAGTGGTGATCAATGTAGCAGGATAGTTTAGCCCGGGTTTAATATTATGTATAGGTGAATAAGCATACAGGTTTGCGAAATCTTCCTTGTTTTCGCTGCTACCAAATTCTGCTATCCAGTTCCAGCCGATGGTGAACTTGTGAAACCGCAGCATGTCCATTACACCTACCTGTGGTATAGCTACTTTAAATAGATCGGGTCGTTGATTAATCACGGCACCTACCAGCAATCCCCCATTGGAGCCACCCTGAATCGCGAGATAATCTTTGGAAGTGTAGTTTTCTTTGATAAGATATTCTCCAGCTGCGATAAAATCATCGAATACGTTTTGCTTATTATTACGCATACCTGCCTCGTGCCATTTTTCACCATATTCACTTCCACCACGAATATTGGCAAGACAATAAATACCACCCTGCTCGAGCCAGCCCATCCTGGTTGACGAGAAGGAGGGCATCATGCTAATGTTGAAGCCACCATAGGCATATAATAGCGTCGGGTTCTTTCCTGTTTTTTGGGTTCCTTTTTTATAGACGATAAACATCGGGATTTTTGTTCCATCCTTGCTGGGATAGAAAACCTGTTCGGTGGTATAATCTTCGGGGTTGAATTTTACCTCGGGTTTTCGGAAAACTGTGCTCACCCCCGTGGCTATATCGTATTTATAGATTGTAGGAGGGAATGTGATGGAAGTAAAAGTATAGAACACGAATTTATCATCACGCTCACCACCAAAACCGCCGGCGGAACCCAGCGCAGGCAATTTCACTTCCCGCTCCAGCTTACCGTCGAAACTATATTGGTACACGCGGCTGGTCACATCCTTCATATAAGTAACAAATAATTTGCCGCCTGCTGAAGACACAGAAGAAAGGTTTTCTTCTTTTTCCGGTATTACGGTTGTCCAGTTGGCCGGATTCGGATTCTTGGGATCAATTGAAACGACCCTGGTATTTTTGGCGCCATCATTGGTAACGATCAGGAATCGCCCATTCACTTCTTCCACGAATCCATAGTTAAAGTCTCCTGCCTCACTGATAATGGGTTGGAATTTTTTATCTCCAGTTTTTGAATCATAGTACCAAAGTGCATTCCCGTCTTTTCCTTTACCCCTGTCGCTAACGCTCAGAAATACATAACGCTCATCTTCGCTGGTAAACGCGAAATGAAAGCGTTGGGGGTTTGCAGGGTCTTCGTAAGCCAGTACATCTTCGTCCTGGCTTGTTCCGACTTTATGATAGTAGACCTGGTGATTCTCATTTTTTGTTGAAAGTTCTTTGCCTTTGTCGGGTGTAGGGTAACGGCTGTAGAAAAACCCATCACCCTGCCAGCTGGCGCCAGATACTTTAACCCATGCCAGCGAATCGGGTAAATACTTTTTAGTTGTCATATCCATGACGAAAAAATTCCTCCAGTCACTGCCCCCTGTTGATTTGCCAACAACAGCGTATTTACCATTTTTTGAAAGTGAAAACATGGCCAGGCTGGTAGTGCCGTCGGCGGAAAATTTATTAGGATCGAGAACCAGTTCAGGTTTTCCATTAAGCCCTTTCTGGCGATATACCACGCTTTGATTCTGCAGACCATCATTTTTTGAAAAATAGAAATACTCATTTTTCCTGGATGGCGATGAATACTTAGGATAATTGTTGATCTCTTCAAGGCGTTTGAGCCAGTCGGCACGATAAGGGATCTTATCAAGGTAGGAGAACGTTACCTTGTTTTGCTCGGTAACCCATTCTTTGGTCGCATCGCTCCAGTCATCCTCGAGCCAGCGATAAGGGTCTTCCACTTTTGTGCCGTGGTAATCCTCGGTTACCACCTCTTTTTTTGTACTGGGATATTCCAGTTGGGCGTTAACCCCCAGGGCTGAAACCAGTAACAGTCCTAATAATACTCTTTTCATAAACATGCGATGTTATTTAGCTTAAAGATAAGGAAATCAGGTTCACTGCTTCGAACAGTTACATGAATGAAAAACCTAGCGGAAACGCCAATTTGAGTGGCCGGATTCCCTGCACTTTTCTAATCGATTTTCGGGTACGGCTAACAGTTATTCGTATGAAAACCCGCGGATATGTTGCAAATACACACAATGGGAACAAAACCTTACTTTTGATGCGCTTTTGATCAAAATTTTTTAAAAATATTGGTTCAAAACCCGGAATATTTTAAATCAAGTCGTTCTAAAATCTAATGTCAAAGAAAGTTTCAAAGATCGGAGTTCTTACCTCGGGTGGAGATTCGCCAGGAATGAATGCAGCTATCAGGGCTGTTGTAAGAACGGGCATACACCATGGCCTGGAAGTTTATGGAATTATGCGGGGTTACCAGGGTATGCTGGAAGACGATATATACAGGATGGAATCCAGGTCAGTAGCCAATATTATTCAAAGGGGCGGTACGATCCTGAAAACCGCACGTTGCAAGGACTTTATGGAGCACGAGGGTCGTAAAAAAGCCTATGCCAACCTTGCCAAGAGAGGTATCGACGGCCTGGTGATCATTGGGGGTGATGGTAGTTTCAGGGGTGCGCAGATCTTTAGCAATGAGTTCGATATTCCCTGCGTAGGTCTCCCCGGCACAATCGATAAGGATATGGCTGGCACCGACGTGACCATCGGCTTTGATACGGCAGTCAATACAGCGATCGAAGCGATAGATAAAATCAGGGATACCATGGATGCCCACGACCGGCTTTTTATTGTGGAAGTGATGGGCCGCGATGCGGGATATATCGCTTTACACAGTGGTATTGCTACCGGCGCTGAGAATATATTGATACCAGAAACCGAAGCCGATATTGAATCCATTATTTCCTCTCTTACTGAAAAGGAGAAGAGGAAAAAACTGGTGAACCTGATCGTGGTGGCAGAAGGCTATGATGGTGTGGGTGGCGCCAGCGGTCTTGCAGAGATCATCCGTCAACGACTACCGGCAGCTGATGTCAGGATTTGCGTACTCGGTCATATCCAGCGGGGCGGCTCACCTACCTGTGAAGACAGGCTGGTGGCCAGTCATATGGGATATTATGCTGTAGAAAGCTTAATGGTGGGTCGTAAGAATGTAATGGTCGGGGTGATTAACAATAAAATACACTATACTCCACTGGATAAAGCTGTAAAAGAAAGACAAAAAATCGGGCAGGAATGGATGAAGATCGTTAAGATCCTTGCCAGCTAGCGTGTAATGCAATAAAGAATAGCATTCAGTAAAAAAAATTCAAATCGTAGTTAATAGATTATCATGGCGAAAAAAGCGGAAAAATATTTTCACACGGAAATGGACAAAGGTGCAGGCCTTGAACATGCTTACCATAAGACTAAGATCGTGGCGACAGTAGGGCCTGCCAGCGATACATATGAAAAGTTGCTGGAACTGGTAAAGGCGGGTGTGAATGTATTCCGGTTAAATTTTTCACACGGCACGCACGAAAATAAAGAACAGATCATCGAACATATCCGTCGTATCAATAAAACCGAACCTTATAATATTGCAATCCTTGCCGATCTGCAGGGACCAAAACTCAGGGTGGGTCAAATTGAAAACGGCGCCCTGAAAATTGCACCGGGCGACATCCTTACTTTCAGTTCAAAAGAAAAAGTAATTGGCACAAAAGAACGGATCTACATTTCTTATCCCAACCTGCACAATGATGTGAAGATCGGAGAGAAAATTATGATAGATGATGGTAAGCTGGAAGTGGTCGTTGTTGATATTCTTAAAAATGGGGATGTGCAGGTACGAGTTTCGTACGGAGGAACCTTGTTACCCAATAAAGGCGTAAACCTTCCTGATACTGCCATCTCTCTTCCCGCTATGACGGAGAAAGACCTTGAAGATTTTGATTTTATCGTAAAGCATGAATTGGATTGGGTAGCACTTTCATTTGTTAGAAGAGCCGAAGACATCATAGAACTTAAAAATCGTGTAGCCAAAAAGAAAAGCCCCATCAAAGTGATGGCCAAGATAGAAATGCCTTCAGCGCTGGCCGACCTGAGGAATATAATCATAGAATCCGATGGCGTCATGGTAGCCCGTGGTGATCTTGGTGTGGAACTGCCGGTTGAGAAAGTGCCGATGGCGCAACGCGATATCATCAGGAAATGTATTCACAGGGGCAAACCAGTGATCGTAGCCACGCAAATGATGGAGAGTATGATCGACCGTGTAAAACCCAACCGGAGTGAGATCACTGACGTGGCAAATGCTGTACTCGAAGGTGCCGATGCGGTAATGCTTAGTGGTGAAACGGCAACGGGACAACATCCATCTTTGGTGGTGGAAACCATGCGTCGTATCATCATGGAAGTGGAGAGAACAGAATATCGTTACAACCGTGAGGAAGATCTTTCACCACTTGCGCACTCACCTTCTTTCCTAAGTGATGCAATTTGTTATAATGCGTGTAAGATTGCGAGCGATATCTCAGCCAATGCATTGATCGGTATGACCCAAAGCGGATATACGGGCTGGATGCTGAGCAGCTACCGACCAAAATCTCCGCTGTATATATTTACAAAAAAACGGCACCTGGTGAACCAGCTCACCCTGAGTTGGGGAGTGCGCGCATTTTATTATGATGAAGAGGACAGTCTCGATGCGATCTTCTTTGACCAGATCGTGATCCTGAAAGAACGGGGATTTGTGAAAGCCGGCGATATTGTGGTTAGTACAGGAAGTACACCAGTTCACCTGCACCTCCCAACCAACGTTTTAAAGATCACCAAAGTAGAATAATTATAATGTGGGAACCAACACGTGCCTATCTCCAGAGAGATAAAATTATGGCGGCTACAATATGCCCGATAAGGTGGTATCCGCAATCGATGAAATAAAGCCCCGCCGGCCTGCTTTCGTAAATAAAAGAGATAGACACCGCCGTTGTGGCAAAGCAGATTCCAGTCAATAGACCCAATTTTATCCCTGAGAGTAATAAAACCAGGTCAAGACGGTTGACAAGTACCGCCAAACCGACACAGCTCACAATAATCAGTAAAAGTGTGATGGTGAACATTTTAGCCATGCCGCGGTTTTTATCCGGGTCATTCATGTCCATCCCCACGAGTGTCGCCCATCGGGCTCCAAAAAGGACTTTTGAATACCAGATAGCACCAAGTACAAAATAGGCGATTGCGGCTGAGATCACCGCCAGCCAGTTGATTTGGGAGAGTATGCCGGTATGCATAACAGCTAGTTTTACACAGGAAAATAACAAATTTTATCGACAAGTCGCGATCAGACCAAACGTTGATAGGGAGCGGCTTTTACGCTAAACATTGATTCTTATGAGAAAAATAAACCGGGCCTTGATTTGGGCAATTTTACCGGCTATCATCTATCGGCTTTAATGCGCCATAAACCTGGTCCCGGGGTTGTATCTTTGAAGCAAGTTGTGTAGTTTTATCGCCAATGAAGGCGTATAAAAACCACCGTATTTCCTTTCTCCACAGTATGGTTATGGTATTAACTATGACATGGCTTACAATTGGGAGTTCCTTCATTTATCCTGGCCAGCAGCCCATAAAAAAAGCCGTGGTAATAGTTGAATCACTGGAAGTGCCTGGAGATACAAATAGTAATACATGTCCCTTTGACGACACCGAAGACACTCCTGAGCCAATCAGTACGATGGTTGAATACTTACAGGAAGAAACAAAATCATTCGTTCACACCGAAAGTTCACTCCAACACAATAAGAACCACCGTCACGGAGAGTTTATATTTTTTCATGTTGAGTCATTCTCACCACCCCCTGACCAGCAGTCGTAACCGCAATTGCGCCTGACCGGTATTTCGACCACCTCAAGCGACAAAATTGTGACCGCCTTGACTACAGGGCATTTAAACCGCTGATAATCAGCACCCCATTTAGCATAAATATTGCTAATAAAAATGAGGCCGTAACCTTGAATGACAAAACATAAATAAGTACCGTAAATGAATACAACCGCCACCACAGATATGTCCGTTCAATATTCATGGACAGAAAATGACAGCCTGCGAAATCTGATCGTCAACGAATCAGATAATGGAACACTTTTTCACAGACCCTTGTTTCTTCAATATCATGCAGCAGATAAATTTCCCGATATAAAGCCGATCGTAATCAGTTTTACAAAAAAAGGGAAATTGGTTGCCTGCATTTCCGGAGCTATACGATACAGCAATGACGAAAAGATCTTTACTTCACCATTTGCGTCTTCCTATGGCGGCTTGGTATACCATCGAC
>JAEYOL010000066.1 GCA_023411775.1 Bacteroidota bacterium | reverse complement strand
GTACTATGTATTATCTGAGATATCTCGATAACGTACCTACCAATACAGCCATGCTCACCGGTACCCAGGATTCTATCCGCGTGATCACAAATGAAGGTTTGACCTTCAGAAAGTATACACTTGCCGGTGGTGATGACGCGGCGACATATCTTGCCATACCCGGTGTAAATGAATATAATATCAGGCTCAACCTCGGCTTTGGTAGTTTCCCCGGTGGTGCGCCGGCCAACAATACAACAGCAGCCGCAAGTGCCACAGGACGGATGTCAAGCGCTGACCGACCGAGGGGCGGCGGCGGTATCTTGTTTGCTACAGCCTTCAGGGTAGTAGTTACTGGAAATGTTGGCGACACTATCACACTTAACCCCGGCCAGTTCTTATACAAAACAACCAACGTGGTCTCTGACCCTGATGTTACCCTTACGGCGAATTCCTTCCAGATTCTGATCAGCGATCCGATGGACCTGTGTGCAAACAGTATTGGCCTTAACAATGCTGCCGAGCTTGGAGGTACCTTTGGTTCGGGTACATCATTAAACCGGGCCTTTGACCTAACCGTACCGATACCTGGTTATAGCTTTCTGAATAATGTTTCCGCTTCAAACGGATTGGGCGATGGCCGTTATGCCATTGTAAAAAATATCAGTCCGAGGAGCAGTACCAACAGGAATGCTAACCACGTACCCAACTGCGGTAGCTTACCTGCTAACGACCCTGACAATTGTAACAACCGTATGCATGGTGGTCACTGGGATATTGATGGAGACCATACCGGCACCAACGATGCAATTGGTAACGTTCCGCCAGATGATAATACACCTGGCGGTTATATGCTGATGGTAAATGCCGACTATGTTGCATCAGAGGTATTCTCCCAAACGTTGAATAATCTTTGTCCCAATACCTACTACGAATTCTCAGCCTGGTTCCGCAATATCTGTTCCACCTGCGGAATGGATTCAACAGGTGCACAGTTCACCAATCCCCCTACCGCTCCGGCAGCTGGTTATGTTGGCGTGTATCCCAACCTCTCCTTTGCACTGGATGGCCTGGATTATTATAGCACGGGTGAAATTGACCTGGGCGGCTGGCAGAAAAAAGGCTTTGTATTCCGTACCGGCCCATCACAAACCAGCGCGACCTTCTCTATCCGCAACAACTCACAAGGCGGTGGTGGTAACGACTGGGTAATGGATGATATCGCGGTGGCAACCTGTCTGCCAACCATGAGCTACTCACCGACAATTAATCCGAATGTCTGTGAACTGAACCCGATCGTCATTGCCGATACGGTCAGTTCGTTTTTCAATAACTATACTACTTTTAAATGGCAACGCAGTGTGAACGGGGGTACGAATTGGACCGATATCACCGGTGTAACGAGCCTGCCTGATACGAATTATTATATTACCACCTACACGGTTCCACCAGCCAGCACAACCCTGGCTGATAGCGGCACCCTCTACCGCGTGGTGGTGGCAACAACAGCGGATAACCTTTCAGATCCTAACTGTAATATTTCAGATGGTGTTACCATCACGCTGCACGTATTGAATTGCGAACCGGTGCTGAATGTTGACCTGCTTTCATTCAATGGTATACTTGAGGATACAAAATCCAGGCTGACCTGGAGAACTTCACAGGAAGATATGCCGGTGATTTTTGTTGTAGAACGAAGCAACGACGGATATAACTTTACACCCGTCGGTGAGGTGCAGGGTTACTATAACGGCAACAATAGTAATATGTATAATTTCAACGACCCCACATCTGTCAACGACAAAGTATGGTACCGTATCGTGATCACCAGTCCAAGCAAGAAGAAGAAGTATTCTTCTACTATCCGCCTGGTCAATAACATGCCGGACTTTGAGCTGACAAACCTGGTCAATCCTTTCAATAGCCGGTTGAACTTCGACATAACAGTAGCCCACAACACGACCATTACCGCTGAACTGGTTGATATGTCAGGAAGAACTGTTTTGTCAAACAAGCAATTAGTTTATGCCGGAACTAATAGTATTACGATTGGCAATACTCACGTACTGCAATCCGGTATCTACACGCTGCGCATATCAAGTAAGGATAGATTTATTACCAGCCGCGTGGTAAAAACGAACTAGTACCGTCCAAACACTATACCCACGGGGGTGCAGGCATATCCTGCACCCCCGTTTGCTTTTAATGCAGTATTTTTATCTTTCTAAAAATAAAATACGCAATGACCCCCGACAATAAACCCGTGATTGGCATATCCTGTGGTGACCTGAACGGTATTGGCATCGAACTGATCATCAAAACATTTTCCGATAACCGGATCCTGGACCAGTGCGTACCCGTGATCTATGCTTCCAATAAAGTGATCAATTTCTACCGTAAATCCGTGACGGATGCAAACTTCAATTACCAGAATACAAAGGATTATACCCGCCTGAATCCAAAACAGGTCAATGTATTTAACTGCTGGGAAGAAGAAGTGCCTCTAACCCCGGGGCAGTTGAGCGATACCGGCGGTAAGTACGCAATTCTCTCTTTACAAACCGCGGTGGCGGCATTAAAACAAAAGCAGATCGATGGTTTGGTGACGGCACCGATCCACAAGAAAAATATTCAGTCACCCGAATTTAACTACCCCGGTCATACTCCTTATCTCAAGCATATATTTGAAGCCAGGGATGTAGTCATGATGTTGTATGCCGGAGATTTCAGGGTGGCCCTGCTCACCGAGCATATTCCCGTGAGCGAGATAGCACGACATGTCACCCGCGAAGCCATTACCAGCAAACTGGGAATCATTCACAAAAGTCTTCAACGCGATTTTGGAATTGACAAACCACGAATTGCTGTTTTGGGATTAAACCCGCATGCAGGTGATGAAGGCCTGATCGGCAATGAAGAAGAAACCATTATCAAACCAGCCATTAAGGATGCAAAGAATAATAATATGTTGGTAGTGGGACCTTTTAGTGCCGATGCGTTTTTTGCCAGGAACAACCATCAGAAATTCGATGCGGTATTGGCCATGTATCACGACCAGGGACTTATTCCTTTCAAAGCGTTGGCAAATGGCGAGGGTGTAAATTTTACAGTAGGCCTTCCCGCCGTCAGGACATCGCCCGACCATGGTGTGGCGTTTGATATTGCAGGCAAGGGTAAGGCAGATCCCACATCGTTTACCAGTGCGCTGTTCGAATGCATTGATATCCTCAGGCGCCGCGCCCAATATGACGACAACAGAAAAAACCCGGTTCGAAAAATAACCTCTGAAGCGTTTGCCCGGATGGAAGACGAAGAAATTCGCGAGGAACCCCAAAAATAAATGGGATGTATTGGCCATGTGAATTTTATAATAATTGAATCAGGGGGCAATTCCCAGGTCCGTGTAACAATTGCATTGCATAAACCGTCCCGATGGGAAGCGACATGATGCGTCATATTTTATTGATATTATTCAATGAATTATTGGTACACGATTTCTTTGTACAACGTGCCAGCATAAACCGTCCCTACAGGACGGATGTCGAAATATGAATTCGTTTTTCTACCCATAAGGCGTCCCGATGGGACGCGATATGATCCGTCATATTTATTATCCATCCAAAAATTTAAAAATATTCAATGTATTGTTTGCACATGATTTCTATGTACACTGCGCCAGCATAAACCGTCCCTACAGGACGGAGGTCGAAATATGAACTCGTTTTTCTACCCATAAAGCGTCCCGATGGGACGGGATATGATGCGTCATATTTATTATCCATCCAAAAATTTCAAAATATTCAATGTATTGTTTGCACATGATTTCTATGTACA
>JAEYOL010000054.1 GCA_023411775.1 Bacteroidota bacterium | reverse complement strand
ATTTTGACCTGCCTGTTTGTCCCAGGTCAACTGGCCGAAAGCGATCTTTTGCTTGGCCATATAAGGAATGGTTCCGTAATAAGAATTCTGGTCATGTGCTGTGGCAGAAAAAGAAAAAAACATCCTCTCATTGACAGGAAGTTGATAATTTCCAATCAGCTCCCAACGTTTTGTATAAATGCTTTCGCCATACAGGCTGTCTCCACCTCTGGAATTTTTATTCCAGCGCATATCTCCGCCCCATCTGTCTTCATAAAAATATCGCGCCGCCAGTGAAGCTACCCGCTCCTGTCGCCTGGTAAGGTTTATCTTGTTGAATACTGAAACCCGGTGCTGTAACGTCACGTCAGTAAACTGGTCATCGTTCTTATCAAAAGGCTTTTGATAATTGAAATAATTCACACCAAGCAGGGAAGCAGCTTTCTTACCCAGCTTAAATTTTGTACCGATGTCGAGGTTGTGTTCACGCCAGCTTGTGGTCATGACGTTGACGTTGAACCGGGGTGCTTTATCCGCAGACCTGGTAATAATATTGATCAACCCGCCGATAGCTTCCGATCCATAAAGACCCGAGGCTGGCCCCTTCACGATCTCTACCCGCTCGATCAGCTGGCTGGGTATACCAAACAAACCGTACACCGACGCCAGGCTGCTCACGATCGGCATACCATCAATGGTGATCATGGTATAAGGCCCTTCGAGTCCATTGATATGAATATCGCCGGTATTGCATACGCTGCAATTCAATTGCGGTCGCACCCCATTTATGTTTTGAAGCGATTCGAAAATACTTGGTGTGGGATTTTTCTTGAAAAACTGTGGAGTATAAACCTCTACCGCAACCGGGCTTTCCAGTTTGCTGACAGCCTTCATGGTTCCCGTTACCACCACCGCATCAATTTCTTTTTCAAATGGTGTGAGTAGAATAGTTATATGCCCCTTTGAATCCGGCGTGATCGTTTTAGTTGCGAAACCGGTAGCGCTGACAACCAAAGTTGAAGCTGATGGTGCTTCGATGGAAAATTTTCCGTTTGCATCACAGCCTACTGAACGCGAAGAATCAGACAACTGAACAGTTGCGCCGGCCACAGCTTCACCGCTGGCAGTATTCACAACACTCCCGTTTATCACTCGTTGCGCCGACGAAGCGACACAGGATGCCAGGAAGCCAAACAACAAAATCCATTTCATAATTAAGGTTATCTAATATATTTTTTAGACTTGTCTAAAAATATATTTAGTCAAATGTAAGAATTAGTTGTGGAACGGGCAAGTTTTGGGGGAATGGAATTTGGAATCGGGATCATTGCTGTCCGGGAAACGCTGGCCTCGGAAAACGAAACAAGAAAATTACGGGCTAAGCCGTCTTTACGCTAAGGGTTAAGCGAGCGGTCAGGACGGCTGGTAAAACGGAACTCCGTTCCGTTCTTGCTGGCCGGGAGTTCCGGCATCCATAGACTCCCGTGAAAATGAAGTACACAGGCCTACGAAAAGTAAAAGCCATAGATGACGCCTTGGTCAAAGCTTTGATAACATTTTAAAAATTTATTCCAGACAGCAATGATCTGTAATTGGAATTGGGAGGAAGCCTGGAAGGTCTGGGAATTTGTCAATTTGCACGAAACCGGCGTCTAAGTAGCTGTGCATTAAAGGCGACGATGATGGTACTCAATGACATCAGTACGGCGCCCATGGCAGGGCTTAAGGTAAAATGCGGATAAAGTATACCAGCCGCGAGAGGAATGGCGATCACATTATAACCTATTGCCCAGCCAAGGTTCTGGATCATTTTATTATAAGTAGCTTTTGCAAAGTCTATCATCCCCACCACATCACGGGGATCGCTATTCACAAGGATAATGTCAGCGGTTTCCGCAGCCACGTCAGTACCCGAGCCTACGGCAATACCAACATCCGCCTGTGCCAGGGCTGGCGCATCATTGACACCATCACCAGTCATAGCCACTCTTCGCCCCTTTTCCTGGAATTCTTTGAGCTTCTCCTGCTTCTGATGTGGTAAAACATTGGCGAAATAACCATCCATCTTTAATTTTTCAGCCACCGACTTCGCTATTTCTTCATTATCACCGGTCAGGAGGTAAGAACGAATATTCATTTTGCGCAGATCGTTGATTGCCCCGGCAGCCGAATCCCGGATAGCATCCGCAAGGGTAAACATACCGGCGAGTTTACCATCGATCATCAGGTAACTGATAGTTTCCACTGTACTATCTATACCCGACGGCGTGGCAGGTATATCGAGCTTATGCTGACGAAAATAATTTGGACCCGCCGAGATCACTTTTTTACCATTAACCTGCCCGCTCACACCCACACCCTGTAAATATTCAAATTCGGCGACCGGCCAGAGTGATAATTTATTTTGTTTAGCCTTGCGCAGGATTCCCTGGCCGATATGATGCTCCGAATTTTGTTGCACTGAAGCTGCATATTGCAGCATTTCATCGCCTGTAAAATTACCAAGTGGTATCACCTGCACCACCTCGTGTGATCCTTTGGTGAGCGTACCGGTCTTATCAAAAATAATTGTATCGAGATGGCGGGCTGATTCAAAAGCTGTGCGGTTTCGGATAAGCAAACCATGTGTTGCCGACAGGCTGGTAGATATCGCGATCACAAGCGGAATGGCTACACCCAGGGCATGCGGACATGCTGTCACCATCACTGTGACCATTCTTTCCAAAGCAAAAGCCATATCATTTCCTCTATTGAGCCAAATAATAAAGGTGATCACACCAACGGTAATAGAAATTATCGTCAGCCATTTGGCTACCCTGTCGGCAAGATGTTGCGTTCTTGATTTGGAAGCCTGGGCCGAACTCACCAGGTCAATCACCTTATTCAGGTAACTATCGTTTCCTGTAGCCACTACCTGTAACCTTAATGCGCCGTCACCATTTATCGAACCGCCAATCACATCCTGCCCGGCTTCTTTCTTTACGGGAACACTTTCACCTGTAAGCATACTCTCGTTCACATAAGAATTTCCCTCCACTACTTTCCCATCGGCAGGTATTTTTTCGCCTGGTTTGACCAGGACAAAGTCATCTTTTCTTAATTCCTTTAAACTTAGGTCTACCATCTCCCCATTTCTTTCTACATGCACCGTGGATGGCAACAATTTTACAAGGCTTTCCAAAGCCCTCGAAGCAGCCATTGAAGAACGCATTTCCAGCCAGTGACCCAGCAGCATGATATCAATAAGTGTAGCCAGTTCCCAGAAAAAATCCATCCCCTTCAATCCAAACACCACTGCCGTACTATAAATAAATGCCACCGTAATAGCGATGGCAACCAGCGTCATCATACCGATCGCCCGGTGTTTTATTTCGCTGATCATACCTTTTAAGAAAGGCATGCCTCCATAGAAATAGATAAAAGAACTAAATGCCAGCAACAGGTATTTATCGCCGGGAAAACTAAACTCCAAACCCAGCCAGTGCTGAATCATGGGTGATAATAACAAGACCGGTACCGTTACGATAAGGCAGACCCAGAAACGTTTCAGGAAATCATGGGTATGATGGCCTGCATGTTTATCGTGCATGGTGTGATTAGCATGACCCTTGTGCGATGAACCAGTTTCGCGTGTATGCTCTGCATCGTGTGTGGTCTGTAACGGACCATTCTCCAGCGGCACCAGGTCCATCCCACACTTTGGGCATTGACCGGGGCCGGGTTTTATCACTTCAGGGTGCATGGGACAGGTAAACTTCTGCTCCCGCTCCTGCTGTGAAGAGTGGTGATGATGATGATGTTCGTGATCCATGCCTGGCTTATTAAGTTACGATGATATATCCAATTTGTTGTAGAATCGGAGAACGCTAATGTTTGTGTAAGGCAGGCCTTAGTTGAAGATATAGCTGGAACCCAACCGGCAACTCTCCATACAACGATTTTAGTTCTCCCTGTGGAAAATTAAGTGTTGTCTTCGCGCCCGCTGTCAGTTCAAACATGCCTTTTTGCAGGAGGCTACGATTGTATCCCAGTGAAAGCACATGAACATCAAATGTCACATGTCCCAACAGATCTTCCAGGTCGAGCTCCTCGGTCGACTTTTGTACGAATTCATAACGGCTGAAAATTGCATTCTTCGCAAACTGGTAATTTCCTTCGAGCAAAACCGAATGTTCTTTATGATCCTCACCTTTATCATTTAAACCCCAGATCAATGCTGCACTCAAATGCTTATCCGGGCCGGACTTTCCGGCATACAATACCGAGGCTGTTGTGCGTGTGATATCTACACCGGGTTCCAGGGCTTCAGGTTCTTTTATAAAGCCCTGCGAAAACTGCATGGCCCATCTTGTATCGGGATTGAACGATAAGCGGTAGGAATAACTATTAAACCTGGCTTTGTCAAAGCCATACCGCTCTTCGTTTGGTTCACGACCAGTAAATGAAGAACCTTCAATTTTAAAATTTCGGTAGCGAAAACCAAGTGTTGCCACGCCAAATGTGATATGCGTTGCATCCTGCCAGTGATGACCAAGCGGTGCATCGGGGTTATTCATGGAAGATACACGGTGCATGAATGCCGGAGCTCCCAGGGCCGGCTCACCCGGGTAACCGAGATATGCAAACACATCCATATTGTTTTTGATCGCATGTGTATAACCAAGGCTGAGCGCTGAGAACAGATCATGTGGGTGCTGGCGATCAACTAATCTTTTTCCCTTCCAGGTCTCTCCTGACTGAAATAAGATAGGATAACCATCGCCTCCTTCTGTCAACCGGTCCAGGCTGATCATCGCTGTGGCATTAAACAGCCCCTTTTTACCAACCCTGTTATTCATCATTGCCATAAACCAGTTTGGCGCACCCCACCTGGCACTACCCCTGCTGCCGCTATTGAAAATATCGGTATTGGTGTATCGCAGAAAAACATTTCCATGAAACATCCAATCTGTCTTAGTTCCCTGTTTCATCCACATATACATCGGGCTGTTGTCAGGACTCCAGGCAGTACCCGAGCCATTCCGGCTCATCGGCAGGTTTCTTGAGAACGCATGTGTCGGCATCCCGTCATCACTTTTACCATGCATACTGTGTCCTGAATGATCCATGACCTTTCCCGTCGTGTCGCTTTTTACCGGCACAGTATCTTTTTTGTGATGTTCGTGCTGGGCAAAGGCTGCGTTTGTGAATATCAACATAAATACCGTGACGTTAGCTATGATCGTTTTCATTTGCAACAATTTTTCTTTACAAATAAAGACCTGACAAACCCGAGAATTTTCTTTAAAACATTCATGTCATGTTCAATTTATTTTGAAGCGCCAGCCTAAATACAACAATCTTCCACTTACAGGGCCCCACACCATCGATGCATCAAAATGGGGGCCGAAAGGCTGATCGGCAGACC
>JAEYOL010000043.1 GCA_023411775.1 Bacteroidota bacterium | reverse complement strand
ACTATGGTGTGTATTGACAATATAGTCTGCCAGGAAATCCAGGCTCCATTCATCGTATGGAACGGGTCGTGTTGCCGGCATTTTATCCGCGTGCTGCAGTTCCTGCTCTACTTTTGTAACGTCCAGTCCTTTTTCGGCGCAGGCCTGCTTCACGGTTTTCTTTCCACCGCAACAAAAGTCCAGGCCATACTTCTTAAAAATTTGCGCTTTGCGCAGATCTTTCGCTGCGATCTCACCGAGTGACTCCTCTCCTTCACCAATACCATTTTTACGAATGGTGACTTTCCACCATACGGGTCCCTGCTCGAGGTATTCCCAGGTAAATACATCTCCCCGCTCTCCCAACAACTGGTAATAAAGCGGTTTCGGATCGTGATCATTATGGATCGTGAGGCTTTCCCCAGCGTTCAGTTCATCAAATCGTGCGAATATCGTGGGGTGTTTTTGTCTCGGCTCAAGGACGGTCACATCCAGAATGTTTTCTTCAGTTACAGTGTGCATGTTCAGCATATTTTAAGATGATAGAATTCAAAAACAAACTTACTAATAAAAGCATTCAAATACTTTTATTATGGATGGATTTTACGCCAACTGACGAAAATCATATTATTTCAAACCAGCAGGTGATCTAAGTTATAACGCGTGGTAACTTTCTTTTACACTTTTGATGTGACAAAAACACAGGTCATGGCAAAACATGAAATTGAAACACAATGGATGGGCAAAATGCAATTCAATGCACTTGTAAATGGCCACACAGTTGTCATGGATGCGCCATCCCGGGTAGGTGGGGAAGATAATGGCCCAATTCCCAAGCCATTTATCCTTACCGCACTATCGGGCTGCACCGGGATGGATGTTGTGGCACTGCTACGAAAAGCGGGACTGGCTCCGTATGATTTTAGTATGAAAGTAACCGGGGAACTTAGCAAACAACAACCGCTGGAGTATGTAGCCATTCATATGGTCTATGATATTAACGGCCGCCCCGAAGATCAGCAACCTACACTACAGGCCATCACCGATTCACAGGAAAAAATATGTGGTGTCAGCCATATGTTGAAGAAAGCGCTGCCGGTGACATGGGAGATCATCTATAACCAGCAGCTTATTTTCTCCAACCTGCCTGTCGAGCCAACGGATAGTTTGCCCATCGTGTCACAGCTATAAACCATTTGTGCACTTTTATAACCCAGAATCATTGTATCACCTGGTACATGACATAGGGTTGATTTTTCTTCTTCACAGTATAAGCCACTACCGCAACCTCTTCGTCCTGGTGCGCGATGACGGGATACGAAGCTTCGAGACTGTCAGGTGTAATGATATGTTTCGCAATACTCAAACCTTCCGCTGATCTTCTTTCAATGGCAATACCTCGTGTGGATTTTCCCAACATTTGTACAGGCTCGTCCCAGGTAAGTAGCAGTTCACCTGAAGCAAGCGCTACAAGTTGCGGATGAGATCCCCGGTCGCTGACGTGATCATTCTGAAAAAAACTTTGACCATTGTCGACCGAGCGTGTGTAGAAGCAACCCTTTGGTCCCGCTCCCGTATACCATGCAAAATGAAGACCCGATTGATTCTCAGTCATAGCCGGGCCGGTATGTGGGCAGCCATGTATTACCCAGTTATCGGCGCTGATCAGTTTTGGCTCCGAAAAACTCTCGCCCTCATCCATCGACACACTATGAAGCATATCCCTGATACTATCATTGATAATACCACGATACAATACATGAACACCTGCTTTGCTATCAACATACAGATCGGTACGACAGCAGGGGCAGCATGCCTCACTGATCTTTTTCTCGTTCTGAAATCCATTTTTGCCTTCGGTACGCGCATAATAAATGGCTGAACCTTCCAGCCGCGAAGACTTACGATTGTCCAGCCAGATGATGGCAGCTTCGCCAGAGGGTAGTAGTGCCACATCATAATATCGCTGGTCAAATCCATTCGAATCAGTAACCAATGGTTTAGCATTCGTCCAATTCAATCCATTGTCGAAAGACTGGCTGTAGTATACCAGGCCGGCATACTTATTTGCAGCAGCAGGATTATGTACACCCCACAACGCAATGATCTCACCCGATGGCTTGAATACAATCTTGGGCAGGTTCTCCGAATGGGGCAGCATGTTTACACTTGCAGGAATAGTAATCGTATTACGGGGTTGCCTGGTGTTTTTATCAATAATAGTATAACAAAATAACGCACTGGTATCGCTCGTGGACCTCGCCCAGCTTAATACGATATTTCCTTCGTTATCTTTTGTGAGAAATGGACAGCTACCGCTCATAGAATCCACGCTTATCCCTACCCCGGGCATTGCTGGAATTGAGTTCTCCCTGCTGACGCAGGAAAAAAGAAATCCCGCGGTTGTCATTAATAAAAATATGATCCTGATGTTCATTTTTATTTCTTTAATAGATGACCGAAATCATAAGCAATGCCCATATTGAAATGCCGGGGCTCAGCAGGTGTGTAGTTATAACCAGAATTGCTTTTTGAACTTGTGTAAGCATAATATCGATCTGTCACATTCATCATGTTCACCCATAGTTCCAGGCTTTTCCACTTATAAGCGACGCGCAGGTTAAAGGCATCAAAGCCTTCATATTTCACCGTATTAAGTGGATCCATATAGTAACTACCCAGCTTTTGCCATTCCAAGCCAAGTCTAATCCCCCTGATAAATGCAGGCTTGTACCATATCTCTGCATTATGCATCCAACGTGGTGCGTTATTCATCTCAAGCCGATTATAGGAAACTCCCTTTTCGACAAACTCAATAAAACGGTGTTTACTTAAGGCACTGCTAAACCTGATGCTAATTGTATTTAACGGGCTGGCATTCATACCCAGCTCTATGCCCAAATGTCTTGTTCTGCCCGCATTCATGTTACGGGAGCTGCCATCATCCATTCGCACCGATATGATCTCATTGGTTCCATCGAGCCGGTAGAGACTGATATCCGCACTCAGTTTTCCCTTTACAATCTCTGCCCATCCACCGGCTTCGTAATTATAAAACACAGACGGGGTCAGCTCGGGCACTTTTATACCCTTGTACATTTCTGTGATCTGCGGTGGTACAAATCCTTCACTGTAATTAGCGTACAGCCCCACACGGTTTGTGAAATTGTAAGTGAAGCCAATCTTAGGACTGAGTCTACGGAAAAGGTTGATAGTATCCGGAGAACCGCTATAAGCGGACGGGGCAAGATAATTGTCAAAGTCATAGCGAAACATATCATACCGAACAGATGCCACCAATCTTAGCTTCTCTATGGGGCTCACCTCAAAATTGAGAAATCCCGCATAGTTGCTGATCCCGCTTTTATAATGTGTCAGTATGCTATCGGGCGCCTGGTAACTTACATACTTTGAGGAAGCTGTATCCTTCAATATCCTGATATAATGGGCGGAATAGGTTGATGGACTAATGTCCACGCTGGCGCCTCCGATAAGAGTTGCTTTCTTCCAGTTAAAGTTTTGCCTGTGTTGAATAACCAGCGCATAGCTTTTAAAGCCCGCCTCATTAATCTCGCCATGAGCACGGGTTTTATCACCAGCCCAGCTGCCATTTTGCAAACGACGATAATCATCCTTTATCGCATAAGCAGGATTTTGCCCAATAGTGTTATCGCGGTATATAATTGAAACGGTCGATTTACTACGCTCGTTCCAACTATGATTGATCATAGTTTTGGCACGAAATGCCTGTACATCCCGATATGTAAATGTCTGCCGGCTCGAAAACGACCTGTTCGCAAATCCGCTGCTGTCAATACTTCCCCACATGTCACTATTGTAATCCAGGTAGGTAAAGCTACCGTTAAGGGAAGTTTTCTTACTTACTTCATAGTCAACCCGTCCACTAAGAATAACTTTTTTGAAATCCGTATAGTCAATGAAACCGTTGTTCTTGCTGGCATAATAACCGTTCAGACCAAATCCCCATTTTCCTTTTTTGTATCCTGTTTGCAGATCGGCTCTTTTGTAACCGATGTCGTTACCCTGCAATGTCAGTTTTGCCACCGGGATATCTGAAGGTGTCTGGCTGATAAAATTGACCACCCCGCCGATTGCTTCGCTCCCATAGAGTGCAGAGGAAGGTCCTTTGATCACCTCAATATTTTTTACCGCCGCCATGTTCAGTTCGAGCAATGCATTATGATTGAACAGGCCGGTTGTACGAATTGGCACCCCGTCTTCGAGGTATAGAAAAAGGCTTTTGGTTGTCATGGGCTGCCGGATGCTCATGCTATGTTGCTCGTTGCCGAGATTGACCATATAAACACCGCTAACTTTATTGAGCACCTGGTCAATGCTTACAGGTCTTGCCTCCTGTATCATTTTTGAAGAAATAGCAATGATGGCAACGGGTGCCAGCGAGCGCTTGACAGCTTCGCGATTGGCAGTTACCACCACTTCCTGGAGTGAATAACCCTCCTGTTGAAGACTGATCACCGTCATGGGTTGCAACCATTGTATGGTCATGGGCTGGTAGCCTACAGAACTTACATTAAAAAGATCGCAGCAGTTCTTTTTTGGCTTCAATTCAAACTCACCTGCAGCATCAGTAGCACAACCGCAGCTGCAGCCTGCAGAACAATGAATGGAAGCGCCGGCAATGGGTTGTTTTGTTGCAGCATCAATGACTTTTCCTTTGAATACTTGCTGACCTAAAACAGCGATGGGAGCAAAAACCATTAAGATCATCGCAGATAGTATATAAATACGGGACATAGTGATAATATTTTACATGGGATGCATACCTGCTACACATTCTCTGTGTGTAACAACACTATTCATCCATTAATAATGAGGTAAAAAGAAGATGTTGAAGCCTAGATCGATGGCGGATGGAAAACGGCCAGGGACCTGTCGACAGGATGACCACTGCGGAAAATAGCAGTCCAGGATGTTTGCGAATCAAAAACCGGCAACTCAAGAAGGCCGGAGAAAGATGACATGGTAAGAAAATTTGCATTGATCTCAATCTTCAATGCACCGGGCGCCTGCTTTTCCTTTTCTGCTTCCTGCTTCATCTTCTTCATCAGTACACAATTCCCCTTGCAATTCAGTTGCGGCTTCGTCCGGTTTTCGCAAAAATTATTTGCAATGTATTCCCTATTGAGCCTGAATGCCATCACTACAAACCAGGTACTGAATGTCTGTGTTAATAGCAAAAGGATCAATATCGAAACAGTAATAAACTTCATCCACCACAAAGGTATAAGATGGGGATTTTAAAATCAACAAGGTTGTCAATGATTCTAATCATATTGACGAGTGATTCCTGTAGATCCAATGCCCTCCGGAAATAGCGTTCTTTGCAGGATAGGATGAGTTTATCGTTAAAGAAAATCATGGTTGGTGCCAGTACCGAAAATGTGGGAATAAATTACCAGCATTTGCTAAAGGTGCTGTTACAGCTGTGCCTGGTCAACTTTCTGATACTTGCGGTGGTAGGATTATGGCTGCGAGCCTATCCGATTTTCCCTATCGGGATTTTTACTTACAAGAATGTTTTACATGCACATTCTCACTTTGCTTTTGGCGGCTGGATCATGCCGGCATTGTTCCTGCTTATCCTGAAATATTTC
>JAEYOL010000328.1 GCA_023411775.1 Bacteroidota bacterium | reverse complement strand
TCTTTATCCCGGCATTGGATCTGTTGCTGTGTAACATTTTTTTCAAACAATAAGCCGTGTGGCTTTATCCAACATTCGTCATCAGCAATTCTATGCGGGCTATAATTTATTTTCCAGGCACCAGATTCCTGGTACTGGTTTTTGTTGGTGGTTAATTCGAAGGAATTCCCGGATAACAACTTGCCGGCAAATTCAGCAATATACTGGAGGCGTGGGCTTATGTTTTCAGTATAGATCAGCACGGGAACCTATTTTCCGTTTTTCTCTTTCCACTGCTGGTTGAATGACTTTTTGGGGAAGTTCAGTTTGCCGCGATGTTCGGACCAGGATTTTCCAATCAGGTTGACCATCCTTGTTTTCATCCCGCCATTGGCCAAATTCATCCAGCCTCGTTTTAGCATCGCTATCTTCCACATTTTCCAGGCCATTTTTTCCGAAAACGGTGCCAGCCCTTTATCGGCTGCCGCATGGCGATTCTCCAACAGCAATTCATGCAGGTTTATTTTCACCGCGCAAACCTCGGTACAGTTCCCACAAAGCGATGAAGCATGGCTGAGATGCTTCCACTCACCCAGGTCTTTGAGGTTGGGCGTGATCACTGCGCCAATAGGACCACTGTATGTAGATGCATAAGCATGACCCCCAATATTTTTATAAACCGGGCAGGCATTTAAACAGGCTCCGCAACGAATACAATAAAGGCTCTCGCGTTGCTTTTCATCCGCCAAAATTTTGGTTCGACCATTGTCCAGCAGGATCACGTACATCTCATCCGGACCATCTGTTTCATTGGCTTGTCTGGGGCCTGTAAAGATGGTATTATAGGAAGTGATCTTCTGACCCGTACCAAAAGTGGCTAATAATGGCCAAAACAAAGCCAGGTCAGTGAGCGTTGGGATCACTTTTTCAATACCCACGATCACAATATGTGTGCGGGGCATGGATGAACTCAGCCTTCCATTGCCTTCATTTTCGGTAACAGCGATACCGCCGATATCTGCGATAATAAAATTCGCTCCAGTGATACCAACCTCCGCATTACGATATTTCTCCCGCAGCACTTCTCTTGCCACAAGGGTCAGCTGCTCGGGGGTAAGCTTCGGATCTGTACCCAGCTTTTCTGCAAAAAGTTTTGCAATATCCTCCTTACTCTTGTGCATGGCCGGGGTCACGATATGGTAAGGAGGTTCGCCATCAAGTTGCTGGATATATTCGCCAAGATCAGTTTCAATACTTTCTATACCGATCTTTTCGAGAAACGCATTCAGGTGAATCTCCTCCGTCACCATGCTCTTACTTTTCACCAGCGACCTGCATTGTTTCTCTTCGCAAATTCTTTTTACGATCTCAAGCGCCTGTTCCGCATCCTCTGCCCATTCCACCCTTGCACCGCGGCTGCTGATGGCAGCTTCAAATGTTTCTAATTGGGAATCGAGATTTTCTAAAGCCCTCCATTTGGCATTTTTGGCCCTTTCCCGGGCTATAGTTAGTTCAGCAAACTGGAGTTTTCCCTGTGGTACTACCGCATTGTATTTGCCGATATTGAAATTGATGGTTCTACGATGAGCGAGGTCGGCTGCTTTTTCCCTGCTTTTGGCATCAAATGCTGCGGCTGTTTCTTTCACCAGAGTTATTTTTCCGTTTCAGTGTAATATTCCTTGGCAACTGTATCCAGCGCCTCATAAAATTCTTCCCCGAATTTACGTATCAATGGTTCCTTTAAAAACTTATAAACCGGGATTTTCAGGTTTTCACCAAGCACGCAGGCGGGCTGACACATTTTTTCCCTTGGCGAATAATTTACCCTAGTATAATCACCGTGCTTGCCGGCTTTTGCAATAATCGGGTAAAGATGACAACTAATGGGTTTCTTCCAGGCGATTTTGCCATCATAATAAGCCTGTTCGAAGGCGCATTTGATCAGGCCATTGGGCTCACGGTAGCCATATACACAAATTTCATTATCACTCGGTAAAACCGGCGTTACCCATCCAAACTCCTTGTCGTAAACATAATGACCGACTCTTTCTATCTCTTCGATTGCCGGGCGGGTCAGGTAGGGCTTTACCTGTTCATATATATCCGCGATGATCTTTAACTCCGTGTTGTCGAGTGGGGCACCGGCATCACCATCCTCGCAGCAACCACCCTTGCATTTGCCAAGATCGCAGACAAATTGCTTTTCTACCACATCCTCACTGATCAATACATTATCAATTACTATCACAGAACAGTTTTGGCACAAAGGTACAACCTGCCTATTAAGCTGTAGGCTTTTTTCTTCGTACCATCTTATCCAGCAACCCTTTGCCTGTGGCCGTTAAACGATTATGAGATGTCAGGTAGTGGATCACTCTATGCTCCAGCCAGTGATGTGCCGGCAATAGTACCGCTGCCAGCAGGATCATGAACAAAAGGTCCTTCCAGGGTTCACCCTGCGTTATAGAATAGATATTCTTTTTAAATATCAGGAAGATGAACTCAAAAAACATCAGGAACGCAAAAAATCCGATCATTCTTATAGTCGTCTTCGAAACTTTAAACATACCCATCATCACCATCAGTATAAAGAGCCCGGCAATACCGATAGTAATGAGCAGGTACTGTTTATTGTCCCGTTTTCTTTTCTGTTCCAGTTTTTCCCTGGCAATCCTCTCCTGCCTTTGCTGCTCGTCAGCTACTTCAATCTGCATCAGGTCTCTCTCCTTACCAAGTTTTTCCAGGCTGTCTTTATACTGATAGTTCAGGGAAGAATAGTGCAGGGCTTGTTTAAAATCACCCTTTATGCGGTAAAGTGAATCCAACTGTACAGACACATCGCTCATTAGCTCCAGGCGTCCGATCTCATCGGCGAGTTGCTTGGCTTTACTAAAATACCCAATAGCTTTATCATACTCGCCCGTCATTTTGTAAAGCATTCCCAACTGGTAATTGTAACCGAGTTTATTCCCACTATTAACGTCTTTCTCAAAAAAAGGAGCAACCTTATCATAATAATACCGGGCAGAATCATATTTCCCAATCTTGGTATATATGTATCCATACGACTGCTCAACAAAATGGCCGAAGTTGAGCGAAGCGAGATAACTTTTTAACTGTGGTTTTGAATCGAAATAAGCAAGTGCTTTCTGAGGCTGATCTGCCGACAAATAGTTGTTAATGATGCTACGGTATGACAGAGCTTTGATTGGTTCAAACTTTAACGAGTCCGCCACGGCCAGCGACTGCTCATAATAATGCGTCGCCATGTCGTAGTTCTTTTTAAATCCATACAGATCGCCGATACGTACCAGGTCCTGGACCTTATTGTAGGGTGATTGCCCGGATTTAATCTGGTCAGCCAGCTTAAGAGCCATCGCCTGGTAGTCGATAGCCTTGTCGTAGTCCCCGATACCTGCATAAAATGATGACAGCCGTATATAAGTGATCCTTAACAGGGAATTATTTCTTAACTCTTCTGACAAACGAAGAGCGGTCATATAATTCCGAAGTGAAAGGAGTTTCTCATTTTTGGCGAGGTACACTGTACCAAATTCAAGATGTACTCTCGCGGAAATGCTATCCTGTTTGAGCGTTGCTGCATATGAATACGCCTGGTTGCAGTAATCAAGCGCTTTCTCAGCATCCGGAATATAGCGTGACACCTCTGAAAGTAACAGATAAGCTTTAATCATCTCAGCTTCCAGCCTGTTTTGACGGGCCAGTTCCAGACCTTCCTTGTAATAAGTAATAGCTTTTTGAATATTTTCTGTGCGGCCTGAGAGGTACGAATACCGTTCGCCATTTGTAAGCAGGGCATCCACCATCAGTTTCCGGTCGCGGGAGGATTCGGCTACTTCGATCATCTGCAGTCCATAGCGGTCTGCTTCTGCCAGGTCAATATTCATCAATGTGCGGGAGAGATAACCAAGTTGTTCTACTTTATCCTCGTCGGTTTTAGCGTTTGCGAGATTCGCTTTCATTGAATCAACGACATTCAGCCGTGACTGCGTGAAGCCACATACCGGTAATGCAGCCAGTAGCAGGATCGCAATTAGTTTTCTCATTCTTCAATGTAAGATTTTTCCTTAACATTTTTCTAACGCGGCCCAGATGTGGAGTATCGACCCAGGTGAATCTAAATTTAAAACCAACCGTTATGACCAAATCGCGGCGAGCCACCTTTTACAAAGCTGCCAAAGCTATTTTCCGATTGGTATTTTGGATTCTTGCAATCGCATTCAGTCTTTTATTGGTTTATAATACCATCCCCTATTTTTCCTTTCAGAAAGAATTTTCATTTATCCAGGAAAGAAATATACTGTTCAGCAACCCCGTTTACAATGCATCATTCTATATACACATTTTTGCCGGTGCTGTTTGTATACTAACAGCGCTTATACAATTCTCACGGTATATTCTCAAAAAGACAAAAGCCATCCATCGCTGGTCAGGTAAGCTGTATGTTTTTGTGGTACTATTTCTTGGTGCGCCAACAGGGCTTTACATGTCGTTCTTTGCCAAGGGAAGCTTTTGGGAAAGGTCTCTTTTTCTTTTTATGGCGGTCACCTGGTTCATCACGACGCTTTATGGCTTAAATACAATTCGGAAGAAAAATATCCTGGCTCATAAAATTTGGATGATTCGTTCCTATGCCATGGCCATGACGGCGGTTACGTTCCGTATCTATCATATCATCTTCTACCTGCTGGATTGGGATCATCTCGAAAACTATGAAGTCTCACTTTGGATAAGCGTGCTGGGCAATATGCTGGCAGCGGAATGGATCATTCATCGCAAAAGTCGATCCTACCTTAAAACCTTTCAAGCATAACGACGAAACCTTTAAACTTCAACAATATGAAATCAATCCTCTATGTAGGTGGCGCACTGATGATTGCCGCCGGGATCTATGGCTTTGCCGATTTTAAGAAATCAAATGCCAGCCCTGAATTCAAATCCATGTACCTGGAAAATGAAATTTCTACTCCCCTGGTGCCTGACGATTCCCGCCTGGAACCTCCGCGGGAGGTGGTCTTCGAGCCTTTTGAGGAAATGAGCAGCCCCGATAAAACAGAGGCAAAAAAAGGCCGAACACAAAAATCAAAGGCTGTCAAAAAATCGGAGAAAGAATTAGATCCCGAGTTATTCAGTCGGGCCCCGCTCCGGGAAATCCCGAAACTGGCAGAGAAACCAATGGCAAAATCCAAGGAAGAGTAAACCATCAATTTGAGCCTGGAATGTAAACAGTGATTTGAGAAGACTGAAAGACGGCCAGCAGAAATATCACTTATCAAACCGGGCTCATTACTTTAGATTTTCGCTATCGTTAAAGAAAGAATGACCTGGTCTAAACAATACGTCAATGAAAATGATAACCTACCTGTTTTTCCACTTTAAGGTATTGATCAGGTGGAGTACATCTTTTTTCAGAAAATCATTGACGATGCTCAGAGAGTCTTCATTGGGCGAAGTATTAAAATATAGAGCGCCGCGAAGAAAATGGTTGACCGAGTCGGTTAGAAAAAACTGGTTGGCAGTAGCGGTATTTCCGCTCAGTGAAAAATAAATACCTTCCACATTGTTGGGTGTTTTCATCAAACTGTCGTTTATCCCAGTCGAGACCTCGGTATGTTGCTTATAGGCCATTTTGAAACCATCATTTACAAGGGAATCGAAATTATTCTTCCTTACCTCTTTGTAACTGATATAGACCCGTCCGCCAAAGCGGGGGAAATCGATATTTATCCACCAGTCATTCTCGGGGCGGGAATCAAAAAATGTAGTATCCTTTATGACAGTTGAATAAACGGGATATTCGAAAGTATAGGGATACCCCGGCTCGTCAAATAACTGGTACTTTTTTTCGGGAAACTCAATATGGAAATAACCCTTCTTTTTATAAGTATACGGGCTATTACAACTAAATAAAAAACCAGCAAATGCCAGGAAAACCAGCAGGGCGATCAGGCGTTTATTCATCAGGATATCCGTTAAATAGATTTTTTATTGACCGTAACTTTTACAAGCCTGAGCCGGTTATTTCCCGATTCAAGCACTGTAAATTCGAAGTCGCCGACTGTGATCATATCATTCACTTTGGGAAACTCACCAGCACGCTCCAGCACAAGTCCTCCAACCGATTCACTTTCACCTCTTACTTTATCAAATGTGTCCATCGGCAACCGCATCATCTTACACATATCATGGATCATCGTCTTGCCTTCGAAGATAAAATTGTAATCATCAATTTTTTTGTTCTGACTCTCCTCCACATCAAACTCATCGCGGATATCACCGATCACTTCTTCCATAATGTCTTCCATCGTAACAATACCGCTGGTGCCACCAAACTCATCAACCACCACAGCAAAATGTACCCGACGCGCCTGGAAGTCTCTTAACAGATCCGAAATCAGTTTAGATTCGGGTACAAAATATGGCTGCCGCATCAACGGGTGCCAGTCAAAATCATCCGCTTCCTGCAAAAAAGGGATGAGGTCCTTTGTATTGATGATCCCGGCTACTTCGTCAAGATTACCCTTGTAAACCGGCAGGCGGGAATAATGGAGGGTTTCCACCTTTCGGATCAATTCACCGAAAGACATGTTATAGCTAATCCCATTTACTTCCAGCCGGCTTTTCATGATCTGCTTCACCGATATCGTCCCGAATTTTACAATCCCTTTCATGATATTTTTCTCTTCCAGTGAAGCCTCATCATCCGTTTTGATATCAATGGCCTCATCCAGTTCCTGGATACTGAGCGCCTCTGATTTATTAGCGCCTACCCTGCCGCCAATACCATCAGCCAGCGACACTACCCATTTGCTGATCCTCCTGAATACAAAATGTACAGTCTCTACTACTACCGCAGAACCATAAGCAAACCGAAGATTATTTTGGGTTGCCCAGATCTTGGGCAGGATCTGGCCGACAAAGATCAAAATAAAGCCAATGATACCTACCCTCACGAGCAGCTCGATCAGGTAGCTCCAGAAATTGCTGCCAAAAGCGCGTAGTACGCCGTAGGGCATAAACTGGTTGATCAGGAAACCTGTGAGCACGATGATGCAGATATTAAAAAATGTGCTGGCGATCAACAACGAGGCGAAAACTTCTTTTGGCTCATCGAGGAAATTAATGATCCGGCGGGCAGCGGGGTGCTGCTTGGTTTTAAGGACATTAATATCTTTTTCATTTAGCGAAAAGATGGCCACCTCGGCTCCTGATATCGTGAATGAAAGGGCCAGTAGGGCCGCCAGCAGGACAACAAGTAGGGTAATACCCTGGGGATCGGCAGAGAGAAAGATGTAAGAAAGCTTACTGAAACCAAAACCGATTATCGAGTGACTATCCAAATCAAGGATTTTTTTTAAAATCGTTTAATTAGAAAGGCAGGTCAAAACGGCCTGCCGGTTAATGTGAAGCGAAGTTATTATTTTAATGAATCAGGCCCTAAAAGGGAATATTCTCCGGCGGATCTCCAAGGGGAGGCTGGCTTTCACCGCTTCCCAGGTTTTCAATGCCACCTTCAGCGGGGTGACCGCCGCCATCGGCCCTTTTATCCAGCATGATGAGGTTGTCACCAACTACTTCGGTCGCAAACTTGCGGTTCCCGTCTTTGTCTTCCCAGCTTCTTGTTCTGAGCCTGCCTTCGATATAGACCAGGCTGCTTTTGTGCAAATACTTTTGAGCCAGTTCAGCAAGCCCCCGCCACAGCACCACGGTATGCCATTCAGTTTGCGATACCAGCTTTCCGGTTCTGTCTTTGAAAGTTTCTGTAGTAGCCAGTGGAAATTTAGCAACTCCAATATTGCCCTCGAGAAACTGGACATCAGGGTCTTTACCCAGGTTGCCGATTAGCATTACTCTGTTTACGCCTCTCATAGCTTTTCTTTTTTCTAATTTATTGTTCGCTCCAGGCCGTTGCTTTTTAAAGTTAATTTTTTTTGATGGAATGAAAAATTTTTAAACATCCATGGGCAGGTGACAATTACCGGCTTATGAACTCTTTGGATGGTGGCAAATCTTCGGAAATCCGCAGGGGTTTATACAGTTCCCCGCGTCTCCTTCTACCTGTTTAACAGCAATTCATACCCCTTTAACTGCATTTAAAGCAATATTTAACCATGGGTTAACGGGTTGAATTGTACTTTAGTCCTGTCAATTATTAAACCAAACACAGGTGCTATGAAAAAAGTTCTACTTTCTTTTTTTGCTACCGTAATTATAATGCTTAGCTGTCTGACCAGCTTCTCACAAACTGGTTTAGCGCCCGATCAAAACCCGAATTATGAAGCAAGTCTGGCTAAGTATATGAACATGGCCGACTCGCTCAACAGGTGGCACAGTTCTACCCAACACGACATGTATAAGGCGATCGACTGGCTGGCCGACCGCAAAGAAGCCCGGGCAGACCGCCGCGAGTTTCGCAGGCAGTTGAGACTGGAGCGGGCCCGCTACTACAATTCCGGGTTTTATTATAATGATTACCGTGGCTACCACAACCGATATCGGTATCATCCTTTTCGCGGTCATTACTACTCACCTTTTAATCGTTTCGATTACTGGTGGCGTTAACCAAACATTCCAACTTTATTCCTGGTAAAAATTTTAAAATACAATTCAAATGAAAAGAATTTTATCCTTTGCTTTTGCTCTCACTGCAGTTGTCCTGTTTTCAAACTGCTCCCATAAAGTAACCCGTATCGATCCTGCAGAGCAGGTAGATATCAGTGGCCGCTGGAACAATACAGACTCAAGGCTGGTAGCGGAAGACATGACAAAAACCATTTTAAGCGCCAATTGGATCACCGATCACATGGCTTCCAAAAATGGGCAACGCCCCGTTGTGATCGTTGGCTTTGTAGCCAACAAAAGTCATGAGCATATCGAGGCAGAAACATTTGTAAAAGACGTAGAGAATTCTTTTGTAAGTACGCAAAAAGTGAGATTGGTGCAGGGTGGCAAAAAACGCGAAGAGCTCAGGGCTGAAAAAGCCGACCAGCAATCAAATGCCAGTGTCAGCAGCATGAAAAAATTTGGCTTGGAACAAGGCGCAGATTATATCCTCCAGGGTTCTATCAATTCCATTGTCGACTCCCATAAAAGAAAAAAAGTAGTTTACTACCAAACCAACCTGGAACTGACCAATATCGAAACAAACGAAGTGGTCTGGATAGGTGAAAAGAAAATTGCCAAATACGTCAAGAATTAATTGAACCAGGATTGGCCTCTTTATCATGTCAGTTTCCCGGTCACATATTGCGCGGGTGTACGCCTCGCTATGGTTGTTGCTTACACTATCCTCATGCGCGAGCTACAATAACCAAGCTGCAGAGTACTACCACAACCTGAAGGAAGGAAATTATCAGAAAGCAGCGGATGCGCTCGACAATACGCGGCTTTTAAAAAAGAACAGAAACCATTTACTTTACCTGCTTGAAAAAGGCAAGGTTTCTCATCTCTTGCAGGATTGGGAGAAAAGCAATCAATACTTCAACGAGGCCGATCACCTGATGGAAGATGCGCGTACGTCTGCAAAAGATATAGCGCTCGGCACGCTCATCAACCCCATGATGCAGCAATACAAAGGCGAGGATTTTGAAAAATATCTCGTGCATTACTACAAGGCTCTTAATTACCTGCAATTGGGGCTCACCGAAGAAGCTATGGTAGAGGCGAGGAGGATCACCCTGCGTTCACACGCCCAGGAAGACAAAGTGGGCAATAAGATTAAATATAATGAGGACGCTTTTTCTCTGATGCTGCAGGGCCTGATCTATGAACAGGGGAATGATATCAACAATGCCTTTATCGCATATCGTAATGCTGCCGACGTTTATATCGAAAACAAAGGCAGCTACTATGGAGTGCAAATGCCGGAGCAACTGAAAAAGGATTTGTTGCGCACAGCTTATGCCAATGGGTTTATGGACGAGCTGGGCCGCTATGAAAAAATACTGGAAACCCGGTTTGAAAACCAGCCACAGCCGGAGGGTGGTGAACTGGTATTATTCTGGGAAAACGGATCAGCACCTGTGAAACAACAACAGGATCTTTTCTTTACCCTATTCAAAGATGCGGGGGGCAATTTTATGTTTGCTGACGCCGCCGGCCTTTATAATGTACCGTTTGATTTTAGCAGCGGTTACAATCGAAATGATCTCAAACTGGAAAACCTGCGCAGCTTCAGGGTTGCATTGCCGAAATACGAAGCACAGCCCCTGCGATATACCGGCGCAAGTGTACAATTGGACGACCAGTCTTTTACACTCGAAGCTGCGGAAAATGTAAACAACCTGGCCTTTGCGACACTGAAAGAAAGAATGCTCAAAGAATTATCGACGACATTAACCCGGCTTGCTGTAAAGAAACTTGCAGAAGCAGCCGTCAGGCCCTCCGAAGAGAAAAAGGACGACAAGAATAAAAGCGAGGAACAAAAGAAAAAAGAAAAAAAGGAAAGAAACCAGCGTGAGGCATTGGCAATGGGACTGCAGATCCTAAACTTCGCCACGGAAAAAGCCGACACACGCAACTGGCAAAGTCTGCCGCATACCATTTACTATACAAGAATACCCCTCCGTAAAGGGAACAATACGATCAACCTTCAATTAAGCGGTCATCGGTCATCTTCACTACAACTACAGGTGGAAGGGAATAATAGATTGCAGTTTCGCAGCATCAGTACGATCAATTAAAGAACAGGATCATTTTTGGGATTGCAGGTATTGGTTGATGAATTTGGGAAATGCAAGCCGTGCCATTTGCTTTTTTGATATCCAGTTCCAATCGCCGGGTATTGCCTTTTTTAGCTTCACCCGAATAAACTGTCCGGTGATCGATTGATGTGTTAACTGCTGTCTGAATACCTCCGAACTTGATACGACTTCATAATGGTCATGTGCAGGTAATAACCCCTGCTTCTCTGCTTCAGCCAGAATTTCTTTTTTAGATTGAGTGCCGCCAGTTTCGATCAATGGGAATTCATGTAGCTGGTTCCAGATATCTTTTGCGTTGCGCTGGCGTATGGCGAAGCTTCCTTTATGATCCATGACCAGGTAATAAAAATACCGCTTCCGGCTTGCGGGCTTTTTTTCTTTTACCGGTAGTTCATTTATTTTACCATGGATAAACGCAAAGCATATCTTATTAAAAACGCAGGCTTCGCAAGCTGCTGCTGCCGGTTTACAGACCGTGGCGCCGAAATCCATGATGGCCTGGTTATAAACTCCCGGGTTTCTTTTGTCCAGTACTTCGGTAGCCAGGGCATTAAAATATTTTTTGCCCCCGGTGGAATCGATAGGCAGGCTCACCCCAAATACCCTTGATAACACCCTGAACACGTTCCCATCCACCACTGCATAGGGAAGATTGTAGGCAAAGGATGCGATGGCCGCGGCTGTGTATGGTCCCACACCTTTCAAAGACCTGATATCTTCATACCCCGAGGGAAATCGACCACCCAGTTGACGGGAAATATACCTGGCACTGGTCAGCAGGTTACGGCAACGACTATAGTAACCCAGGCCTTCCCAATGCTTGAAAACCAAGCTATCATGAGCTTCTGCAAGGTGATTAACTGTTGGAAAACTCGCGATAAACCGGTGATAATAGGCCAGTCCCTGCTCCACCCTTGTCTGCTGTAGGATAATCTCGCTTAGCCAGATCTTATAAGGGTCCTTCTCCCCTTTCCAGGGCATCTGGCGGTTATTTTTGCGCTGATTCCAGCGCATTAAAAGCCGGGAAAACTCTTTCTGAACGTGCTTATTTTCCTCTGTCATGGTCGGTTCAGCGAATGTAAACTTTAAATATCTGCCATTTTTGGAAACATGGCTCCGAATTTGTTGTAAAAAAATTCGGCTATCCCTTTGACAATCATCATTTTTTATCTTAAATTGGCATTACAAACTACTTAAACCTCACAAAAATGAGAAAAGCCGATCTCGTAAACCAGATATCAGAAAAGACAGGAATCCCGAAAGTAGACGTGTTAGTTACACTTGAAACAATGTTTAAAGAAGTAAAAGACACATTAGCTGCGGGTGAAAACATTTATATCCGTGGCTTCGGAAGTTTTATAACCAAAAAAAGAGCTGCCAAGATAGGGCGCAATATAAAAAAGAATATTGCAGTGCATATCCCCGAACATTATATACCCGCATTCAAGCCTGCCAAAGAATTCGTGGCGGAAGTAAAGAAGCTTAAAGAGCCGAAACCTGATGAAGGACCGGGCGAGGATGCATAATCCTTGTTTTTAAGATTTATTTACCTGCTCCAAATCAATTTATTGGAATTATTAACGATCACAGCGGTAATTTCGCAGTTCAAATAACTCGAAGTGAAAAAACCGCAGTGGATTACTATAGGAATAGCGCTTATACTGGTGGTTGCCATCTATTTCCTGGGGCGCACTGTTCCTGAAAAAAAAGCAATTGCTACTGAAACTCACAGTGAAGATGATGGCCACGACCACGGACCATCCAATGAGCTGACCATCGATTCCATCCTGCTGATTGCCAAAAAACAACTTAATAATGAGCAGATTACCCGCATTACCGAGTTGGAAAATTCAATTTCCCGGGGCGATGTGAAGGATCAGCAGATAAAAGTTTATCACCAATTATCGCATTTCTGGGGCGATTCGATGCGTTTTTTCCCGCCTTATGCCTGGTATGAAGCCGAAGCAGCAAGATTGGAAAATTCGGAAAAATCCCTCACCTTTGCAGCCCACTTGTTTTTAGAGAACTTGCAGCAGGAGCCGAATCCGCGGATTGTGAAATGGGAAGCACTGCAGGCTAAAGACTTGTTTGAAAGGTCTTTGAAGATTAATCCTGCTAACGATTCCGCCAAAGTTGGTCTGGGTGCATGCTACCTGTTTGGAAATATTTCTCCCAATCCAATGGAAGGTATTTCTAAAATACGGGAAGTGGTTGACAAGGATAGCACCAATGTGTATGCACAGCTCACGATGGTAAAAGGATTAATGATCTCAGGACAGACCAGCAAAGCTGTTGAGCGGTTACAGACAGTAAACCGCGTGCAGCCTTCCAATATCGAAGCGATCCTGATGTTGGCAGAAATCCACGAAAGAAAAGGAGAAAAACTGGTTGCGGCGGACTGGTATAGAAAAAGCCTGGCTTTTATCAACCGCGCTGACGTGAGAGCTGAGATAGAAAAAAGAATTACTGAATTAAGTAAGTAAGAATTTAAATACGGGTGATCGATTAAAACCCGTTTTAAAATATTAAATAACAAGTTTTAAAAAATTATTTGAGTATGCCTTGTGGTAAGAAAAGAAAGCGTCATAAAATTGCGACGCACAAGCGTAAGAAAAGACTAAGAAAGAACCGTCATAAGAAAAGGAAATAAATTTTTCCTGCTATGAAACCAGCCTGTCCCGCCTTTGGCGGGATAGGGGTTTCAAATCGACTGGTTGTTTTGCCGCCCGTATAAGTTTGCACCCCACCAATTTGCTGCAACCTTTATCCCACCCGCATACCATGTACGGATTTCTGGCAACCGGTGTTTACAGCAGCACTAAGGACATTCATTTATGTAAGCTGTAATGAACAAAGAACTCATTATTAATGCTGTTCCGCAGGGTGTTGAAATCGCTTTGCTGGAAAACAGGAAACTGGTAGAACTACATAGCGAAAAAAGCGATGCTCGTTTCGCCGTGGGTGACCTATACCTGGGAAAAGTGAAAAAGCTGATTCCCGGGCTCAATGCCGCTTTTGTAGAAGTTGGCTTTGAAAAGGACGCTTTTCTTCACTACACCGACCTTAGCCCCTACGCCAGGTCGCTGCTCAAATTCACAGCCCAGACCATCAACGACAAAAGTGAGTCAGGTCTTGATTTTGGAAAATTTGAGATCGAACCCGAGATCATAAAGACCGGCAAGATCAATGAAGTACTGGGTGGCAAACCAAATATACTGGTACAGATCCTGAAAGAACCCATTGCTGCCAAAGGCCCGCGCCTAAGCTGTGAGATTTCTCTTCCGGGTCGTTTCGTCGTTATTACACCTTTCAACAATATCGTGGCCGTATCAAGGAAAATTCATTCTTCCGAAGAAAGAAAACGGCTGCAAAAGATCGTGGAAGCGATCAAGCCCAAAAATTTTGGTGTCATTGTACGTACTGCCGCAGAAGGAAAGAATACAGCAGAACTGCATGAAGATCTTTCGGCACTGGTAGATATGTGGAAGACGATCCAGAAAAACCTCAAAGGTGCCACAGCCCCTGCCAAGATATTAAGCGAACAAACCAAGACTAATAGTATCCTTCGTGATCTGCTCAATGCCGACTTCAACAGGATCGTAGTAAATGATCGCACAATTTTTACCGATACAAAAAACTATATCCAGCGCATCGCCCCAGAAAAAGCGGATATCGTTTCTTTCTATCAAAACGGTTCGCCCATTTTCGATTCATTTGGAATTACCAAGCAGGTAAAATCATCCTTCGGTAAGACCGTAAACATGAACAGCGGTGCTTACCTGATCATCGAGCATACCGAAGCGCTGCACGTGATTGATGTGAACAGCGGTTATAAAAGTGTAAGCAATAACCAGGAACAAAACGCCCTGGAGACAAATCTCGAAGCCGCGGAAGAGATAGCCCGACAGCTTCGTCTTCGCGACCTGGGTGGTATAATCGTTGTTGATTTCATCGACATGAAGCTTCCGGAAAACAAGCGCAGGCTTGTAGAAAAAATGGAAGAATTCATGGGACCCGACCGGGCCAAACACGCGGTATTGCCCATTTCGAAGTTTGGTATCATGCAGATCACCCGGCAACGGATGAAACCTGAGATGAATATCAACACACAGGAAGTTTGTCCAAGTTGTAATGGCACCGGTAAGATATCTTCTTCACTCCTCCTGGAAGATGAGATCGAAAAGAATCTTAGTTACCTGATCACACACCAGCATAAGAATTTAAAGCTGATCGTGAACCCGATCATGTTTGCATATCTCACCAAAGGTTGGCCCTGGAACACAAAAATGGCAGCCTGGAAAAAGAAATTTGGCCAAAAGACCAGGATCGAAGCTGATACCAACTACCATCTCACAGAATATAAATTCTTCGACCAGCACGACGAAGAGATCAAACTCTAGGGAAGCCTCAACCCCACCTCCCACTCCTAAGGGGATGGGGCTTTAGAACTCCGAAACATAAACTGTCTTAGGCGGATCTAAGAGGATATGATGGAAAACCTTATTTGTCGGGAATCCGGACATCAACTACTAACTACGAACTCCGAACTACGAACTAATCCTGACTCCCTATTGTCCTACAAAAAATAACGCGTTACAGAACATCAGCTTTCCGTTCTCCCAGAAATTGCGGAACAGAACATTATCGGTCAGATACGTGATGCTGCCACGTCCCATATCCTGTACGCCGAACACAAGTCCGTCTTGCAATTTGTCTTTCAACTTATGACCAACAAATCCCGCTACCTGGCTGGTCTTTTTGATCACACCTGCATTCCAGCCACCTTCTTTTATAAACTCAAAGATGTTGTTATCCATTTTTAAAGTATAATAATAGTTAGGATAACCAAACATCAGCGGGTGGCTATTGTCAACATCAACACGATAGATTGACCCCGGAGTTACTGCCTGTAATTCGTGGCGCTCCCTGTTTTCAAAAGTGAGCAGGCGCTTGTATGGATCTTTTCCTGCTGCAGAATCTTTATCATCATCTTTCTTCAGTTTGATGGCGCTCCAGTCAAGCTTGGCGATTTGCGTTACCGCGCTTTCTAATGCGATCACGCTACCACCGCTGCGGATCCATTGGGCAAACTGCTCCGACTGCCCTTTATCACCCAGGAATCGATAGTTGCCATTGGGCATGATCAGGACATCGATCTTACTCCAGTCTGCCCGGGAAAAATCGTTTACATTGATAAGGGTAACCGGATACTTCAACTGATGCTCCATGAAATGCCACACTTCCCCTGCATCGTTGGAACCAACGCCCTCACCTGTAAACATCGCGATCTTTGGTGTCTTTATAGGATGCACTTTTGAACTACCGAAGTCAAAGCCCTTATCTACCATGCCGCTGCTTACAGCACTTAATTTCACTCCATTTTCATCACAGTGCCGGGCAACCATCCGCCATAAACTGTCACCAAACTTCTCGTTGCCATTCTTTAGAATGATTATAGATCCGCGGCCGAACTGCTGGCCGTTCAGTTCAAACGGCATTTCCGCAAATCTCAGGCGCAGGCCATGTTTTAATAGCTGGGCCGTTGCCCTCGCCGATGAAAGCCCCTGCCAGCGGATAACATAACCATATGAATCGTCGGTGGCATTTTTTGTTGCAACTGCAGCTGGAGCTGCTTTCACTGCGATCTTCTCTTTACTTGCGTAAGTTGTTAGTCCGTAGACATACGGCAATGACCAGGCGGTTATATCATAGGTAACAGAGTCTACCAATTTGGAATGTGGTTCAAACAACACTTTCAGCATGGTTGCTTTGGGCTGCGCCGCACTTATAACGATATCATCGCCGGAAATACTAAACGATTCTTCTTTTGAAGTAAAATAACTAAATCCTTTGCCGTTTCCTGTACCGCTCCCATATTGAATGCCATTCTTATCGAGCAATTCCAGAAGGGCAGCGACTTTTTCAGCATCAGCGGGATTATTTTTTATCACATAAGTCTTATAGTCGCCGATCTGCCCGCTTACTGCATCATTGAAAAATTTGCGAAACTCTTTTACTAGCGAAGCAGCATGTATCGATGATATCTCGATAGTACTAAGCGAAGTTGTGTAGTGGTGAATCGCACGGTCGTAAAGTGTAAGTGTATCACCTTCATCTGTATCAACGCCCAAGCCTCCGGCGCCGCCGCCACCCTGTTCATACGTCATCCCGATTGCGCCGTTATAAACCGGGTAAGTATCACCGTATGACGGATAGAAAAGATCAAATACCTCCCTGGTGAAATAAAGCCAGTTGTTTTTGTCAAAATATCTGGCGTGGTTTTTCCCAATGGTAACCTGGAAATCCCTTTGCCATTTGGTGATGGCTTCGTGGTAAGGTTGAGCGGCTGGTGCAAAATAATAAGGCTGGTTGATGCCCTGCTCATGATAGTCTACATGCACCTGCGGGAGCCATTGGTTATAAACTGCCATGCGCTGCCGGCTCTCAACCTGCGTTTGCCAGGCCCAGTCGCGGTTGAGATCAAAATTATAGTGATTGGTTCTGCCGCCGGGCCAGGGTTCACGATGTTCCCTTGCATCGAGACGCGGATTGTAGGCAGTGCCCACCACCGAATTGTACCAGTTTACATAACGATCCCTCCCATCGGGGTTTACGCAGGGATCTATAATTACCACCGTATTTTTTAACCACTCCTTTGTCTGTGTATTCTTAGGATCGGTGAGAGCGAAAGTTGTGAGTAGCGCCGCTTCCGATGAGGAAGACTCATTGCCGTGTACATTGTAGCTAAGCCATACCAGTGCTGGCGCGTTTTCCTGTGGCGCCATCCGGTCCCTGGCAATATTGGCCAGTCGAAGATTATTGAGCCGGATATTTTCCAGGTTGCTGATATTTTCCTGCGAAGAAACAAAGACCAGGTATAGCGGCCTGCCTTCATTGGTTTCACCATATTGCTGCAGTTTTACCATCCCAGGCACAGCCTGTGCAACATGCTGGTAATAGCTGATCAGCTTCCAATGCGGCGTAAATCTTGTTCCAACCTTATAACCTAAAAATTCTTCCGGCGATTTGACTTGCGCAAATGCATTGCCGAGTATCAATAAAAAGATGAGGAGTGTGGCGATTTTTCTCATGAAAAGAATTTTTTCAAAGTAAATGAAAATAATAAAGCGGATGACCGCAAAATCATCCGCTTTAGTAATTATATCTCTAATCAAAATTAATACCCGGCATTTTGTGTGATAATACCACGGGATGCATCCACTTCCCTTTGAGGAATGGGCAGCACCATTTTATTATCGTTGTAAGCAAAGCCATCAGCAGATAATCTAAGGCGCTTCAGGTCATGTATTGCATGCCCTTCATGTGCCAGCTCAAGTTTTCTTTCTTTCAGAATATCAGCGAGGGTTAACGCGCCAAGGTCATCGAGGCCTACCCTGTTCCGGATCAGGTTCACATCATCCAGCGGCGAATCTCCCACGCTTGTGCCAGCCCTGAAATTGGCTTCAGCCCTGGTCAGGTACATTTCAGCCAGCCTGACAATAGGAAGATTTCTGTACTGCTGTTGCCACTTACCGCTCCTGGTTGCACCTGCACCGGTATAAAAAAGCTGCAGCCTGTCATCATCAGGTTCGTACAAAGCAAGGTGTTTAGCCAGGATGGCAACATCTCCGTCACGTCCGCCATATGCGGGTATCGACCAGTATAAGTGCATATTGTTGGCTCCGTCCAGTTCACTTATTTGCATAGCAAAAAGATACTCGGGAACATTGGTGGTGTTGTTAAACGCCCCTGCATAATCAGCAGCAAGGGAACGACCATTGGCGGTTGCAACCGAGATCGCCCTGTCGGCGGCTGCAGCAGCAGCGTTCCAATTTTCCATCTGCAGGTAAACCCTCGACAGCATGGCGGCTGCCGCAGCTTTTGTAGCAAACACCATCCGGGTGGTTGCATTAGAACCGGGGTTCACAGCCGGGAGCAGGCTCTCAGCTTCGGTAAGATCGGTTATGACCTGGGCATAGGTTTGCTCGACTGTACTGCGTGGAACATAAGATGATTCATCAATACCCCTTGTTGGCGTAAGCACAATGGGTACGCCGGGGTTGGAGCTCACGGAACCTGCGCTATATGGCTGCGCGAACAGTTTCACCAGTTCAAAATACATGGCGCCTCTGAGAAACTGCGCTTCACCCTTAACCCTGTCCTTGTCTGCATCGTTTACAACATCAATGGCACTAAGCACATTGTTGGCAATATTGATGGCATCATACGCGCTGCTCCAGATATCGCGGACAAAACTGTTTGTTTTCAGGAATGATTTGCCGTAGGCTTCATCGGGCTCATTGAAGGTACCTTCCCAGCGAATCTCCCCGTCAGCTGCTAGCAGCTCGGAAAATAGGAGGAGATCCCCACCATACAGGTCGGCGTCGCTGACGGCATCATATGCACCATTCAATACTTTTTTAACGTTAGCATCGGAGGTCAGTGCAACCCCTTCTTCAACGCTTTGTGATGGCAGCAGGTCTATCTTCTTGCTGCATGAAAACGCGAAAAATGAAATCGCTGCACCTATTAATATTTTTCTCATAGTTTTCTCTTTTTTAAAATTAAAATCCAAGGTTGATCCCAAATGTCATCGACTTGATCTGCGGAGCAGCATAGAAATCTCCGCCCTGGTTACGGTTGGTAGCACGATAGTCGGTATTCACTTCAGGATCCCATCCGGAGTAATCGGTGAATGTGGCCAGGTTTACCCCCGTAAAATAGATCCTGAGCGATTGCATTTTCAGTTTGCTCAATAAACGGGGACTGAAATTATAGGCAAGCGTTACATTTTTAAGACGTACATAACTTCCACTTTCAACATAGCGGCTGGATGCACCAATACCATTGCCATAGCCCAGGCGCAGTTGGGGAACATCGGTAATATCGCCCGGATTTCTCCAGCGGCGGAGCTGGTCTGCTGTCTGGTTATCGAACCAGTCAAAACTTGCCGACATGAATCCGCCTGCACCGTTCATGATCTCATTTCCAAATACGCCCTGGAAGAGAACGCTTAACTCGATACCTTTATAAGAAAAACTATTATTGAAACCTGCGATCCAGTCGGGATTGGGATTACCTACAACAAAGTTTCCTGCGGCGTTATAATCGTTGGTTATTGTTTTCCCATCCTGTTCAAAATAGATGGCATCTCCATTATCGGGATCTACACCGGCATATTTTGGTCCATAAAACACACCGATTGCCTCTCCTACGATTAACGAGTTCATGTACCGGCCGTCGTTGCCGGGTATCAATGTTTGATCGCCGTCGAGTTTTGTGATCTTGTTGATATTACGCGCAAGGTTAAGGCTTGAATTCCATTTGAAATCACCGAAAGTGATATTATTAGCGTTCAGCACAAATTCGAAACCTTTATTCTCCATGGAACCTACATTAACTGTTTGTGTGGTAAAACCAGAGGTAGCGGGAACAGGTACATTGTATATCAGGTCATCGGTTTTTCTAACATAATAATCGATCTCACCCGAGATCCTGTTTTCGAGAATACCGAAATCAAGACCAATGTCCAATTGCTGTGATTTCTCCCATTTCAGTTTTGGATTGGCCAGTTGCGTAGGTACAAGGCCAGACTGGTTATTGTATTTAGAAGCACCATAAAGACCAAGCTGCGGGAAATTTCCAAAGCCTGCATCATTACCTGTAAGACCATAGCTACCTCTCAGTTTCAGGAAGCTGAACACCCCCGACTGAGCCATGAAGTCTTCTTCACTGATGATCCATCCGGCGGAAACGGCTGGAAAGAAACCGTATTTATTTTCTTTACCAAACCTGGAAGAGCCATCCACGCGTCCGCTGACCGAAAGCAGGTATTTATTCCTGAACTTATAGTTGGCCCTGGCAAAATAGGATAAGATAGCCGATTCTGTCAGGGTAGAAGAACCGCCTGTGATCTTACCTGCACTGGCAAGCTTTTGTAAAGCATCAACAGGGAAGTCTTCACCAGTAACGCTGGTATAATCAGAAGTATACTTTTGATATGACATACCCAGCGTCGCATCAAGATCGTGATCTCCAAATGCGTTGATGTAGCTGAAATAATTGTTGGTATTTAATGTTACATCGCGGTTCCATTCAGAAGAACCATAACCATTGGTAGAAAGACCGGTAAGGGTCCGGGATCCCCTGAACAGGTCATCGTTTTGCGTTTGAACGTCCAGGCCCAGCTCGGAGCGGAAAGAAAGATTCTTTATGATCTTATAGCTGGCAAATGCTGTACCGATGTTACGAAATATAGTGGACTTGTACCTGGAGTCTTCAAGTTCGATTAAACCATTGTAGTAGGTAGTAACAGGACGATCATATAATACTCCGTTCTCATCACGGGGAGGTGTAATGGGCGCCAGGGCTACCAATTGTAATGGTGTCTGGAACGCATTGTCCAGGTTATTGCGATTACCTACAGTTCGAGAGATACCGAGATTGAAACCGATCTTTAATCTGTCGCTTGCATCGTGCTCCAGGTTGAACCTGGAAGATATCCTTTGAAAATTATTCAATATCAAAATACCATCCTGGTCGCTGAAACCACCGCTGATGAAAAATCGGGTCTTATCGTTTCCACCTGAGGCAGTCACGTCTACGATTTTAGTATTCGCGTCGTCGTTGTATGCCAGGCTTTCCCAGTCGGTATTTGTCTCCAGCGTACGCCAGTCTGAGTGGCCTGAATAACGGTCCATCCTTCCTTCCGCGAAAGTGAGCCATGAATCAGGATGTGCAGGATCCACACCTTCAATAATATCGCTGTTGATAGCCGCTTCGCGGAGCAGTTCCACATATTGCGCCGCATTCAGGAATTCCCGATGGTTGGTAGGTTTGTTTGAACCATACTGCAGGTTTACATTTACCCTGGTACGACCCTGACGTCCTTTTTTGGTTGTGATCAGTACCACACCGCCGGCGGCACGTGAACCGTAGATAGCTGCAGCTGAGGCGTCTTTAAGGATGTCGAATGTTTCGATATCATTGAAATTGATATCCGCCAGCGCATTACCTCTTAAACCACCGTTGTTAATAGGAATACCATCTATCACGTAAAGCGGGTCGTTGGAAGCACTGATGGAGCCCGCGCCACGGATCCGTACTTTGATCCCTTCGCCGACCTTACCATTATTGGCTTCTACAAACACACCTGCTGCGCGACCCTGGATGGCCTGGGTCATATTCGCTACCGGCGTATTTACAATTTCTTCGCCTTTGATCCGGGCAATATTCCCGGTCAGGTCTTTCTTGATCTTTGTTCCAAAACCTACGACGACCACTTCCTGGAGGTTTTGGGATTGCCCTTCTTCAAGGGTAATATTTAATGTGGAACCAGAAATCGCCACTTCCTGGGTGCCGAAACCAAGAGAAGAAAATACAAGGGTGTTCGCATTTTCGGGCACGCTCAACTGGTAATTACCGGATGCGTCTGTAACGGTACCTGAATTTGTGCCTTTAACAATAACAGACACGCCGGGCAGGGGTGTCCCAACTTTTGCATCTGTAACTTTTCCAGAGACCGTTTTTTGCGACCAGGCTATATGGGTCGCCAACAATAGCGTACCTAATAGCAGTAGCTTTAGTTTTCTCATGCGTAGTAGTTTTAGTTAGCTTTTAAAATAGGAGTACGACAATTTAACAAAATTTTAAACGGCCTAAATAAAATATTAGAAAAATTTCCAAAAAAAAAGCGACCACATTTTAGTGGTCGCCCTTTGTTTTGATGCTTTTTAAAACTATTACCGGTCGCGACTTCCGAGGTATAATAAGATGTACTGTACAAGAGTTACCACGGCGGCCAATGCAGTTACGACATAGGTCATAGCAGCCCACTTCAACGCGTCTTTTGCCTGGGGATATTCATCACGGGTTGTAGCATTGGTATTGTTCAACCATGCAAGAGCCCTTTTACTGGCGTCAAATTCAACTGGCAAAGTGATCAGGGAAAACAAAACGGTTACGGCCATCAGGATGATCCCAACCAACAATACGGTGGTATTACCACCTGAAGCAGCCATGATCACCCCCACCAGCAGGATCCAGTTTACCAGGCTGGAACTGATCTGCACCGCGGGTACCATCTTACTCCTCATGGTCAGCCATTGATATGCGGTGGCATGCTGAACGGCGTGGCCACATTCATGAGCCGAAACGGCGGCCGCAGCCACGCTGGTGCCGTTATAGACGTCAGGGCTGAGGTTCACGGTTTTATTAACGGGGTTGTAATGATCTGACAAAAAGCCATTTACAGAAACAACTTTTACGTCATATATTCCATTTTCCCGGAGCATTTTTTCGGCTATTTCCTTACCCGACATGCCATTCCTCAGGGGTACCTTACTGTACTTGGTAAACTTGTTCTTGAGGACCATGGAAACGAGCATACTGATTCCCAAAAACAGGAAAGAGACAAGCATAATTGATGGTGTCATTCTCTATAGATTTTGTTTTAATTTATTACTTATAACAAACTTACAGCCATTTGGATCAATGCGTCATTATCCAGCCTTTTTGTCATTTTATGTGGGAATAATTACAGTCCATGTTTAAACATTGATAATAGTGTTTCCACTTAATTGGCCAACCATATTTTTCTGTTAATCAGGTAATTATATAGGAAAACACTGCAAGGTCTTTTATGTATGGGCAGGTTGCTCTGGTAAGCGGAAGTTATTCACAGCCCCAAAATTTTATTTTGAAATGTTGGGCAGAATTGTAACTTAGCTAAAGAATTTAATGGGTTAGTAAGTAAGGGGGTCAATCGTAAGATTGGCCCCTTTTACATTTTGAATATACCTCGTATTATGATTGTTGAGTGTGCTCAAAAAGTTTAAGAAGTTTCAAAAAGTTTAAGAGGTTTTGTCATGGCAATTAAGTTTACAACCATTAAACCTTTAGACCTTTAGACTTTAAATACTTTAGAGCATGAGCAAAGTTAAAACTTCCTACTTCTGTCAAAATTGCGGCTATGAAAGTGTAAAGTGGGTAGGTCAATGCCCATCCTGCGGACAGTGGAATACATTTGTAGAAGAGCTTATCCAAAAAGATACAAAGAACAACAACGACTGGAAATCTTATCGCAATGATAAAAGGACCAGCCGGATCATCGCATTGCATGAAATCAGTAGCAATGAAGAAAAAAGAATTGTAACTGCTGACCCCGAACTAAATCGTGTTTTAGGAGGTGGACTGGTTCCTGGTAGTATCGTATTGATAGGTGGTGAACCCGGCATCGGAAAGTCCACACTCTTTCTTCAAAACGGTTTATGGCTTAAAGACATCAAAGTTCTTTATATCAGCGGTGAAGAAAGTGAACAACAAATAAAGATGCGGGCCGACCGGGTGGGTAGTGGTCTGCCTGTTTCAGACAATTTTTATTTACTCACCGAAACCTCTACACAAACTATCTTCCAGGAAATAAAAAAACTAAAGCCCGACCTGGTGATCGTTGACTCAGTACAAACGCTTCAAACCCCTTTGATCGATTCCTCGCCCGGATCAGTATCGCAGATCAGGGAATGCACTGCCGAATTTCAGCGCTTTGCTAAGGAGACCAACACACCAGTCCTGCTCATCGGGCATATCACCAAGGATGGAAATATCGCCGGGCCCAAAGTGTTGGAGCATATGGTCGATACCGTTTTGCAATTTGAAGGTGATCGTCACTATGCATACCGGATCCTGCGCACACTAAAGAACCGGTTTGGCAGTACCTCCGAACTTGGCATTTATGAAATGACCGACCAGGGCATGCGGGGCATCATTAACCCGAGTGAAATACTGATCACACAAAAAGAAGAACAACTCAGCGGGATAGCCATTGCTGCCACCATTGAAGGTATCAGGCCTATGCTCATCGAAGTGCAGGCGCTGGTCACTCAGTCCGTCTATGGCACTCCACAGCGAACCGTAAGCGGATTCGACCTGCGTCGCCTTCAACTGCTGTTGGCAATACTGGAAAAACGTGGTGGTTTCCACTTTGGCGTTAAAGATGTTTTCCTCAATATTGCCGGTGGGATCAAGGTTGAGGATCCCTCGATCGACCTGGCGGTACTCTGCGCTTTGCTTTCATCTTTTGAAGATATACCCCTGGACCCGCATATTTGCTTTGCCGGTGAAGTAGGGCTAAGTGGTGAGATCAGGGCGGTAAACAGGATCGAACAAAGAATCGCTGAAGCGGAGAAACTTGGATTTGAAAAGATTATTGTTTCGAAGTATAACCAAAAGGGACTGGCGAAGCAAAAATTCAATATCAACATTGTTACCATGTCGAGAGTGGAGGAAGTGTACCGGTATTTGTTTAACCAGGCATAATAGAATCAGAAAAGCTTCGAGCGGCGAGCTGTGAGCTACGAGCTATTTACAGACCGTTATAAACTTGTGATCATGATTAGTGCAATGGAAATAAAGGAGGCGATTCTTCATTGGTTGTTTCCACACGTTTGTGCTGGTTGCGGTTCCGATATACTGAATCCCGATAGCCTGCTTTGTGTGCGTTGCATCGACGCTTTACCCGAAACAGATTTTGAAAAATTTAGCGGCAACCCTGTAGAAAAAAGATTCTGGGGCCGGCTGCGGATCGAACAGGCGTCGGCCTATTGCTATTTTACACGTGAGTCGCTGATACAACGGCTCATGCACCAGTTTAAATACAAAAAGAATAAGGACCTGGGATTTCAACTGGGTAAGATGATGGGCCAAAGCATTGGCCGCGCCCGAAGATTTGAGGTGGACGCATTGATACCCTTACCCCTTTTCCCCGCCAGGGAAAAACGGAGGGGATACAACCAGGCCACGGTACTATGCGAGGGAATGGCAGAAACTTTGGCCGTGCCGGTACTAAATGACGTAATAATTCGTTCTCATCATACTGAAACTCAGACTAAAAAAGGTAGAATTGAAAGGTGGCAGAATATGGAGGGCAAATTCATCCTTTCGGGTTCAGAGAAAATAAAAAATAAACATGTGTTGCTGGTGGATGATGTCATCACAACCGGCGCCACCCTGGAAGCATGTGGAACAGAATTATTGAATGGCGAGAATGTGAGACTGAGCATTGCGACGCTGTGTTCGGCTACAAGGTAGGAGTATGGGCTGCGAGCCTAGATCTGCGAGCGTCCGACTCACAACTCACTACTCACGACTCACCACTCACTACCGACAAAACGAATTATATTGTAACCACCACAGCACCCCATCAAAAATTTGAAATGAAGACTGCTTTACTCATTAGTTTATCGATCACGCTGCTAATATTTTCGTGCCGGAAAGATTCCTTTATCACCTCGCCTGATGCAAGCCTGACCATTTCCGCAGATACCCTGCATTATGACACTGTCTTTACAACGGTTGGCTCGGTTACCCAAACTTTCAAGATCATCAATGATAACAATCAGAAACTACGTCTTTCATCGGTAAAGCTGATGGGTGGTAGCGGTTCAAATTTTAAGATCAACATCGACGGCGCAGCAGCTACCGAGGCAAATAATATCGAAATTGAAGCCAACGACAGCATTTATGTCTTTGTCCAGGTAAACGTAGACCCGAATACAGAAAATCTTCCTTTTATTATCCGCGACAGCATTGGTGTCAACTATAACGGGAAAACAAAATGGGTGCAACTGGAAGCCTGGGGACAGAATGCGCATTTTCAGCGCGACAAACAGATATTATCAGATGAAACCTGGACAAACGATCTTCCCTATGTGATACAGGGCTACCTCTATATCAACGCCGGTCAGACCCTCACGATTGAAAAAGGCTGCCGGGTATATGTACATGCCGATGCCCCGATCGTTATCGATGGCTCACTAAAAGTTAATGGCGAAAAAGATACGGCCGACCGGGTCTATTTCCAGGGCGACCGGATGGACGCACCTTATAAAGACTACCCTGCCGCCTGGCCGGGGATGTATTTTCGGGAAAGCAGCACGGATAATATCCTGAACTATGCTATAATAAAAAATGCATATCAATCTATCGCCGCAGAAGGCCCATCAGTTAATGCAAACCCAAAATTAATATTGAACCAATGTGTGATAGACAATTCCTACGACGCCGGAATCATTGCGCTCAACTCCAGTATTGTTGCCAACAACTGCCTGGTTAGCAACTGCGGAAAAAATATTGCCATTGGCAGGGGCGGCAGTTATGAGTTCAACCATTGTACCGTAGCCAGTTACTCAAATTCATTTGTACAACATAAAGACCCTGTTCTAAGCGCAAGCAATTCAGATGGTACCAGCACCGCGCCGCTCAATGCTGTTTTCAGGAACTGCATTTTCTGGGGCGATGATGCCTCGGGTGAAAATAAGCTGGTGGAAAATGAGGTACAGGTGACCAGTGGTCCCGGAGACAATGTTGTATTCGATCATGTGCTTTGGCGCGTAAAAACAGCACCAGCAAATATAACCGCGAGCAATATCATCGACCAGGCGCCGCTGTTTGACAGTATCAATGTTTCGAAACGTTATTATAATTTCCGGCTACAGCCCGGTTCAGCAGCTATAGATGCCGGTGCCACCTCCACTCTTAGTATTGATCTTGATGGTTTCCCAAGGCCTGTCGGACTACCCGACCTGGGATGTTTTGAGCGACAATAAGATCAGGTTAAATGAATTAAAAAAATCTTCTCTCTCGCCGGCTTCCTTTTCCGCCGGCTTAATCTTTTTCGGCTTAATCCTGATACTGGCGTAACTTTATATCCCGCAAAGCCGATACATTTAAAAATTTACTGGATATGAAAACATTCATGCTAACATTATTAATAGCCGCTGCCCTATCCGCTACTTCTATTTATGAATTTAAAGTCGCAGGACTGGAAGGTGGTGAGATCGATTTTTCTGAATTCAAAGGAAAAAAGATCCTGATCGTCAATACTGCTTCCAAATGTGGACTCACTCCACAATATGAAGGCCTGCAAAAACTGTATGATAAGTACAAGGATAAACTCGTGATCGTTGGTTTCCCAGCAAATAATTTTAATGGGCAGGAGCCCGGCAGTAAAACTGAGATCGCGGAGTTCTGCAAAAGAAATTATGGCGTCAGCTTCCCTATGGCCGATAAAGTTTCTGTAAAAGGCGATGATGTGGCACCGATCTATAAATTTTTATCTGAAGAAGCGGCGCGGAAAGGCTTCGACAACCCGCTGCAATGGAATTTTGGAAAATTCCTGGTTGATGAAAAAGGAAACCTGGTCGCAACATTTGCACCCAAGACCTTACCGATGAGCGATGAAATTCTTAAATATTTGAATTAGTCCCTTCAGCGTACGAGATCACCTGTTCTCTGTCACATAGAAATCATCACCCTGCATCAGAAAAACTGGAACAGGACACTGTATCATGCTTCATAATCGGTTCGCCGGTTTTATCTTCGCTGCATGCAATTCATGGATATTATTGGCCAGCAGGCTGTAAAACATAACCTGGTTGAGATGGTGCATCACAACCGGCTCAGCCATGCACTGCTTTTTACAAGTAAGGAGGGATTTGGCGGCCTGCCACTTGCCCTTGCATTTGCACAATATATGGTTTGCGAAAAGGTGAACGGGCGAAAGACCAGTGAAGGTCCCTCACTTTTTGGTGAAGCGGAACCGGCAACCGGGAGCCTGCAACCTGCAACGGAAAGCTGTGGCGTATGCTCCGCTTGCACCAAAGCCACGCAACTGGTGCATCCTGATATTCATTTCTCTTATCCCGTTGTAACAAAAAAGCCAGGCACTCCGCCTATCAGTACCGATTATATCAATGAATGGCGTGAATTTATAAAGTCATACCCCTATGGTAATGTCTACGACTGGCTGCAATTCATAGGCGCGGAAAATAAACAGGGCAATATAACCGCGCACGAGTGCAATGATATCATCCGTAAACTTAACCTGAAAAGTTTTGAAAGTGAGTACAAGGTATTATTGATGTGGTTGCCCGAGTACCTGGGTAATGAAGGGAACAAACTGCTAAAACTGATCGAAGAGCCACCGCCTAATACCTTATTTATACTGGTTGCGGAAAATGAATCCCTGATCCTTCCTACGATCCTGAGTCGTTGCCAGGTGATTCGGATACCCGCACTGGAGACTGAGGACATTGTGTCAGCGCTGGTGGAACGAAATAATACCGAAACGGCCGCTGCCAGGCAGGTAGCCGGCGTATCTGAAGGCAACTACCGGGAAGCGCTTCAACTGGTGCAGCATTCCGACGAAGACTGGCAGAGCCTGTTGCGAGAATGGCTGAACGCCATCCTGAAGACAGGTCCGATCGCCCAGACCAAATGGGTGGATGAAATGGGTAAACTCGGCCGGGAAAAGCAAAAACAGTTCCTGCGTTATTTTAATCATCTGCTTCAGCAGGCCATTCGGTTGAGGGTCGCCCCCGACCAGGCAGGCGCCTCCAGGGCTGACGCGGAAATGGACTTTTTGCAGCGCCTCAACAAGATCGCCGGAATAGAACAACAGCAGGCTATCATCGAGGAACTGGACAAAGCCAGCTATTATATAGAAAGGAATGCTCATGGGAAAATGCTGTTCCATGCCCTCACGATTAAAGTATATCACATCATTCAGGACAAAATTGTATTTTTGACGGATTGAGGATTAGAGATGCCCGGTATGAAATGTGCGTAAACCGGGATGCAGACCTGATTATTATTAATTGTTTAGTTGTGTTATCAGTTTCTACATATACTGTTTATGAGGTAATTGCCGGCTTTTCGTTACGCCGGGACTGTGCTGGTTTTTAATAGTAGAAATGCCCGGTATACCTAACCGGCGGGCGTGTGCGCCAAACAATTAGTGGATAATATATTTCTGCACGGGTTAGCCCCCTTCTCCCTCGCTTTATTTTAATTATCGATTACCATGGGATGTGGAAGTTGCGGTACTGCCAAAGGCGGTAAACCAAATGGTTGTAAGAGCAACGGCGGGTGCAGTACCGGCGGGTGCAACCGTATGAACACATACGACTGGTTGCACAACCTTCCAATGGCCGATATCGACAGCGCCTGTAAAGTCATAGAGGTAAGTTTTAATAAAGGCACCCGCAAAGATTTTTTCCGAAATCCCTCACTTCAGCCGTATGAAAAAGGTGATATGATCGCCGTGGAAGGTGTCAGCGGTTTCGATGTGGGTGAGGTTTCCCTGACCGGTGAGATCGTAAGGCTGCAGATGAAAAAAAGAGGGGCCAGGGAAGATAACCCTGAAATGAAAAAAGTACTTCGCCCCGCCAGCGATCGTGATATTGACCTGATGATCCAGAATAAAGCCCGCGAACCGGAGGCCGTGATCCGCAGCCGCGCTATCGCAAGGCAATTAAAGCTAGATATGAAGATCAGCCAGGTGGAAATGCAGGCCGACGGCAGAAAAGCTACCTTTTTTTATATCGCCGACGGCCGGGTCGATTTTCGTGAACTGATCAAAGTCTATGCTTCCGAATTCAAAGTGAAAGTGGAGATGCGCCAGATCGGTGCAAGACAGGAAGCAGGAAAAGTGGGCGGTATCGGTAGTTGCGGCCGTGAACTCTGCTGTAGTACCTGGCTTACCGATTTCAAATCCGTGAACACCGCGGCGGCACGTTACCAGAACCTTTCTATCAACCAGGCAAAATTGAGCGGTCAATGCGGACGCCTGAAATGTTGCCTTAACTACGAACTCGATACCTACCTGGATGCCCTACAGCATTTCCCAGATAATTGCGATACCATAAAGATTGCCCGCGGTAATGCTTACCTGGTTAAAAAAGATATTTTCAAAAACCTGATGTGGTACACTTTGCCAGACAGTACCAAACAATACCCGCTGAGCATCGAAAGGGTTTTAAAAATAAAATCATTAAACCAGCAGGGTGTTTTCCCGGAAGAACTGGAACCGGTTGAAGTTGTTTCCTCCAAACCAAAAGAAGTGGAGCCCGAAATGGCTGACCTGGTTGGTCAGATCAGTTTGCAGACCCTTGAAAAAGCTGAAAGAAAACGCCGCCATAAAGCTAGGGAGAAAGCGCAGGGTGGAAGAGATAAAGGACAAGGACCGAGGGACAAATCCCAGGGACCGAGAGAAAAAGGCCAGGGACCAAGACCCGGTGGTAACCGCCCCCCGCAGCAACACGGTAACAGGCCCCAGGGCCAGCAGGGCGGATCTCAACAGGGACGCCCGCCACAAAAACCCCAGGGTAATCGACCTCCCAAACAACGCCCGAAATAATTAGCCCCGGATTACACTGATTTACACAGATTAATTTTCTGCCTGCGGCAGGGCATTAGCCACGAATTGCACGAATGCACGAATAGAGATTTTATTTTTGGGTTCAATCCGTGTAATCTGTGTAATCGGTGGCCCATTCGTGTAATTCGCGCTATTCGTGGCTACCCTCTCTCACTACGCTATAGAGGACTTCATGAATTTTGGGGCGCACATTGAGCTGACCAAAGACCCTGTTGTTGCGGGTAGGATATACACGGTTGGAAAGAAAAATATAGATAAGATCGTCTTTGGGATCTACCCATACGCAGGTACCCGTAAAACCCGTATGGCCAAATGTTTGTGGCGAAGCACTAAGAGTTGGATAAGGCTCAGGACGTTTGTTATTATCTTTTTCCGGTTTGTCGAAACCGAGGCCACGGCGACTGATATCGCTATGATATGCGGTAAAATATTTAATCGTTTCTTCTTTCAGTATCCTCTGTCCGTTAAACTCCCCACCGTTGAGCAACATTTGATATAACATGGCGAGATCAAAGCCATCGGAAAATAGTCCGGCGTGACCCGCCACACCTCCAAATAATGATGCGCCTTCATCGTGCACATCACCACGTATCAATTGCCTGCGAAAATGCGCTTCCGATTCGGTAGGAACAATTTTAGACACGGCAAACTCCGCACGGGGTTTGAATCCCGTGGTACGCATGCCCATCTTACGATAAAAATTCTTTTCGACATATTCGTTCAATGGCATACCCGATAACTCTTCCACTATTTTACCAAGGAAAATAAAATCATTGTCGCTATACACATATTTTTTCTGCTTTGAAACTGGGCTCGCCAGTATCCGGCTCATTATTGTGTCCTGCCAGTCGTTGCGCAGGTAAAGGTTCTCCGCAACGCGTACTTCAAAACCTGGTTTCTTCTTTTCACTGTAGATCGCAGGGTTCGGAATGCCCGTTGCCGTATCAATTGTTTCCCTATAAAATGCAATAAAAGGAACAAGTCCCGCCTGGTGCAACAGGATATCATCGATGCGAAGCGAAGCCTTATCGGTTCCCCTGACTATCGGAAGATAATTCCCAAGGTGTTTATTCAGATCCAATTTACCCTGCTCATAAAGCTTCATAATCGACACCGTCGTGGCAGATGTTTTGGTAAGCGATGCAAGATCAAAAATGCTTTCGAGGCTCATGGGCTGTAAAGAGTCATAAGCAAAATTTCCAAATGCCTTGTTGTAAAGAATATTTCCTTTGTGGATCGCCATGACTACACAGCCGGGAAATGCTTTCCTGGCAATAGCGTCATTCACGATCGAATCTATAGCCGCCAGCTTTCCGGATGCAGCTTGTGGCGCCTGCGCAGGTCGAACGCCACCGTGAATAATTCCGTCACCCGGTTTGAAATCACAAACGGATACAGGCAACTTACCCATCGATACGATCTTAGATTCCAAAAGATCCGCTGCTGCATGTTGCGTAATGTCATCATCCTGGTAGCAGGCGACCAGGTTCTTTGCAAAACAAAAATTACCTGAGGCCAGTACATTTCCAAAAACGAAAGTAGCAGCATTAAATGCCTGGAGCTCTTTCACAAGGTTTACTGCAGCAGCACTGATATTATAATTGTTGGCGGGTCGCAGGCTATAGTTATGAACACCAATCACAATCGATTCATAACGGCCGTTTTCAATCGCCCTGATAATTCGCTGGGGGTCGTTGTCTTTATACGTGAAGAAAAATGCATCTCCACCCAGGTCCTCTTTTATTCTCTTCCCGAAATCGTTCAGTTTGTCTGTGCCGATTCCAATATAAGCGACCTTTCTTTTTCCCGTTATAGGAAAGGCGTTTGATTCATTCTTTAATACCGTTAATGTATTCCTGGCGACTTCATACCTGATCTCATTTGTTTTTGCATTCAGATCCTCCAGGAGATTATTCATCTCTATGGGCTGCCATT